>DATICZ010000287.1:0-26020 GCA_035456525.1 Gemmatimonadales bacterium
ATCGCCAGCAGCTCGGCGTGCGCCGTCGGATCGTGCCGGGTTTCGGTCTCGTTATGCCCGGCCCCGATGACCTGGCCATCCCGCACTACCACCGCCCCGACGGGGACTTCCCCGAGGTTGCGGGCGCGCCGGGCTTCCCGCAGCGCCGCCGCCATCCCGTCTCGATCGGCGGCGGGGACGGGCGGCCCCGTCCCTCTTCCCTCTTCCCCCTTCCCCCGGTCAGGCACGCACCGTCTCTCTCGCGCCCCCCGCCGGCACCCGCTCGAACGCGAGCGCCGTCCCCTCTTTGGCACGGTCCACCTTGATCGTGTCTCCCTCGCCGTACTCGCCCTCCAGCACCGCCATGGCGAGCGGGTTCTGGAGCAGGCGCTGGATGGCGCGCTTCAGCGGCCGGGCGCCGTACACCGGGTCGTACCCCTCGGTCGCGATCAGCGACTTGGCGGCCGGCGTGACCTCGAGCGTGAGCTTGCGGTCGTGGACCAGCTTCTTCACCCGCTCGATCTGCAGCTCCACAATGCGGCCGATCTCCTCCTGGCCGAGCGGCCGGAAGATGATCACGTCGTCCACGCGGTTCAGGAACTCCGGCTTGAAGCCCTGACGCAGCAGCTCGAGCACCTTGGTCTCCACCTGCTCCCAGTTCGTCGTGCCGTGCTCCAGGATGTAGGTCGAGCCGAGGTTCGAGGTCATGATCAGCACGGTGTTGCGGAAGTCCACCGTGCGCCCCTGGGAGTCGGTCAGCCGGCCGTCGTCCAGGATCTGGAGCAGCACGTTGAAGACGTCGGGGTGCGCCTTTTCGATCTCGTCGAACAGCACCACGGCGTAGGGCCGGCGCCGCACCGCCTCGGTCAGCTGGCCCCCCTCCTCGTAGCCCACGTACCCGGGCGGGGCGCCGATCATGCGCGCCACGGCGTGCTTCTCCATGTACTCGGACATGTCGAGCCGCACCATGGCTTTCTCGTCGTCGAACAGGAACTGGGCCAGCGCGCGGGCGGTCTCGGTCTTGCCCACGCCGGTGGGACCGAGGAAGATGAACGACCCGGTCGGCCGGTTCGGATCCTGCAGGCCGGCGCGCGCGCGGCGTACCGCGTTGGAGACCGCGGCGAGCGCCTCGTGCTGTCCGATGACCCGGTGTCCCAGCTCGTCCTCGAGCCGGGTGAGCCGCTCGCGCTCCGATTCGAGCATCTTGGAGACGGGGATGCCGGTCCACTTCGCCACGATTTCGGCGATGTCCTCGGCGTCTACCTCCTCCTTCAGGTACTTGCCCTTCTTCTGGACCTCGGCCAGGCGCTTCTCACTGGTCCCGATTTCCTTCTCGAGCGCCGGAATCCGTCCGTAGCTGATCTCGGCCGCCTTCTGGAGCTCGCCGCGCCGCGTCGCCTGGTCGGCCTCCATCCGCAGCTGCTCGAGCTGCGCTTTTTTCCCCTGCAGCCCGGTGATCGTCTCCTTCTCCGCTTGCCACTGGGCCTTCATGGCGTTGGAGCGCTCGCGCAGCGAGGCCAGCTCTTCCTCCACTTTGTCACGCCGCTCGCGCGACGCCTTGTCCTTCTCCTTGGCGAGCGCCGTCTTCTCGATCTCGAGCTGGACGATCTTGCGCTCCACCTCGTCGATCTCCTGCGGCAGCGAGTCGATCTCGATGCGCAGCCGGCTGGCCGCCTCGTCCACCAGGTCGATCGCCTTGTCGGGCAGGAAGCGGTCGCCGATGTAGCGGTGCGACAGGGTCGCCGCGGATACGAGCGCGTTGTCGGTGATGCGCACGCCGTGGTGTACCTCGTACTTTTCCTTCAACCCGCGGAGAATCGCGATCGTATCCTCCACCGACGGCTCGCCCACGAACACCGGCTGGAAGCGGCGCTCCAGCGCCGCGTCCTTCTCGATGTGCTTGCGGTACTCGTCGAGCGTGGTGGCGCCGACCACGTGCAGCTCGCCGCGCGCCAGCGCGGGCTTGAGCAGGTTCGACGCGTCCACCGCCCCCTCGGCGGCTCCCGCCCCGACCAGGGTGTGCAGCTCGTCGATGAACACGACATAGCGCCCCTCGGCCGTCGTGATCTCCTTGATCACCGACTTGAGGCGCTCCTCGAACTCGCCGCGATACTTGGTGCCCGCGATCAGCGCGCCCAGGTCGAGCGAGACGAGATGCTTGTTGCGCAGCGACTCCGGGACGTCACCGTTCACGATCCGCTGGGCCAGACCCTCGACGATCGCCGTCTTGCCCACCCCCGGCTCGCCGATCAGCACGGGGTTGTTCTTGGTGCGGCGCGAGAGCACCTGCATCACACGCCGGATCTCCTCGTCCCGGCCCACGACGGGGTCGAGTTTGCCGGCGCGGGCCGCCTCGGTGAGGTCTCGCGTGAACCGCTCGAGCGCCTGGTACTTCTCTTCGGGCTGCTGGTCGGTGACACGATGCGATCCCCGCACTCCCTCGAGCGCCGCGAGGAGGTCCGCCTGGTTCACCCCCGCCGCCGTGAGGAGCTGGCGTGCCGTGGCGCCCTTTTCCTCGGCCAGGGCGAGCAACAGGTGCTCGGTCGAGACGTAGGCGTCGCCCAGGTCCTTCGCGAGCTTGTCGGCACGGTCGAGCACCGCGGACAGCTCGCGCGACAGGGTCGGCTCGACCGCTCCACCGGACTGACTGGGAAACCGCTCGATCTCCCGCTCGGTCTCGGCGCGCAGCTGCGCGACGTTGAGCCCCGTCTTCTGCAGCAGCGGCGTGACGATGCCCTCGTCCTGCTGCAGCAAGGAGAGAAAGAGATGCGCGTCGTTCACCACGGGATTGCCGCGAGCGCGCGCATGGGATGCCGCCTGCTGAAGCGCTTCGGCGGCTTTGATGGTCAGGCGTTCTGGTCTGATCATGGCGAGGGGACCCCCAGCAACCCGCATACCGGATAAACGCGCCAAAGTGACAGGCGAAAGCCGAAAAATGCGTCAAGAAGAGACGTCGAGCAAAGGCGTCAAGCAAGAACGTCAAACAAAAACGTCAAGCGGAACCGCTCTTCACGATTCCGCTTGACGTATGTGCTCGACGTCGTCGCTCGACGGTTTCTGCTCGACGTCTTCTGTTACTTCATGACGATCATCTTCTTCGTGAATCGCCGTCCATCCACCACCAGCTGGTAGATGTAGATCCCCGAAGCCGCCTGCTGGCTCGTATTCAGGACGTTGCCGTCCCAGTACGCGCTGTACTCGCAGGCATCCCCGACCGGCGTGGCGCACGACAACTCCACGTTGTCCAGCTTCTCGCCCGTGCCCTGGAGAATCGGCACGGCGACCAGCTGCGCCAACACGTTGTAGACCTTCAGCGATACTTTCGGCCGGTGACCACTCGAGAACAGTTCCGCTCCGAGCGAAAACGGAATCGTGGTCGCCGGGTTAAAGGGGTTCGGGTAATTCTGCTTCAACTGCACCGTGGCGGATTGAGTACCCTGCTGTCCCGACATGTCTCGAGACCCCGGACCAACCGCCAACAGCCCGAGCCCCACCAACGCCCAGGCGTGCCGCCTCATCACCACTCCTCATTCGAACGTAAAAGAGCGATTACCCATCTCCTTGAGTTACGGGGAACCTTGCTGCAGCCTGCGATTCCAACCTAGGTCCCCTTGCTCCGACCTGTCAAGCGAGCCAGCACCCGTGCATCTCCCCGACGCTCGGTAACCCCATGCCGGTCGGCCCATTCGAGCAACGGAATCAGATACTTGCGGGTCAGGCCGAAGTGGGCGCGCAACTCGGCGGGGGTGGCTTCACCGAGCTCCCCCAATACCGCTTCCAGCCTGCTCCGAAACCCGGCCAGTGCCGCGGGGGCGGCGAAGCGCTCCTGGTCGACCTGTTCTACCCCCCCCTCCCGGGCAAGGTGCGCGAGCAGCGCCCGTACCGGAGCTCCCGCGAATTCCCGCTCCAACTCCCCCACCGTCGGGATCTGCCACTCCGCTGCGGCGATGCGGTCCGCGATCGCGCTCCGGGCGTCGCTGGCGCCGCGATCCAGCGACGGGCTCCAGCCCGGGCGTCGCACCACCCCTCCCGACACCTCCAGCAGCCGCTTGCGGACGCCGAGATCGATCACCGTATCGATGATCGGCTCCGGCACCTTCCGGAGGCCCGGCGTGGCTCGCAGCGCCTGGAGCGACATGCCCGGATCGAGGGGGTGCTGGTCGTGATGCGCCCCCACCACCGTCCCCAGCCGTTCCGCCTCCGCCGCGGCCGCCGACCGGGAAGTCAGCCACTCACCGCAGCTTAGCACACCCTTGCCTGCCGCCGCGATGACGCCGCTCACATCTCTTGTGGGGATGCCGAGCCGCACCGGCAGGTCACCCGGACGCAGCCCGCCGAGCCCGACTTCCTCTACCCACGCCGCGAGGCGCTCCGCGGCGGCCTGCGCTTGGGTGAGCCGGCGCTCGGGCAGCCGGGGCTGGGCGGGAGGATGCGGGTCCAGCACCACTCCGCCGCCGATCGTCGTCACGGGAGAGAAGCTGCGCAACACGAAGCGATCGCCGCCCCGGGCGACGAGCGGAGACTCGAGCACCAACCGCACCCGCCCCCGCTCGCCGGGGGCGATCGGACCGGTCTGCGACGCCCGCGCCAGCACCTCCGCCGTGCCGAGATGCACCCGCAGTCGCGTGCGCGAGAGCACGGGCCGCGGCGCCCCCGCGAGCAGCTCGACGTCCGCGTCGAGCCGGTCGGAGCCGCGCCACCCCTCACCCGTCACCACGACGTCCCCGCGCGCCAGCTCGTGTCGATCCACGCCCACCAGCGCCAGCGCGGTGCGACGTCCCGGGACCGCCCGTTCCGCGGCCTTCCCGTGGACTTCGATGGAGCGGACGCGCACCTCGCGATCCAACGGCAGGAGCCGAACGGCATCTCCCACGGCGACCGTGCCGCTCCAGGTGGAGCCGGTCACGACCGTACCGGCCCCCGGGAGGGCGAATACGCGGTCGATCGGCAGCCGGAACAGGTCGTCTTCGGAGCGACCCGGCAGATCCGCGCTGAGCCGGCGCAGCGCGTCGCGCAACGCGTCGAGCCCCACGCCGCTCACGACGGACGTGGCGATGGGCGGATCCCAGCGCACCGGGCTCCCGGCGAGCCGCGCGGCGAGCTCGGTCTCGACCAGCGCCAGCCAATCGTCGTCCACCAGGTCGCGCTTGGTGAGCACCGGGATGCCGCGCCGCACTCCCAGCAGCTCCACGATCGCGAGGTGTTCCGCGGTCTGCGGCATGATCCCCTCGTCGGCCGCCACGACCAGCAGTGCCGCATCGATCCCGGTGGCGCCGGCGAGCATGTTGCGCACGAACCCTTCGTGGCCGGGGACGTCCACCACGCTCGCCTCGAGACCGGCCCCGAGGTCGATCGGGGCGAAGCCCAGGTCGATCGTGATGCCGCGTCGCTTCTCCTCCTCCCACCGATCGGTGTCCACTCCCGTCAATGCCTTGACGAGCGCGGTCTTGCCGTGGTCGATGTGGCCGGCGGTGCCGACTACGAAGCGATGGAGGGGGGCCACGCGCGGCGCTCCCAGAAGACGAGCGCGGGGAGGCTCTCTGCCGTCCCCGAGTCTTCGAGATGATGGCGGACGAAGCGGGCCGCGAGGCGCCGGTGCGCCGCGGCATGCGGCGCGTCGAGCTGCGGCAGCGCCGCGCGCGGGTCGAGCATGGCGCAGAGGTCCCGCCACGCGTCCAGGGGCAGCCGGGTGAGCGTGGCCGGGGGCCGCGCCCGCAGGCACGCCTCGCACAACACACCGCCCTCGGCGGTGCTGAACGCCACGGGCACGCCCTCCCCGGCGTCGCCGACGGCCGCGGAGTCCCGTACGCAGGCACGGAGCGACGGCTCGAACCCCAGTACGCCGAGCAGCCGCCAGACGGCACGAATCCCGGCGGCATGCAGCGTGTCCCCGGGGGCCACGGCCAGGTCGTCCAGCGCGCCGGTGAACGCATCGTACAACGCGGGAAGCGGCGCCGGGGACGCCATGCGCACCATCAGCTCCGCCAGCACCATGGCGGCGGCGAAACGGTCCAGATCCCCGGCCAGCTCGCGGCGCAGCCGCTCCACGTCGAACGCGGCGAGCGTCTGCAGGTCGCGGGTGTCCCGATAGTAGAGCTGCGCCTCCCCCTCGCTCAACAGCTCGAGCCCCGCCCCGAACCGGCTCTTGGGGCGCGAGACACCCTTGGCGATGGCGCTCTGTACCCCGAGATCCCGCGTCGCGAGACGGACGATCTTCGAAGTCTCGCTGTAGCGGTAGGTGCGCAGCACGACGGCCGGGGTCGTGACCAGTGACATGCGCGGAAGATAGCGCCCCGCTACCCCCCGAAGGTCAACAGCGCCCCCACGAGGAGCGTGCGGCGCGGTGCGGGGAAATGCCGCACTTCATCGTACCGCGAACCGAACAGGTTTTCGACGCGACCCGTGAGTACGAGCCCGGGCAGCGTGCCGCGGCGGGAGGTGAGACGGAGCTCGGCGCTGGCATCGAGCACGGTGTGCGACGGCAGCGTCACCACGGTCGCCGGAAACGACGAGAAGTCCTGGTCCGCACGATCGCCCGTGTACCGGGCCGTGACGCCGAGGTCCCCGCGCGCCCCGAAGCGGCGGCTGACCTGCACGCTGCCGCTGTGCGTCGGACGGCGGAGCAGGCGCTGCTGCGTCCCCGCGTCACGAGAGCGGAGGTAGGTGTAGGCCGCGTCCAGCGTCAACCCGCCGCCGGGGGCGGCATGCATCGAGAGCTCGAGGCCGCGGGCGGTAGCGTCCCCCACGTTGACGTAGTTCACCGAGTCGAGACCGACCGGCGCCGGGCTGTACTGGATGAAATCCCGAAACCGCTGGTCGAACCAGGTCGCCTGCACGACGAACCGGTCGCCCGCCAGATTCCGCTCCACGCCGACCTCCCAGCTCGTCGACCGCTCGGGGCGCAGCGCCGGATTGCCGCGGGAGAATCCCGTCGCGAAGTTCTCGAAGAATGACGGCTCCTTGAAGCCGGTCCCGAGCGACACGCGCAGCCGGGTTCCCGGCGCGGCGCGCCAGGCGACACCGGCCCGACCCGTCACGTGGCTGCCGAATTGCCGGTTGTCGTCGAATCGCCCACCCGCGGTGAGCGTGACCGCCGTCCCCAGCCCCGCCAGGATCTGTGCGTAGAGCCCGGAGTTGCCCCGCGAGGTGTCGAGGGTCGTCCCGGTCTGTCGCTGAAGCTCACGCTCCACCCCGGCCGTGACCGTCGCACGCGGCGGCAGGCGGACGTCGGCCCGGGCTCCGACCAGCAGGCGCTGCACCAGATCCCGGCTGTGGAAGCAGCAGAACGCCGTCGTATCGCCGGGACTGTCGGCCGCATCGTCGAACCGGCTGTCTTCCCGATGCCAGTCGAGGCTCGCCCGGGCGCTGACCCGATCCGAGAACGCGTGCGTCGCCTCCACCGACAGCGAGGGTCCCCGATCGGTGGTGAACTGGTTCGAGTCGGCGATCTGTCCCGTGCCATCGGTCGGGAAATGGTAGACGGCATCACCATAGTGGAACGAGAGACCGGCGGCGTTGCGAGCGTCCGGAGTGAATCGGATGCTGCCCCCCAGCAGGAGTCTCCGATCGTCATTGTTGACCGGAAACGTGCCGGAGGTCGTGCGGCGCGACGCGGTGCCCCGCCAGGCGAATGGTCCGGTCGCCCCGCTCACCTCTCCCGTACTCCACTCGGTGCCGTAGCTGCCTCCGCCGAGCGCCAGGCGCCCGCCTGGCCGGCCGGACCCCGTCCGTGTGAACACCTGCACCACCCCGGCCACGGCGTCGGATCCGTACAGCACGCTCACCGGGCCGCGCACGATCTCGATGCGCTCCACGTCTTCCGTCCCCAGGTTGGCGAAGTCGTAGAACCCACCGGGCTGATTCTGCGGTACACCGTCGATCAGCACCTTCACGTAGTCGCTCTCTCCCCCCCGCAGGAAGACGGAGGTCTGTCCGCCGAAGGAGCCGGAGGCGACCACCGCGGCGCCGGGCGTGAGACGCAGCGCGTCGGCCACGGTGGCGATGCCGCGGGCGCGCAAGGCGTCGCCAGAGATCACGGTGACCGCGGACGAAACGGCGTCGGACGTCATCGGGACGCGGGTCGCGGTGACGACGATGGGGGAAAGGGTGACGGTGTCGGGCTGCTGGGCAGCCGCCGCGACCGCGAACTGCGTCGAGCAGGCAACCGTCAAGCAGAGGCGTCGAGCGAAACCGTAGCGCATGAGAGGGGTTCTCGCGTTCAGGGTTGACGGCGCAACGGGGTCAGTTGGGGACGATCATCGAACGACGACACGGCGAGCGGCCAGCCGAACACCGCCTCCACAACGTCGCGACGCAGCACGTCCGCCGGAGTGCCGGCGGCCCGCACGGAGCCCTCGGCCAGCAGCACCAGCCGATCGGCGAACCGGGCGGCGAGGTTGACGTCGTGCGTGACGAGCACCGTGGCCAGCCCCGAGCCGTCCACCAGTCCGCGGACCAGCTCGAACAGCTCCATCTCGTGGCGCAAGTCGAGCGACGCGGTCGGCTCGTCGAGCACGAGCAGCCGCGGCTCCTGCGCCAGGGCCCGCGCGATCCGTACGCGCTGGTACTCGCCGCCCGACAGCGTCCAGAGCCAGCGGTCGGCCAGACCGGCCACGTCGCAGCGCTCCAGCGCCCGTTCTACGGCCGCACGGTCTTCGTCGCGCTCCCGCGCCCAGGGACCGAGGTGCGGGTACCGGCCCAGCCGCACCGTCTCGCGCACGCGCTGGGGGAACAGGTTGTCCTCGCGCTGCGACACGACGCCCACAACCCGCGCGAGCGCCCCGCGCGGCCACTGCCCCGCCGCCCGTCCCAGGATGGCCGCCGACCCCGCATGCGGGTCATGCAGTCCGAGCGCGAGCCGCACGAGCGTCGTCTTGCCGCTGCCGTTGGGGCCGAGCAGGGCGACGAACTCTCCCGCGGACACCGCGAGCGACACGCCCGCGATGGCGTCGCGCGCCGCTCCGGCGTAGCGGAACGAGGCGTCCCGCACCTCGAGGATCAGGCCGCGGTCCATCGCCGGAGCAGCAGGACGAAGAGTGGGACGCCCACCAGCGCCGTGACGACGCCCACCGGCAACTCCCGCGGAGCGACCGCCGTGCGGGCCAGGGTGTCGGCGAGGAGGAGCAAGATGCCGCCGGCCAGGAACGAAGCGGGCAGCAGCGCGCGATGCCGCCCACCGAACAGCGCCCGTCCAAGATGCGGCACGATGAGGCCCACGAAGCCGATGACGCCCGCGACCGCAACCGCAGCCGCCGTGAGCAGCGAGGCGGCGAGATAGACGCGGCGCCGGGTCACCGCGACGTCGGTCCCGAGGTAGCGCGCCGGCTCTTCGCCGAGCGTGAGGAGATCGAGCGGCCGCGCGGCGGCCAGGAGCACCACGAGCGGGAGGGGCACGTACACCGCCACGAGGGTCACGGTGTCCCACGACGCGCCCGACAACCCGCCCCACAGCCACAGGTAGGCGTTGCGCAGCGCGCTCGCCTCGGCCAGGGACACGACCGCCGTGGTGACGGCGCCGCAGAACGCGCCGACCGCCACGCCGCCGAGCAGCAGCACGCGCGGGTCGAGCGCCGACCCGCCCACGAGTCCGAGGCGAAACACCAGCCCGAGCGCCAGCAGCGCCCCCGCGAACGCGGCCAGTGGCAGCGTCCACGCCCCACCGAGGTGCAGCGCGATGGCCAGGACGGCGCCGAGCCCGGCGCCGCCCGAGAGCCCGAGCAGGAACGGATCGGCCAGTGGATTGCGCACCAGGGACTGCAGGCTTGCCCCGGCCGCTCCCAGGGACCCGCCCACCAGGAGCGCGAGCAGCGCGCGCGGCAGCCGCAGGTCCCAGAAGATGGCCGAGCGGAACAACTGTCCGGCCGGAACGGTGGCGGGCCCGAGGGTCACGGCCGCGAGCAGCGCGGCCAGGAGGGCGAGGGAGAGCACGAGCCACTTCACTGGGGAGCGGGGAGTGGGGAGTGGTTCAAGAGGTTCTCCAGGAAGGCGACGGCTTCCGGTGCCCGGGGTGAAGGCTGTCCAAACAGCTCGGCGGGCAGTATCAGAAACCGTCCCTCGCGCACGGCCCGGACCGTGCGCCACTCGCGGCGCCCTGCCCATGCGGGTGGCTGCGCGTTCAGGCTGTCGCGCAAAATCGCGATCCAGTCGGGGTCGCGGCTCGCGATGGTCTCGAGCGAAACGGTCGCCGACGGGGTGTGCAGGTCGTGAAACACGTTCTCCGCTCCCGCCATGGCCACGAGCTCGTCCAGGTAGCTCCCGCTCCCGATCACGATCGGTGGCGCATCCCACACGACGAAGGCGATGCGCGCGCGGGTGGGGGTCGGCAGAACAGGTGCGGCCAGGAGCGAGTCGATCACCCGGGCGATGCTGTCCCCCGCGGCAGCCCGGCCGGTCGCGCGCCCCAGCAGGCGCGCGGTGCGGGCGACGTCCTCCATCCGGTCGTCCTTGAGCAGCATCGTGGGAATGCCGAGGGCGTCGAGCTGGCGCGCGGCCGTCTCGGTCTGGGGCGAGCGATACAACAGGACCAGGTCCGGGTGCCGCGCGGCGATGGCCTCGACGCTTGGGTTCAGCCCGTCTCCCACACTGGGCACGGCGCGCGCCGCGGGCGGGTAGAGGCAGTACGCGGTACGCCCCACGACCTGGGGGCCCGCGCCCAGGGCGAACAGCAGCTCGGTGAGCGACGGGGCGAGCGAGACGATCCGTCGCGCGGGCGCGGCGCCCGTGCTCGCTCCCCGTTCGGCGGGGCGGCAGGCCAGGGCCAGGAGGACGAGCAGCTGTGCGCAGCGCCGCATGCAAAACACCCACCCCCGGCGGAGCGGAGATGGGTGAGCGGCAGCGCCTCGATGCGCGGCAACGCCACCATCCCTCCCGCGAGGGACTGCAAGGTGGCGCGAACGGCGAGGTCTCCTGGCTTCGGGCTACTGCACCGCGCGTCTTCCCGGTTTCCCAGTGACGCGAGGCCTTCCATGCCCGTTACAGTGGCGGGGCCGCGCCGGACTCACACCGGCTTCCATGATCCCCGTTCGCGTTGTGGACTACGGACTCACTCTATACCAGTGGCCGAACTCGGGCAAGGGAGCGGGGAGCGGGGAGCGGTCCGAGACGTGTTATTCCTTTTTCCCGGTACGCCTGCTCGGTGCCGTTCCCCGCTCCCCGCTCCCCGCTCCCTCTCCTCTTTTCAGCGCGACCCACAGTCCGACGCCCAGGGCCGCGACGATCGCGACGACGAGGAGCGGTAGCAGCCGGTCGGTGCGGAACTGTTTCGCCGGGAACACGATCGAGACCGGCGCGCCGGCCGGGAGTGAGTCGGCGCGATAGCCGGCGAAGCGGCGCGTTTCGATCTGCTCCACACCGCCGCCGGTGAGGCCCGGGGCGCTCACGGCAGCCACCGTGTCCTCGAGAAGGAGGTCGAGCTCGGCCGTGGGCTGATCGATCGGGATGGTGACCGTGCCGGCCGCCGAAGACGGAAGCACATACCGGTAGGACAGCTGGCGGTTGCGCCCCGGCTGCACCGGCGCGAAGAGCAGAACGCTGTCGCCGCGCCGAGTCACCGCATCGGGAGAGAAATCGCCCGTCTGCACCTCGAACTGCACGGCGGCGGCGGGAATCGAGACCGTCCAGACCGGCCGCACGGTATCGGGAGCGACGCGGGTCTGCTGCCCCTCGTGCCCCAGCTCGAGCAGCTCGAGCACCTCGCGCGAGCCGTCCTCGCCCGCCCCCGTGATGGTGACGAGACGGCGCTGGAGCACGATCCCCGGGCCGCCCGAGCTCGTGTCGTAGACCACGAGGGGGTCGGCCGTCACGGCCTTGCCGGCCTGGACGCGTAACGGCGGGGAGAAATAGGCGAGCCCGTCGTGCAGCGCGCTGGCGATATAGATGGCCATGGTATCCACCTGGCGCGCCCGCAGCCGCCAGCGCCCGGCGGCGTCGGTCCGGACCGAGTCCACGGGCCCACCGCCTCCCGAGGTGACCTGGTGCAGCACCACCCAGCGCCCGGCGAGCGGGGCGCCGGTCGGCCCGCCGTGCCGCAGCTCGCCGGACACGGTACCGCCCCCCGCCCCCCCCTGGGACGCGAGGTCCGACACGCCGGCGCCGAGCAGCGCGAGGAACGCGCCGAGCGTCGCCCTACGGCGTGAACTTCCCGAAATCCTCAGGATCGAGATTCTGGAGGTAGTTCTTGAGCGCGTCGGAGTCGAGGGACTGCGGACCGCCCTCGCCCAGATGCTCGGTGGTGTCGATGGCGGTGTTCTCGAGCAGGTCCTCGCTCGTGAAGATCGGCGCCTTGAGGCGCAGCGCCACCGCGATCGAGTCGGAGGGGCGCGCATCGATGTTGATGATCGCGTCGCCGCGGTAGATGTGCAGCTCGGCGTAGTAGGTGTTGTCCTGTACGCGGGTGATGATCACCTTGCGCAGGTCCGCTCCCAGACCCACGATCACCTGCTTGAGCAGGTCGTGGGTGAGCGGCCGGGCGAACTTCATCCCGGCCAGCTCCATCGCGATCGCACTCGCCTCGGCCGGCCCGATCCAGATCGGCAGCACCCGCTCGCCGTTCTGCTCCTGCAGGATGACGACCGGCGTATTGCTCGTCTTGTCGAGCCCGAGGTGGGCGACGCGGACTTCGATCACGAACCTCCTCAGGTCCCCTGATCCCAGGAGGCCAGGTAGCGTTGCTGCTCGGGCGTCAGCGTGTCGATCGCGATCCCCATGGCGGCGAGCTTCAGGCGGGCGATTTCGCGGTCGATCTCGGCCGGGATGCGGTGCACATCCTTGGTCAGCTCCGCGGCGTGCTGCGCCACATACTCGGCCGCAAGCGCCTGATTCGCGAACGACATGTCCATCACGCTGGCGGGATGTCCTTCCGCGGCTGCCAGATTCACGAGCCGTCCTTCGGCCAGCACGAAGATCCGCTTCCCGCCGAGCCGCCACTCGTCCACGTTCTCGCGCACCGAGGTCGGCCCCTGGGCTTCGCGGGCCAGACCCTCGAGGTCGATCTCGACGTTGAAGTGCCCCGAATTCGCGATCACCGCGCCGTCCTTCATGAGGCGCATATGCTCCAGCCGCACCACGTGGAAATTGCCCGTGAGGGTGACGAAGATATCGCCCACCCGCGCCGCTTCGGCCATCGGCACGACGTGATAGCCGTCCATCTGGGCCTCGAGCGCCTTCAGCGGGTCGATCTCGGTCACCAGCACGTTCGCCCCCGCCCCGCGAGCCCGCTGCGCGAAGCCACGCCCGCACCATCCGTACCCCGCCACCACCACCGTGCTCCCGGCGATGAGGAGATTGGTGGCACGCAGGATCCCGTCGAGCGTCGACTGGCCCGTGCCGTAGCGGTTGTCGAACATGTGCTTGGTGTCGGAGTCGTTGACCGCGATCACGGGAAACGCCAGCACGTGATCGTGCGCCATCGCCTTGAGGCGGATCACCCCGGTGGTGGTCTCTTCGGTGGAGCCGATGACGCCGCGGACCAGCGCGGCGCGGTCCGCCGCGCTCAGCGTTTCCACCCACTGGCGCACCGGGGGCGCCAGGTCGTCGAGCCGGTTGAGCGCCACCATGTGCAGCGCGCCGACGAGGTCGGCGCCGTCATCCATGGTGATGTCGGGCCGGTGCGCGAGCGCCGCGCGGATGTGCTCGTAGTAGGTCGCGTGGTCCTCGCCCTTGATGGCGTAGACCTTGATTCCGTGGTCGCGCACCAGGTGGGCCGCGACGTCGTCCTGTGTGGACAGCGGGTTCGAGGCGCACAGCGCCACGTCGGCCCCGCCCGCCTGGAGCGTCACGGCCAGGTTGGCGGTCTCCGTCGTGACGTGGAGGCACGCCGAGAGCCGGCGCCCGGCGAGGGGCTTTTCCTTCGCAAACCGCTCGCGCAGCTGGCGCAACACCGGCATGGAGCGCTCGGCCCACTCGGTCCGGCGCCGGCCGGCGTCGGCGAGCGAGAGATCCTTCACATCGGAAGCGGCGTGCGGAGCGGTCGCAGTCATGCCCTCACCTTGGCGGTCTGGTAGTGAGCGGATCGCTGCACGGCGAGCCGCAGGTCTTCCACGCGATTGGTCTGTTCCCACCCGAACAGCAGGACATCCCGGTCACCGATGCGACGGGTCTGCGACGGCCGGCCGAAGTGACCGTAGGTCGCGGTGGGACGGTAGATCGGGGCGCGCAGCTGCAGCGCCGTCATGATGCCGGCCGGTGTGAGGTCGAACACCTCGCGCACCGCGTCCTCGAGCGCCCCGTCCGGGACCGAGCCGGTGCCGAACGTCTCGACCATCACCGACACCGGCTCCTTCACGCCGATGGCGTAGGCCACCTGGCACTCGCAGCGGCGGGCGAGTCCCGCGGCCACGATGTTCTTCGCGACCCAGCGCATCGCGTAGGTCGCCGAGCGGTCGACCTTGGAGGGATCCTTGCCGCTGAACGCCCCGCCGCCGTGGCGTGCCATGCCGCCGTAGGTGTCCACGATGATCTTCCGGCCCGTGAGTCCCGCGTCGCCCTGCGGCCCACCCACCACGAAGCGGCCGGTCGGATTGACCAGCACGTCCGCGGGGGCGACCTCGAACCCCTCGCGCGAGAGCACGGGCTTCACGACCCGCTCGATCACGCCGGCGCGCAGGTCGGCATTGTCCACCTTGTCGGCGTGCTGGGTGGAGACGAGCACCTTGGCGATGCCGACCGGGCGGTCGCCCTCGTAGACCACGCTGACCTGGGTCTTGCCGTCGGGACGGAGCCACGGCAGCTCCCCGCGCTTGCGCGCCGTCGCCAGCTCCTCGGCCAGCCGGTGCGCCAGCATGATGGGGAGCGGCATGAGCGACTCGGTTTCGTTGGTCGCGTAGCCGAACATCATCCCCTGGTCGCCCGCCCCGCCCGTGTCCACGCCCATCGCGATGTCGCCGGACTGGCGGTCGATGCTCGTCAGCACCGCGCAGGTCTGGGCGTCGAAGCCGAAGTTCGCGTCGGTGTAGCCGATCGACTGGATCATGCCGCGAACGATGTCGGGGATGTGGACGTAGCAGCTCGTCGTGATCTCCCCGGCGACCACGGCCATCCCGGTGGTCACGAGGGTTTCGCACGCCACGCGGGCCGTGGGATCGTTGGTCAGAATGGCATCCAGGACCGCGTCGGAGATCTGATCAGCGATCTTGTCCGGATGACCTTCGGTGACGGATTCGGATGTGAAGACGTGTCTAGTGGAGGGCATCGGTGCCTTGGGGGATCGTCGAGGGTTCAAGTGTAGCCCGGGCCCGACCGTCGGGCAACCGGGCCGCGCACATCAGAGCAGCAACGGATCCACGCCGCAGGCGGCGACACCCGCTCGGAGGATCTCCAGCACTTCGACCTCGGTGCGGGCTTCGAGTGCGGCGGCCGCGGCGGCGGCGGCGCGCCCGCGGCTGAGCTGCCGCACCAGCCAGCGGATGCGGGGCAACGCGGGCGGCGCCACCGACAGCGTCTCATACCCCAGACCGATCAAGAGGAAGGCCGACAGCGGATCGGAGGCCATCTCGCCGCATATGCTGGCCGGCTTGCGCGCGGCGCACGCCGCGTCCGCGATCTGCTTCAGGAGGCGCAGCACGCTCGGATCGTGCGGGGTGAAACGGTCCGCCAGCCGCGCGTTGCCGCGGTCCACCACCAGCGTGTACTGCGTGAGATCGTTGGTCCCGACGCTCAGGAAGTCGCTCTCGGCGGCGAACCGGTCGGCGAGCACCGCGGCGGCGGGCGTTTCCACCATCACCCCGACGGGCACCGTCGCGGCCGCGCGCACACCCTCCCGCGCCAGCGCCGTGCCCTCTTCGGCCACGATCTCGCGGGTGCGCTGCACTTCGGCGAGACGCGTCACCAGCGGGATCATGAGGTGGATCTCGGCGTCCGCGGCGGCGCGCAACACGGCGCGGATCTGCCCGCGAAACAGATCGGGATGGTCGAGACACACGCGGATCGCCCGCCAGCCGAGGAACGGGTTCGCTTCATACGGCGCCTGAAAGGCGGCCGGGAACTTGTCGCCCCCGAGGTCATAGCTCCGGATCACGACCGGATACCCGGGGAATGCCTTCCCGACCCGTGAGAAGTAGCGCGTCTGCTCCTCCTCGCTCGGGAGGGAGGTATGCCCCGTGATGAAGAACTCGGTGCGCAGCAGGCCGACGCCCTCCGCGCCGTGGGCGCGCGCCGCGTCGATCTCCTCGGGGAGGTCCACGTTGCCGCGCAGCGCCACGCGCAGGCCGTCCGTGGTGACGGCGGGGAGACTCACGCCGCGCTCGAGCTCGATCCCCCGCGCCTGGTCCCGGAGGCCGAGCGCCTTCGCCTCGGCGAGCTCCCCCGGCGTGGGATCGAGCAGCACCGTGCCGCGCGTCCCATCCAGCAGCAGCATGGTGCCGGACGTGATGCGGCCCAGCGCGCCCATGATCCCCATCACGGCCGGCATGCCCATCGAATGGGCCAGGATGGCGGCATGCGAGGTGCGGGTGCCCTCCTCGCTGGCGATCCCGATCACCAGGGAGCGGTCGAGCTGCACGGTGAGACCGGGGTAGACCTCGCGCGCCACCACGATGGACGGCTGAGTGATCCCCTCCAGATCCTCGTTGCCCAGGTGCATGAGGTGCCGGACGACGCGGATCATCACCCCGTTCAGATCCACGATGCGATCCTTGAGGCGCGCGCTGCCGACGCTCATCCAGGCGTCGCGCTGCTCCAGGGCCTTGAACTCGAACGCCTTCTCGGCCGTGAGGTGATTCTCGCGAATCAGGTCTTCGATCGCGCCGACAAAGTCCTCGTCCTCGAGCATCAGGAGCTGCGCGTCGAAGATCCGGGCCTCGTCGGGGCCGGCGCGCTGCGCGGCGCGCTCCTTGAGCTCGCTCACGTGGCGCTGCACGTCGCGGACCGCGGCGCGCAACCGCCGGACCTCCTTCCCCACCTGCGACCGCGGCACTACCCGGTGCGGCACGTCCGGCAGCGACGAAGCCACCACCAGCGCCGGCCCGATCGCGATCCCGGGCGACACGCCGACGCCGCGCAACAACCGCGCGCTCACGGACGCGCCTCCTCGCCGGGGTCGTCGTCGACGTCCTCGAGGTCCGCGTCCGAGCCCGTCAGGTGCATCTCGTTGAATCCCGCGGCGACGAGGGCCAGCAGCGCCTCCATCGCGACCTCGGCGTCCTCGCCTTCTGCCCGGATGCTCATGGACGAGCCGCGCTCGGCGGCGAGCATCATCACCCCCATGATGCTCTTGCCGTTGACGCTGAGCCCGTCCTTGCTCACATGGATCGCGCTCTTGAACCGGGTCGCCGTCTTCACGAACTCCGCCGCGGGCCGCGCGTGCAGCCCGAGCGGATTCACGATGCGGGCCTCCCGCTCGATCAGCGCCACAGCCACCCCCCCACCATCCCCAGCGCCACCGCCGCGAGACCGAGCCACAGCGACCTGATGCGACCCGGCAGCCACCGCAGCAGCGTCACCGCGGCTGCCGCCACCGCGGCGCCGGCCACCGCCAGCTCGAGCGGGAACGGCCGCACCAGCCAGCCCGCCGCCAGCGGCAGGCAGACGCCGGCGACGAACGCCATGGCCGGCACGATGAACGCCAGCGGTCGCTGCAACACCGGGTGACG
This sequence comes from Gemmatimonadales bacterium, assembly GCA_035456525.1. Classification (GTDB taxonomy): domain Bacteria; phylum Gemmatimonadota; class Gemmatimonadetes; order Gemmatimonadales; family GWC2-71-9; genus DASTHG01. The sequence continues at coordinate 17,565 of DATICZ010000287.1, forward strand.
GAGCGCGCTGGCCACGCCCGTGCCGGCCGCCCATCCGGCGCGCAGCGCCCACCAGCGCAACGCGACATGCCCGGCGTTGTAGACCAGGAGGAAGACCACTGCCGCCCACCAGCGCGCGCCCAGAGCAACGGCGGCGACCGCCGCGGTCGAGAGCAGCGGCAACCATCCGGCCCAGACGAGTCGGTCGCCCAAAGCGCCCAGCGGACCGCACAACGCGGTGCGCAGCCGCTCGACCTCCTCGGGCGGTGCGCCTTCGTATTCGGCGCGCGCGGTTGCCCCGACGGCCAGACCGCACAGATAGGGATGGGCGTTGAAGAACCGCGCCCCGCGCGCCACGGCGGCGCGATAGGCGGCGCCATCGGCCGAGTCGTTCTTCAACGCGCGCAACAGCGGCTCCTCCGCGACGCCCATCCCGACCCCGAGCAGGCGGTCGTAATTCCACGACGCCTGCACCGTGAAGAGACGGAGGAAGGACGCGCGCAGCGGCGGTGCCGGTGGCACCGGAGTCAACCGATCCACAGCGCCATCACCCCGCCGGCCAATCCGGCGGCGAACCAGCGAAGCCCCGCGCCCGGCCTCACGATCCGGAGCACACCGGCGACGCCGGCCGCCAGCGCCGCGCCGCCGCCGAGCGCCGAGGTGAGCGCGAAGACGTGCGACGGAAGGCGCGCGGCGCCGGCGCGCCAGAGCAGCCACCCGGCAGCGAGGCCGGTCGCGGTCACGAGCGCGGCGCGGGTCACGTCGCGCGCCAGACCGCCCGCGTGGATCCGCGCCAGCACGTGCGCGTCTCCGGCCTCGAGCTTGGCCGCCGCCCCGCGCACGGCGCGGGCGTTGGCGGCACGCAGCCAGTGCAGCGTGCTCCCGGCGAACAAGGCGATCAGCAGCCCGAGCCCCGTGCCGATACCCCACGCGTCGGTGCGGCCGAGCCAGTGGGCGGTGGCCACCGCCACGACGGTGGCCGGACCGTATTCGGGATAGCGGGCCGCGCCGAACGGCAGGACGTCGAACTGGAACAGCTCGAGCACGATCCCCAGCCGCAATCCGGTCTCGAGATCGCCGACGAGGAGCCCGGCGAAGGTGCCGGCCACGAGCGGGCGCGCGATCATCATCTGCGGCACGCTCACGAGGTCGAGTCCCACGAGCGTGCCCCACACGAGGAGCAGGGCGAGCGTCACCTCGCTCACAGGAATTCCCCGATGGGGACGGCGCGAGCGGTCGGCACGTCCTGCGCCGAGACCTCGATGCCGTTGGAGGCGAGCCGGCGCAGCTTGGCGGCCTCCTCTTCCGTCAGGTACACGTAGCGCAACCGCTCGGTGCGTCCGGCGCGGTGGTGGACGCCGCCGACGTTGACGCGGCGAATGCGCCCCGCCGCGGCGGCCACGACGGCCGCCATCGTGTCGATGTCGCCCGTCAGGAGAATGCCGGGCCGGGCGGCGGCCTCCCATTCGGGGAGCCGCCGCTCCGCCTCGCTGATCGAGGCGAACACCACCTCGATGGTCGCCGGGACGCCCATGCGGTAGAGGTCCTGCTCCCATTCACTGCCGCGCACTTCGTCGTCCACCAGCACGATGAAGGCGGCGTTGAGGGGTTGTCCCCATCCCACCACGACCTGGCCGTGGATCAGGCGATCGTCGAGGCGTACGAGGGCGAGGCTCATGCGACGGGAGTGCGGATCGCGCGCCCGCCGGCGTCCACGGCGCGCCGCGCCGCTTCCGCGGGCGAGCTGTCGCGGTGAAACACGAAGTCGAGCAGCATGGCCAGGTTCACGCCGGTTACGACCGCGATATCGGAGCGGTCGTGCGCCAGGCGGATCGCGCCGGTGAGGCAGGAGCCGCCCGGCAGGTCCACGAACAACACGGAGGGCACCCCGCCGATGCCCGCTTCGATGCGCGCGGCCAGCGCCCGCGGGTCGCAGCCCTCGTTGCTGACCGCCACCAGCGCGTCATCCACGCCGCTGATCGCGCGCACGGCGGTGACCAGCGCCGCCGCGAGCTCGGCGTGCGAGACGACGACCCCCCGCAGCTCACTCATAGTCCTCTTCCAGATACTCCCGCAGCGAGGCGCGCTCGCTCATCTGACGGATCAGCCGGTCGTTGAAGTTCTTGGCCGCGTCCACACCGCTGTAGCGCAGCAGGTGGTTCATGGCCACGATCTCGCAGATCACCGTGAGATTCTTTCCCGGGTTGAGCGGCACCGTCACCAGCGGCACGGCGACGCCGAGGATGGTGGTCTGCTGCGTGTCGAGTCCGGTCCGGTCGTATTCCCGCGCGGCGTCCCAATCCTCGAGCTGCACGACGACCTCGATCCGCTTCTGCTGCCGCACGGCCCGGATGCCGAACAGCTGCTTGATGTCGATCAGCCCGATGCCGCGGATCTCCATGTGATGGCGCGCCATCTCGTGGCCGCGGCCGATCAGGATGTCCACGCCGCGGCGCGTGACCTGCACCATGTCGTCCGCCACCAGCCGGTGGCCCCGCTCCACCAGGTCGAGTACGCACTCGCTCTTGCCGATCCCCGAGCGGCCCATGAACAGCAGTCCCACACCGTACACGTCGGCGAGCGAGCCGTGCAGCGTCGTGGCGGGCGCGAACACGTCGTCCAGGTACGGCTTCAAGCGGCGGTAGAACTCGGCCGTCTTGAGTGACGTGCGGATCACCGGCACCTGTCTCGTGCCCGCCAGCTCGAGCAGCTCGACCGGCGCCTCCTGCGATTTGGTGATCACGACGCACGGCAGGTCGAACTTGAAGAACAGCTCCAGCGAGCGGCGCCGCTCCGCGGGCTCGAGCGAGCCGAGATAGCTGATCTCGGTTTCGCCCAGGATGTGGATGCGGTCCCCCACGAAGCGCGCCGTATACCCCGCGAGCACGAGCCCCGGACTCGACGCTTCCGACGAGGGAATCTCGCGATCCAGCCCCTGGTCGCCGGTGAGCGACTCGAGCTCGAGCGCGCCCTTGCGCGCCAGGAGGTCGCGAACGCGGGGCCGCTGGCTCACTCGGCCTCGCGCGCCACCGAGCGCCGCCGCGCCGGTCCGGAGCGCTTGGCGGGCGACTTGTCGAGCTGGCGGCGCACCCGGGCGGCGGCACGGTCCAGCGCCGTACGGTGGTCCATCCCCTCGGCCCGCCCCACGAGCACGGCGCCGCGCACGGTATGGAGCCGCAGCTCCGCCGCGGCCACGCCGTGATTCTCGCTGAAGATCACCTGACCGTCGTGCGGCCGGGCCGCCACCTTGGCGAGCCGCTCCACGAGGGTCCGCGCCCGCAGGCGCAGATCCGGCGTCACGTCGCAGTGGCGGGCGGTGACGGTGATGTGCATGCATTCACCTCCGTTGCGCGATGATCCGTTCGAGATGGGCGCCGGTCAGCTGGGCCGCGCGGTCCCACGTCAGTGGGAGCGCGAACGCCCGCGCGGCGACTCCCAGACGTTCCACGAGTGCGGGATCCCGGGCCAGCGCCTCCAGGCGCCGGGCGAGCTCGCCCACGTCGCCGTGCGGCACGAGAAACCCCGTCTCACCGTGGCGGACCGTCTCGCGCAGGCCGGGACTGTCGGAGGCCAGCGCCGGCGTCCCGCAGGCGGCGGCCTCGACGTTCGAGATGCCCCAGCCTTCCTTGGGGCTGGGAAAGACCACCGCCCACGCCGAGCGCAGCAGGCGGCGCTTTTCCTCCTCCGACACGAAACCCAGGAAGCGCACCGCGTCCTGCAGCGCCAGCCGCCGCACCTCCGCTTCGAGCCGCGGGCGGTCGTCGCCCGCACCCGCGATCTCGAGGGTCGCGTCCACCCCCGCCGCACGCGCCAACGCGAGCGCCCGCAACGCGATATCCACTCCTTTATAACGCTTCAGGCGGCCGACGTACAGGAACGTGGGCCGCGCGGCACGCGGCGTCCCGGGGTCGGGGTGATACCAGGTCGCGTCGATCCCGGGATAGATCACCTCGATGCGTTCGGCGTCTATGCCCCGGGCCACCAGATCGTCCCGGGTGCTGTTGCTGATGACGTGGAACGCGGCGCGGGCGTAGGCGCGCGGAATCGCCCGCTCGGCCGCCCAGACGATCGCCGCCACCGGCCAGCTCGCTTCCACGAACGCCGTCGTCCCGAACAGGTGCGGCACGATGGCGCAGAACGGCAGATCGGTGAGCGACGGCAGGTACAGGGGCAGCTTGTTGACGTCTTCGACCACCACGTCGTACCCATCCGGCCGGCGCAACGCCGAGCGGACGGCGCCGCGCGCCAGCAGCGCGAAGCTCATGCGGCTACCGACGCGTCGCACGTGGATGCCGTCCAGCTCGGCCGTGGCCGCGGCGCCGGTCCACCCGCTCGCGACCAGATCCACCCGGTGCCCCTGCCGGGCCAGCCGGCCGAAGATCTCGTGCAGGTGGATCTCCGCACCGCCGGCGTGCGGGTTCTCGCGGTCGTTCCAGTTGACCAACAGGATCCTCACAACCGGCCCAGCTCCCGCGCCACCGCATCGAGCACCCCGTTGACGAACGCAGGCGAGCGCCCCCCGCCGAACCAGTGGGCCAGCTTCACCGCCTCATCCATCACGACCCGCGCCGGCGTCCGGCCTTCGTCGAGCTCCGCCATCGCCAGACGCAGGATGTTCTTCTCGACCACGCCGACGCGCTCCAGCCGCCAATGCTCGGAGAGCCGCGACAGCTGCGCGTCGTACTCCTCCTGCCCCGCCACCGCCCGCGCCGCAAGCTCCGCGCCGCGGTCGTAGCCCTCGGGGATTCTGCCGTAGGTCCGGGCGAGACGGGTCACGACGGTATCGATCGAGGGTTGCCCCGACAGGTCCCAGGCGTAGAGCAGCTGCAGCGCGCGGGCGCGCGCTTTAGTCTCGGGCCGTTCCACGGCGCACCCGGTGCAGGACGTCCGCCGTCTGGAGCGCCGCCGCCGCGGCCTCGTAGCCCTTGTTGCCGGCGGCGCCGCCGGCCCGCGCTTCCGCCTGCGACTGATTCTCGGTGGTCAACACGCCGAAGCCGACGGCGACGCGGTGCGCCAGCGCGACGTTACCGAGCCCGCGGGCCGCTTCCCCCGCCACGTACTCGAAGTGAGGGGTCTCGCCGCGGATCACACACCCCAGCGCCACGATGGCCCGGAAGCGGCCGGAGACCGCCGCCTCTTCGGCCGCGACCGCCAGCTCGAAGGCGCCCGGCACCCAGAACTCCTCGACCTGCGAGTCGGGGATTCCCGCCTCGCGCAACGCATCCCGCGCGCCCTCGAGCAGGCGTCGAGTGATCAGCTCGTTGTAGCGGCTGACGACGATGGCCACGCGCGGATGCTGCGCCACGGTGGTCAGTGGGTGAGCAGGTGGCCGAGCTTGTCGCGCTTGACGTCCAGGTAGGCGCGGTTCTCGTCGGAGGGCGGCGGTACGATGGGCACGCGCTCCACGATCTCCAGCCCGTATCCCTCGAGTCCCACCAGCTTCTTGGGGTTGTTGGTGAGCACCCGGATGGAGCTCAGCCCCAGGTCCAGCAGGATCTGCGCGCCGATGCCGTAGTTGCGCAGGTCCGGCTTGAACCCCAGCTGCAGGTTCGCGGTGACCGTGTCGGCGCCCGCGTCCTGCAGCTCGTACGCCTTGAGCTTGTTCAGCAGGCCGATCCCCCGGCCTTCCTGGTCGAGGTAGACCACGACGCCGCGCCCTTCGGCGGCGATCGTGCGCAGCGCGCTCTGCAGCTGCCAGCCGCAGTCGCAGCGCCCCGACCCGAACACGTCGCCGGTGAGACACTTGGAGTGCATCCGCACCAGCACGTTCTGCTGATCGCGCACGTCACCGAACACCAGCGCCACATGCTCGGCCGTGTCCACGTCGTTGCTGTAGCCGACGATGCGGAACTCGCCGTACGGGGTGGGCAGCCGCGCCTCGGCCACGGGATGCACCAGCCGCTCGTGCGCGAGACGGTACGCCACGAGCTGGGCGATCGTCACGAAGGTCAGCCGGTGCTCGGCCGCGAAGCGCTCGAGCTCCGGTCGCCGCGCCATGGTTCCGTCGGGATTCAGGATCTCACAGATCACGCCTGCGGGATACAGCCCGGCCAACCGGGCGAGATCGACGCTCGCCTCGGTCTGCCCCACGCGCTGCAACACGCCACCGGGCCGCGCCCGCAACGGGAACACGTGTCCCGGACGGCGCAGGTCCTGCGGCACCGTCGCGCGATCGATCGCCACGCGGACCGTGGCCGCGCGGTCGGCCGCCGAGATGCCCGTGGTCACCCCGAAGCGCGCCGCCGCATCCACGCTGACCGTGAACGCCGTCTCGTGCGCTTCGGTGTTGTGCTCGGCCATCTGCGGCAGGCCCAGCGCCTGACAGCGCTCCGGCAGGAGCGGCAGACAAATGAGCCCGCGCCCGTGGGTGGCCATGAAGTTGATCATCTCGGGGCTGACCTTCTCGGCCGCACCCACCAGGTCGCCTTCGTTCTCGCGCGCCTCGTCATCAGCCACGATGACGAGCTTGCCCGCGCGAATGTCGGCGATCGCCTGCTCTATCATTCCGAACGGCATAGTTGCCTCACGTACTTACCGATCACGTCGCCTTCCACCTGCACCCGGTCGCCCGGCCGCAGCGCCCCGAGCGTCGTGTGCTCCCGCGTGAACGGGATCAACGACACCTGCACCAGTCCGCCATCGGGCAGCGCGTTCACCGTGAGACTCACGCCGTCTACGGTGATCGAGCCCTGCGGGATGCTGACCGCCCGCACCGCGTCGGGCACCCGCAGGTCCACTACCGTCGCCTCGCCCTGCGGCACCACCCGTTCTACCGTGGCCACCCCGTCCACGTGCCCCTGCACGAGGTGGCCGCCCAGCCGGTCGGCCGCGCGCACGGCACGCTCCAGATTCACCGAGCGACCGACGCGGTATTCGCCGAACAGCGTCCTGCCAAGCGTCGTCTCCACCGCCCGCACCGTGAACCCGCCCCGGGTGACCTGCTCCACGGTGAGGCACGCCCCATTGACGGCAATGCTCTCGCCGGGCTTCAAGTTCCGGTAAGCGGCACGGATCTCCACCACCACACCACCGGATCCCGGGGCCCGGGACCCGGGACCCGGTCCCTTCCCGTCCCCCGTCCCGCGTCCCTCGTCCCTGGTCGTCTTCACGACCTTCCCCACTGCGCTTACGATCCCGGTAAACATAGCCGGCGGTCCAATACCAATAATGTATCGGTGCCCAGAGGACGGCGCTCCACGGGGATCCAGCGCGGCGCCTCGGGCAGCTCGGCATCGGCTACGCCCGGGAATGCGGGCACCCCGCCCGCCCCGAGCCACACCGGCGCCTGCAGCCAGTAGAGGCGATCCACCAGCTGGTCGGCCAGGAGCCCGACGCCCAACGCCCCGCCTCCCTCACACAGCAGGGACTCGACGCCCGCGGCGCGCAGCTCGGAGAGCCCTTCGGCGAGGGAGCGCGGCCGGAACACGCGCACGCCCGACGCTTCGAGGCCCTGGACGTTCTCGGCGGGCGCCTCTTCCGACGCCACGACCCAGGTCGGCGGATCGCCCGCGGTCCGCGCGAGCTTCGAGGTGAGGCTCAGGTTGGCGCGACGGTCGAAGACGATCCGGACCGGCGCGCGCCGCGGCACGATGCCGCCGCGCACGGTGAGCTGCGGATCGTCGCGGCCTGCGGTCGTGCCGCCCACCGCGATGGCGTCGAACCCGGCGCGCAGCCAGTGCGTCCAGTCGCGCGCTTGCGGCCCCGAGATCCATTGCGAGCGGCCGCCCACGTCGGCGATGCGCCCGTCGATCGACGTCGCGAGCTTCAGCGCCACGAACGGCCGCGTCTGATTCTCGCGCACGAAGAAGAACGGCGCGTTGAGGGCGACGGCCGCTTCGGTCAGCACGCCCGTCGCGGTTTCGAGCCCCGCCTCGCGCAGCAGCTCGAGGCCCCCGCGCGCCGCGGCGTCGGGGTCGCGCACCGCGGCCACGACCCGGCCCACTCCCGCGGCGAGGATCGCGTCGGTGCACGGGGGCGTCTTCCCGTGATGCGCGCACGGCTCGAGCGTCACCACCAGCGTGGATCCACCGGCACGCGTTCCGGCGGCGCGCAGCGCCATCACCTCGGCGTGGTCTCCACCGAACTCGGCGTGCCAGCCGTCGCCCACCACCATGCGATCGCGCAGCACGACGGCGCCCACCAGCGGATTGGGGAATACGCGACCCCACCCGCGGCGGGCCAGCTCGAGCGCCCGCTGCATCGCCGAGCGCTCGAGCGCTTCGTCAGAAGCCGAAGCGGAGGCCGACGCCGCCAAAGAGATGTCCCGCGGTGGGATCGAAGTCGGTGTAGATCGTGCTCAGCTTCTGGTCCTCACCCGTCTGCCAGCCGAGCTCGGCGCCGATCGTGAGGAGGGAGAGATGGAACGCGGCATCGGCGAAAATCAGCTGTCGCTCATTCACCGGATCGAACGGCACCGTGGCGACGTTGATGAGCGTCTCATAGTAGCGCAGCTGCCCGTGCGACGTGTAGCGGTCGAA
>DATICZ010000288.1:0-5986 GCA_035456525.1 Gemmatimonadales bacterium
CGGGCGGCGTGCAGGACGCTGTTCGTCCACAGCACGATCTTGCGGTAGCCCGCCTGGCGTGCGAACCGGGTGCATTCGTCCACGAGGCGCCCGCCGATTCCCAGCCCGCGTGCGCTGGGGTCGACCAGCAGCAGGCGTAGCTGGCCGACCGTTTCGGACTTCCGGACCAGGAACACGCACCCGACGTTCTCCCCGTCGCGCTCGGCGATCCAGCAGCGCTCCCGTTTCGGATCGAAGCGACGGATGAACCGTGCGACGATCTCGGCGACCAGGGCCTCGAACGAGTCGTCCCAGCCGTACTCCCGGGCGTACACGGCGCCGTGGTGCTGCACCACCCAGCCCCAATCGCCGGCCCGCGGGGGACGCAGCACGTAGGGAACCTGTGGCTCCGGGCGCGCGCCGAGCAGGGATTCGATGGTCTGCATTGCCGTGATGAGCCGGGACTGAGCCTCCTCGGGCAGGCTCCCGAGGAGCGCCGCGACCTCCTGGGCCGATGTGGTGTCGATCGTGGCGAAGGCTACCCGCCCTCGCTCGGTCGTGCACAGCAAGGTCTGCCGGGCGTCGGTCGGGGACGGGTTCTTCTCGATGAGGCCGCGCTTGTGGAACCCGTGCAGGATGCGACTCAGGTAGCCCGCATCCAGCCCCAACTCGCTTCCGAGATCGGTCGCCGTGGTCTGCTCGCGGTGGGCGAGCTCGAAGAGCACCCGGGCTTCTGTGAGCGAGAAGGGGCTCTCGAGGAGGTGCTCCTGGAGCAAACCGATCTGCCGGGTATAGAACCGGTTGAAGCGTCGTGCGGTGGCGACGCGGTGGGCCATTGCGTTCTCCGGCATATAATTGACCTTGTCAATTAATTGCCTGATCTTACCAACCATTTCAATCCCCCACAAGGCGCGTGCGCTAACCGCCCGGCCCTGCGTGACTTCCGCCATCGGCCCGGGGCATCGACATTGGGGCCGGGGTTGGGTTCGACGGTCTCCCCGACCGGAATGTCCGGCGGCGGCCGCGTCGAACGTCCTGGGGACGACGAGGACGTTGGACGTCATTCTCCAAGGAGGCGGCACGATGAGCGAGTTCGTCTACCTGTTCCGGGCCAGCGCGGCGGAACGGAACGGGGCCATGGGGACGCCCGAACAGGCGCAGCGGAGCCTGCAGGCGTGGATGGCCTGGATCCGCGATCTGGAAGCCAAGGGGCACCTCAAGAGCCGGGGGCAGCCGATCTCACCGGATGGGAAGGTCGTTCGGGGAAGCAAGAAGGTGGTCACCGACGGTCCCTACGTCGAAGCCAAGGACATGGTCCTGGGGTTCATCGTCGTCGAGGCCCGGGACCTGGCGCAGGCCGTGGAGCTGTCTCGCGGGTGCCCAATGCTGGCCGGTGACGGATCGGTGGAGATTCGCCCCGTGGAAACGGCCATGATGAAGGATCTCGAGAGGTCGACATGAGACGCATCATGATGTTCAATCACGTGGCCGCCGACGGGTCCTTTACGACGCCCGACGGGCGACTCGATTGGGTGGTGCAGGAGCCGGCGATCGACCGGTCGGCCGTCGAAGGCATGCCGGGTGGCGACACGATTCTGTTCGGGCGCCGGACCTACGACATGTTCGAGTCCTACTGGCCGCACGCCCTCGACAACTCGACCCCCGCGCCGCACGGCCGGGGGTCGCCCGAGAACCGCGCCATGGCCATCTGGATCAACGACGCGGCGAAACTCGTCTTCTCGAGAACCCGGAAGACCGTAACGTGGGCGCACTCCCGCCTGCTCGGCGAATTCGACCCCGCCGAGGTCGCGGGGCTCAAACGACAGAAGGGCAAGGACATCCTGATCTTCGGGAGCGGCACCATCGTGTCGTTGTTGGCGCAGCACGGCCTGATCGACGAGTACCATTTCGTCGTGAGCCCGCTGTTCCTGGCGGGCGGCCGGCCGCTGATCGGTGACCTGCCGCAGAACGTGCCCCTTCGGTTACTCGAGGCCAAAGCCTATCCGTCGGGTAACGTCAGCCTGCGCTACGCGCCGGGGAGTTGAGGTCCGGGGTGGAGCTGGTCGAGCATTTCTTCCGCCACGAGTCGGGGCGCCTGGTCGCGGCGCTCACGCGTCTCTTCGGCGCGCACAACCTCGCGCTCGCCGAAGACGTGGTGCAGGATGCATTCTCCCGGGCGCTGGACGTCTGGAAGACACAAGGCATCCCGGAGAACCCGTCGGCCTGGCTCATGGCGGTGGCGAAGCGCCGGGCGCTCGACGTCCTGCGGCGTCAGCGCACGGCGCGCGACTTCGCGCCCGAGGTCGGGCGGATGCTCGATGCCGAGTCGGTCGTGGACGAGGCGTTCGCGGCGCACACGATCCGCGATGAGCAGCTGCGCATGATGTTTTCCTGCTGCGACCCGCGGTTGGCGGAGCCGGCGAAGCTCGCCCTCATCCTCAATATCCTCTGCGGTTTCGGCGCGCACGAGATCGCGAGCGCGTTCCTCACCGGGCGTGCCGGCATCGAGAAGCGCATCGCCCGGGGAAAGAAGGTGCTCGCGAGCGCCGAGCGGCTGTTCGACCTGGAGGACGCCGAATTCAGGGCGCGGCTCGCGACCGTCCAGCGGGCGCTGTACCTGCTGTTCAACGAGGGCTATCACGGCGCCGGTCCGGAAACCGCGGTGCGTGCGGAGCTGTGTCATGAGGCGCTGCGGCTCGTGACCTTGCTGTGCGAGTATCCGCCGGCGGCGACCCCCGCCACCTACGCGCTGGCCGCGCTCATGTCGCTCGACGCGGCGCGGCTGCCGACGCGGCTCGACGCGGCGGGCGAGCTGAGCGCCCTCGTGGACCAGGACCGCTCGCGCTGGGATACCCGGCTCATCGGGCAGGGGCTTGCCCTGCTCGAGCGCTCCGCCAGCGGGCAGGAGGTGACGGCCTACCACGTCGAGGCGGCCATCGCCGCCGCGCACGCGAGTGCGCGCAGCCTCGAAGAAACGGACTGGCGCACGATCGTTTCGCTGTACGACCGGCTGATGGACATCGCCCCCTCGCCAGTGGTGGCGCTCAACCGCGCTATCGCCGTGGGCGAGCGTGACGGCGCCGCCTTGGGGCTCGAGGCGCTGCAGGCGATCGGCGATCGCGACCGGCTCTCCGGCTATCCCTTCTATCAAGCCGCGTTGGGAGAGCTGGAGCTGCGCCGCGGCAACCGGGAGGCGGCCCGGGTCCACTTCCAGGCGGCGCAGGGTTGTGCGCGCAACGACGCGGAGCGGCGCTTTCTCGAGAAACGCATACGCCTCACCGAGGCGAGGCTCGCGCGGGCCTGATTGGCCCTGCCCGAAGGTCGCTCCAGCAGGGGTTATCTTGGGCCCGAAAGGAGCGCATCCATGGGGAAGGGCACAATCGCCATTCTCACCGGCGGCGGCGACGTTCCCGGCCTGAATCCGGCCATCCGCGCCATCACGATTCGCGCCCTACGCGACGGCTACAACGTTGTCGGCATCCGGCGCGGCTGGGCCGGGCTCGTCGACTACGTGCCCGACGCGAAGGTCGACAACAGCGAGAGCGTGCAGCCGCTGACCGAGGCCATCGTCAATCGCGCCGGCCGCACGGGCGGCACCTTCCTCCACACCTCCCGCGTGCGGCCCAGCCACCTGCCGCGCGAACGCCTGCCGGCGCATCTCACGGGCTACGGCGCGCCGGTCAACGACGTCACCCGGGACGTGCTGAGGAACCTGGAGCACCTCGGCGTGGACGTCCTGATTCCCATCGGGGGCGACGATACGCTGAGCTACGCCAAGCGCCTGCACGACGAGGGCGTGCACGTCGTCGCCATTCCGAAAACGATGGACAACGACGTCTACGGCACCGACTACTGCATCGGCTTCAGCACCTGCGTGACGCGCACGATCGAATTGACCCACTCGCTCCGTACCTCGGCGGGCTCGCACGAGCGGTTCCTGGTCATCGAAGTGTTCGGCCGCTACGCCGGGTTCACCGCGCTGCTGCCGACGATGGCCGGGGCCGCCGACCGCTGTATCATCCCCGAGCATCCGGTCGACGTGGAGCGCCTGACGGAGCTGCTCGTGCTCGACCGCAACCGGAATCCGAGCCACTACGCGGTCGTGCTGGTGTCGGAGGGCGCGCGTCTGACCTCGCAGGACGGCATGAACTTCGAGGGCGAGGAGACCGACATGTTCGGGCACCGCAAGCTGGGCGGGATCGGGGATCGGGTCGGCACGGCCCTGAAGGAATCGTCTGCACAGTACAACAACGGGCGTCGCATCGACGTCGTCAACCAGCGGCTCGGCTACCTCGTGCGCTCCGGCGATCCCGACGCGCTCGATTCCATCGTCCCCATGGCCTTCGGCAATCTCGCGCTCGAGCTGGTGATGCGGAAGCAGTACGGTCGCCTGGTCAGCATCCACCGGGGGTTCTACGACAGCGTGCCGATCACGAGCGTCACCTCGGAGAAGAAGATCGTGGACGTCGCGAAGTACTACAACACCGAGCGGCTGCGGCCGATCTACGACTTCGACGGCGCGCCGCTGTTCATCATGACGAGCGACTGACCGCGCCGCGCCCCGATTCTTCGCAGAGGTTTCAGGGTTCCTTCAGCACCGGAGCCGTAGAGTCGGAGTGCGTTGCGGCTGGCGCCATCAGGTCGGTGGTGCAAGCCGCGGCCCATTCGGGTCGCGAGGGAGCCGCCGGGCCCCTGCAGCAGTCGGGTACGGGGTTCTCGAGACCGGCGGAAGCCGGTCGCGTCGCCCGCAACGCACCTGCTTGTGACAATGGCGTGGCCGAGAGGCCACGCCATTGTCTTTTCTGCGACGATCTCCCCTTCAGCCGGCGTCCGGGACCGCCCCTATGCGGCGAGGCGCCGGCGGCGCTCAGTTCAGGGCGTAGCGCGCTTCCGGCCGACTGCGAAGGTGCCCCGCATCGGCTCGCTCCCCGGCGCCGGGTGGATTTCGGCGTTCTTCCATTGGGCCGTCGACATGTCGGGGACGACACCGCCGCCGACCGTCGGCAGGGTGACGTAGGATCCCCACAGGGAGTCGCCCGCCAGCCGGCCTTCGAAGCGGGTGATCGCCTCGGTGTTGGTGCCCGGGACCTGGTAGGGCCCGATCTCGAACACGATCGTCGAGTCGCTCACTTCGACCGTGCGCAGCGCGATGGCCGCCGATTCGAGGCCTGCAAACACGATGGTCCCCGATACCGTCCCCTCCGGGCCGGCAGTCAGGTGACTCGCGAACGCCACGCCGGTGTCCGTGGCGCTCTGGACCGAACGGCCTTCCCAGTCGCCCGCGTATCGGTCGGCGGCGCTCATGGCAGCCTGCGGCTTCTCGCGGGCGCATGCCGCCACGACGAGGGTGAGACACAGCAGTGTTCGCACGATCCGGCCTCCGCAAAGGGTCACCCAAGGTACACCCTAGCCGGCTTGGGCGTAGGCCCGCTGCAAGCCTGCGATGTCGATCTTCTTCATTCTCAGCATCGCCTGCATCGCGGCATTCGCCTTCTTTTGATCCTTGTCCGTCAACATCTTGCCCAGCACGGTGGGAATGATCTGCCAGGAGAGGCCGAACTTGTCCTTCAGCCAGCCGCACTGCTCCTCCGACCCTCCCGCGGTGAGCTTCTCCCACAGCGCGTCGACCTCCTGTTGCGACTCGCAGCTCACGAAGAGGGAGATCGCCGGGGTGAAGGTGTACTCCGGGCCGCCATTCAGGGCGTAGAACATTTGGCCTTCGAGCTGGAACGTGACCGACATGGCCTTCCCCTTCGGGCCCGACACGCTCAGCACCTTCGAGTTCTTGAAGATCGAGACGTAGAACTCCGCCGCCTCTTCGGCGTTGCCGTTGAACCAAAGGAACGGCGTGATCTTTTGCATGTTGCTCTCCTCAGTCTGTTTGAAGTGAAACCGCTGCCCCCGCATGGTGACGGCGCAGCAGCACACCGCCCAGCCAGACGCAGGGCAGGGCGGTGAGGGCCAGCGCAATCGGGTACCAGATCGGCCCGAGATTCTGGGGAATGGC
>DATICZ010000289.1:0-2206 GCA_035456525.1 Gemmatimonadales bacterium
CCATCGTCGAGGAGATTGGCGTGGGGCTCTGGGTCAGGACCCACACGGTTCAAGAGTTCCGTCCGGTTGCCATTGGTGTGAAGCAGGTCAACTGGCAGTCTGCCTCGACCGAGCTCCTCGTTAGGTGGGACGCAATCATCACGATTCAGGGGTTTGAAGGCAGCGCCAAAGAGATAGGGTTCAAGTCGACGGCCGAGTAGGCCGCGAGCTTCGCGCCGCCCTCCTCCGCGCAATGGCGTCATTCATGTCAGTTCCTCTGCGTCTTGGACCACACGTCCAGCAACTCGATCTCGTCCGGTGCCACGCTAACCGCATCGGCGAGATACGCGATGACATCGCGGGTCGGCACGAGATGGGGGTCAATACCCGGCGGAAGTGCAACGGGGCACCCAAGTACTTTGCCAGTCGTTCGGAGGCGGAAGGAAACCAGCACCTCGACGTTCTCCTTCACTTCAGCATCTCCATGACCGACACGCCGAGCGCGCGGGCCAGCTTGCTAATCACGCCGACGGTCGGGTCGTCAAGCCGTCTGCTCCTCGACAGTCATGCTCGTTTCACGGTGACGCGTTCGTGCGCGCCCCACGTCCGGATCTCGGTTAGTCCTGGCTGGCCGACCTTCTTGACGCGGACGTGTGCGTCCTTCCCGGCATTCGTAACATACGGCCGGCTGGCGACTTCCCACTCGCCGGTCTCGTCGACGAGCCGGTCACCGACTTGGAGCTGCATCGGCAGCACCCGGGTCTCGCCGGACGCAGCCGGGGTGCGCGAGGTCGGCAGGGGCAGCTGCCCATTGTCCTTCCGCTCGCGCTTCTTCGTGGGCCGCGGCTTAGCCATCCGCACTCGCCCTTCTCAGCGCGTCCCGCGCCGCTCCCTGGACCGCGTGCCACGGCGTGCGCTCCCAGGCTGATCCTGTCGCGCTCGTCGGCGAGTGCTCCATGCCTGTCGTGTAGAACGTCGCCCGCCAGCCCCGTTCGTCGTAGCGCGTGAGTTGGAGATCGAAGCCTTGTCGCCCCATCCCAACCGCGACCCGTCCGATGCCGGCCCAGGAGTCGAGCCAGACCCGCAGCGCCCAGAGGGAGCGGTCATATGAGGGCCTGGGAAGTCCGGCGAATCCGAGGGCTGCTCTCAGCAGCTGGCCGCGTTGGTCGAGCACGGGCTACTGCTCAGAAGATCCGCCGTCGCGTGACCATGAGCGTCGGGCCGCGGGTTCGAGTGTCACGCGGCAGCCCTGGCGTTCCAGTGTCAATACCGCCATGCGCTCGTACCGCTCTTGCGCAAGCGGCCCGTACGAAAGAAGCCCCGCATCGGGGAAAAGCCGAGTCTCGTATACGGTCGGCATACGGTGGCGAGCCGCCTTCCCCCACTAGATTCAATCGCGCCGAGGGTAGCACGGAGCGCTATTCGTGTGAGAAGTGAGCATGTTACGCTACTTCCGAGGCACTCACGATCCGGGAGCCATCGCGGACTGTCAATCCAGAGGTCGCGGGTTCGAGTCGCGTCGAGCGCCATTACTTACACGACACCGCTACTGGGCCGGTGCCCAAATAGTGCCAGTCGGAGAAGGTTCCTGACGCCCAGGGATTGGTTGCGAAGGCACCGCCCGCTTTCTGACCGGAGGTATTTCGATGGCGAACTTTAGATTGATCAAAATGCAGGCGGTCGTGGAGACGGTACCGATGCTCTTACTGGAGGGCCAAATTGAAGGCGTAGCTGATGAGCTGCGCGACCGGTTGCGAGCGCTGGATCTTACCATCCTATCTGTTGAATCGACCGACGCGTCACCGCCCAGATCGGAGGCGCCGGACGACGATCCTTGGAGCATCCACGGGAAGCCTGTGGAGTAAGCCGCGATGGACCTCACCCTCGCTCACGAACTCCTCCGTGGCTCTTGACTGAGTGTGATCCGCTAAGCTAGGTTTCTTAGCTGCAAGGAGGCGGCGACTACCAAGAGGTCCATATTGACCTCGCCCAAAAGGGCACCGACTCATGGCACAGAAAAAAGACGTACCGCTCGATCTCAGGACATACCTTGCGAAATCCCGGGGCGGGACCACGAAGGAGTATCGAAAGAAACAAAACATCTTCTCGCAGGGCAGTCGCGCGGACGCGGTGTTTTACATTGAGAAGGGGAAGGTCAAGCTGACGGTCCTCTCCGCGCGCGGGAAAGAAGCGGTCGTCGCCATCTTGGGGAGCGGAGATTTCTTTG
>DATICZ010000290.1:0-3687 GCA_035456525.1 Gemmatimonadales bacterium
TCCCGCTCCCGCTTCCTGCTATCGCTTTCCACGGCGTCATCCTCCGGCACCCGCTCGCCAGCGGGCGCAGTTGTTGGCCAACTGCGCCGGATGATGACGCCTTCCTTTCACTTTTCCACCACACGCCCGACATTGCCCACCTCATGACGGCTGCCTTGCAGCGCCGAGACAAAGCGCCGGAGGCCACAGCCTCGTGCGCGACGCGTGAGACACACGAGGTATAGCTGCGATGGCGAGTCACCGCCCCGCAGGCGCACTGCGCCTCCGCCGCTTGCCGGGTTGTCATCACGGCAGCCGGGTCATCGCAGGGCTTTGCATGAGCAGCCGCCGCGGAGAGGAGGAGGCTGGCGACGACACGGGGAAGGAGAATCGTCTTCGGTTAGCGCCTGACGGCGCCGCATGATGGTCAGGGCGGGGCAGGACCGGGGAGGCGGAAGTCCGCGACGACGGGACGGGTGCTGCGCTGCAGCGCCACGAGGAGCGCGAGAGGATCGCGCTGCTGTTGCCAGCAGGTGCGCAGGACGCTGGCGAGCATCTGCTGGGTGGCCGCGCCCCGCGGCGTGCGGTTGCCGCCGCAGACTTTGCGGGTCACGACCGCGGGCCGAATCGCCTGCTCGGCCTGCCAGTTGGTGGCCTCCACGTCCGCATGGCGCAGGCAGGTGAAGAGCGCCGGCCGCTCGGTTTGGAGGTGTTGGAGGAGGCGGCGGTTGGGCGGGTGAGTCACGCGGCCCGCGAGGAGGCGATCGGTGCGCGCTTCCAGCCGGCCGATGGCGACGGCGAGGCCGTGGCCGCCGAGCGTGCCCGCATCGCGCCGCTGCCGGATCGACAGCGCCGCGAGCAGCACGCGGCGGACGGCGTGCGGGAAGCGGGCCGCCCCGCGCTGCGCGACCTCGAGCAGGCCGTGACAGCGGCGCAGCAGGTGTGCGAGGCAGGTCTGGTGCGTCGCGTGCGGCAGCTTGCGGTACGGCGCCCAGCCGTCCCGGACGACGATGCCGTCGTAGCGCGGGCCAAGGATCGCGGCGGCCTGCGCGTACCCGCGGCCGGGCTGGATCGCGTAGACCGTCACGTCGGCCGTGACGAACACCCAGAGCCACCAGAGCCGCCCGCCGACCCTCCAGCCCGTCTCGTCGGGCGCGACGACCGGGCTCCGGCGCACGACGGCGACGAGCGCGTGGTAGGTGGGCGCGGTCCGCTGACCAACCCGGTGGAGCGCCTGCACGAGCCCGCCGGGCGTGATCGCGAGGCCGAAGCCGGTGCGCAAGATCGTCGCCACCTTGGCGAACGGCACGCCGAGCCCCGTGTGCAACCACGCCGCCCAAGCGAGCGCGCGCGGCCCGACCTGCGAGGCCGCCGCTCCCGTCGCGGTCGACGTCTGGCGCACGTCGCGGCCCTGTGCCCGCCGGCCGCAGCGGCGACAGCGCCCGACGTGCACGCGGAATGCGGTCACATGCGGGCGCACGGGCGGGAGATCGGCTTGGTACTGAACGTCGACGCGCTCGGTGTCGATCGTGCCGCCGCACGCCGCGCACGTCGGCGGCGGCAGCACCTCGACGATGTCGTCGACGTGATTGGGCACGGCCCGCCAGGCCCGGCGACCGTAGGCCCGCCCGGGCTTGCGACCGGGACGCCGCGGGTTCGGACTCGGGGCGCCCTTCGAAAACGGCGCCGCCTGCCGCTTTGCCGCCCGGCGCGCCAGCTCCAGCTCCTTCTCGAGCCGATCGCGCTCTTCGCGGAGCCGATCGCGTTCGCGCTCGATTCTCTCCCGCTCGCGCTCGGCCCGCTCAAGCTCGCGCCGCAGCCGCTCGTTCTCCTCCCTCAGCCGCTCGTTCTCGCGCTCGATCTCGTCCCGCCCCGTCGCCCAGCGCCGCCACGCCACCGCCACGGCAGCAAGAAAGCATATCTCGGCCGGCGGATCTACAACGCGGCGCGTCGCGGGGCGCTAACCGATTACGGAGAATCTTTCATGGACGCGAGCGTGCCACTCCGTTGCTGCCGTGCCCGCCCCGCTCTACCTTAAAAGGCAGATGCTCTACCGACTGAGCTAACGGCTCGAAGCGGCGGGCATCCGTGCATACCATGCAGAACTCAAGACTTTATCTGACATGCCGATAGTGCTCTCGGGACCCGAATCCCCGCGAGGGGAGAGAGGAACGAGAGCGGATGACGAGGGATGCGAAGATCATCAAGGCGAAGGTCGGCGTGTTGGAGCTGGCGAAGCAGCTCGGGAACGTGTCAAAGGCCTGCAAGGTGATGGGCTACAGCCGAGACAGCTTTTACCGATTCAAGGAGCTGTATGAGACGGGGGGCGAGGTCGCGTTGCAGGAACTGTCACGGCGGAAGCCCGTGCTGAAGAACCGCGTGGCCCCTGAGATCGAGGCGGCCGTGGTCGAGCTCGCGATTGCCCAGCCGACGTGGGGACAGACGCGGGTAGCGAACGAGCTGGCAAAGCGCGGGCAGACGATCTCCTCGGCCGGGGTGCGCTGTGTCTGGGTGCGCCACGATCTCGAGACGACCAAGAAGCGGCTGAAGGCGCTGGAGGCGAAGGTGGCCCAGGAGGGGCTGATCCTGACCGAGGCGCAGGTGGCGGCGTTGGAGAAGGCAACGAGCGACAAGGAGGCGCACGGGGAGTTCGAGAGCGAGTGTCCCGGCTACTGCGGCGCCCAGGACACGTTCTACGTGGGGACGCTGAAGGGCGTGGGGCGGATCTACCAGCAGACGTTCATCGACACGTACTCGAAGGTCGGGTTCGCGAAGCTCTACGATCGCAAGACCCCGATCACGGCCGCGGACACGCTCAACGACCGCGTGGTGCCGTTCTTCGAGGCGCACGGCATCCCGCTCTGCCGGGTGCTGACCGATCGGGGAACGGAGTACTGCGGGCTCCCGGACCGGCACGAGTACGAGCTCTACCTGGCGGTCGAGAACATCGACCACACGCGCACGAAGACGAAGAGCCCGCAGACGAACGGGATCTGCGAGCGGTTCAATCGAACGGTGCTGAACGAGTTCTACCGGGTGGCGTTCCGGCGGAAGCTCTATACGACGCTCGAGGAGCTCCAGGCGGACCTGGACGCGTGGCTGCGCGAGTACAACGAGGAGCGGCCACACCAGGGTCGCTGGTGTTTCGGGAAGACGCCGATGCAGACGTTCCGGGACAGCCTCCCCTTGGCGAAGGAGAAGATGATCGCGGCGTGACGATCGGACACTGCAACCTGGTCCCGAGGGCCGCCGACTGTCAGATCAGGTCGTGAGTTTTACAACTGATCGCGAGCAGGAGTGCGTCCGGCACAGTAGCCATCGCGGGTCGGATGGCGTTCACGATCTCGCGATCCGGATTCGCCGAGTCCTCGCTGCGCCAGAACGCGATCTCGTCGAGGACGGCCGCGACAACGGTGTAGCCCCGGACCGCCCGGAAGCTCGCGGTGTGAACCTCGATGACGACGCCGTTCGTGAGCTCAACCGCCTCCGCCGTCCGGTTGATGACCATCCGGGCGAGCATGGGACAACCGTCTAGCAACGCCACGATGTACCGCATCACGGTTCGGGCCTGCCGACGATCGGCCGCGATCACCGGAAGCGTGCCTCGCTCGCCGGGCGCGAGGATGTTTCGGTAGTCCTTGAAGCAAGCGAGGTAGACCGCAACGAGGGCTGCGATGCGGCTCTTGCCACCCCGCCGGCCGACGGCGA
>DATICZ010000291.1:0-6654 GCA_035456525.1 Gemmatimonadales bacterium
CCACCGAGGTCTCGGTGGCGATGCCGTAGATGATGAAGGCGATCGAGGGCGGGATCAGGTTGTCGAGCGCACATTCCGCCGTGATCAGGCCCGACGCGAACCTCTCCGTGTATCCCGCCTGGCGCAGGCGCGGATACGTCAGCGAGCCGACGGCGGCCACGGAGGCGGTGGTGGCGCCCGAGATGGCGCCGAAGACCGCGGCGAACCCGAGCGAGGTCAGGGGCAGGCTAGCGCGAAAACCGCCTATCATCGCGGCCACCCAGCGCAGGAGCCGCGCTGAGATGCCGCCGGACGACATCAGGTCTCCGGTGAAGATGAAGAACGGGACCGCGATGAGCGGGAACTTGTTCAGGCTGTCGAAGACGACCTGATGCACGATCACGTGGGGCAGCGTGGTGAAGAACACCACGGTGGTGATGCAGGTGGCCAGCAAGAGGAGGAAGATGGGCACGCCCATCACGAGCAGCGTGAGCGGCATCAGCACCATCACCCAGCCCACCGATCATCCTCCCGAGGAATGGATCAATCGAACGTGTTCCGAACGTGCGCTCGCGCGCGGATCAGGGCCACGATCCCCAACAGAGCGAAGCCGACGAGCACCGCAGAATGCGCATAGAGAAGCGGAAAGCGAGCGGCCATACTCGTTTCGCCGGTTCTCTGGTAGAGGGCGAGAACCCGTACCGTCTGGGTCACCACGAACGCCGAGCACGCCACGGTGAGGACGACGGTGAGCAGGCCAATGAACGCTCGATAGCCCGGCCCCAAGGCGGCGGCGAGGAGGTCCATCGTCACGTGGGCGCCCTGGTAGCCAATGGCCCCGGCGGCGACACAGACGCTCCAGATGATCATGAAGCTGAGGACTTCCTCCGCCCAGAACACCGGGGTCGCGAAGACATAGCGCCCGATGACGTTGGCCATGTTGATCGCGATGGCGCCGAGGAGAAGCGAGCCGGCGATGAGGTAGGGAATGCGCACGAACAGGCGCCGGGCCAGTGACATCGGCGCGGCGGTGGCGGCCGGTTGCTTGTCGTCAGCTGGGCTCATGGCCAGGGCTCCCCGATTCGGGTCGCTCTCTCATCCGGGGACGGAACGCGACAGAGACTTCGTCGTGCAGCCGCCGCGAACGATGAAAAAGCCCCGATTCACCTCTCGTCCCGTAAGAGGACCGCAGTCCGGCCCGCTCCTCAAGTCCGAAATGGTCCAGTTTTTCTGGCGCGGGTCTCCCAGCTCGACTGGCTCTTGACTCAACTCGCCCGGGGGCGCGATCCTGACTGCCATTCGCCAGGGACCAGGCGGGACGGGTCGGCGGCCTCGGCCCCGTCGAGGAGGACCTGTCGCGTCAATGTCCGTGCGGCGCCGCTGAGCAGGCCTTCGACGACCTCGACGCACCGGTGGCGCGCGTCACGGGCGCCGACGCGCCGATGCCCTACGCGAAGAACCTCGAGCATCTGAAGACGCCGACGCAAGAGAAGATCGTGGCCGCCGTGCGCCGCGTCTGCTGCGCGAATGGGAGCTGAGCGACGGCCGCTACATCAATTCCTTGATGAGAGCTTGGGCGATATCCGAGGCGACGCCCAGCGGACGGTGCGCCAGCGGACCACCCTCACCGAGGACTGGTTCTAGCTGATCTAGCGCCGGCAGATCCTCGCGCCTCCAGAAGAGTCCAATCGGGATGACGTCGCCCCACATCCAGCCCTTCTCCAGGGCGCCGTGCAAGTCGGTCGGGTCGTGACCCATCTCGTCCAGTTTACGGGTCCGCTGCTTGAAAAACTCGTGGGTGTTATCGTGGTTGTAGGTCACGCAAGGGCTGAAGGTGTCGATGAGGGCAAAGCCCCTGTGCTGCAAGCCCCCTTTGATCAGCTCGACCAGCTGTCTCTGCTGACCGGTAAATCCCCGCGCAACGTACGACGCCCCGGCCGCGATGGCCAGCGGGATCGGGTTGATGGGGTTTTCAACGCTGCCGAAGGGCGTGCTCTTGGTGTTCATCCCCTTGATGCTGGTGGGTGAGAGCTGGCCGGTCGTCAGCCCGTAGATCTGGTTGTTCATCACGATATAGGTCAGATCGACGTTGCGGCGCATGGCGTGGACAAAGTGATTGCCGCCGATGCCGTACCCGTCGCCGTCTCCGCCCGTGACGACGATCTTCAAGTCGTGATTGGCGAGCTGGGCGCCGGTGGCCACCGCCAGGGCGCGGCCATGCAAGGTGTGCATGCCATATGTGTTGAGATAGCCGGGTAAATTCGACGAGCAGCCGATGCCGCTGATGGTCAGGACCTTGTGGGGTTCGAGGCCCGCCTCGACGATCGCCTGCTTCAGGGCCGCGAGCACGCCGAAGTCGCCACATCCCGGACACCAGTCGGGATCGACCTTGCCCTTGAGGTCCTTGACCGTTACCTTGACGCGTTCGGTCTGCACAATGGTGGCCATCGCCGTCTCCCTCAGACCTGGATCTCGTGCACGGGCACGTAGAGTGAGGTTGCGCCTGCCAGAATGGCGTTGATCCCGTTCACGATGTGGTGCGGCATGAACGGCTCCCCATCGTACTTACGGATGTGGCCGTCGGCGCCGAACCCGGTCTCCGATCGCAAGTAGCGTGCGAACTGCCCGCTGTAGTTGTTCTCGACGACGACGACCTTCCGGCACTTGGACAGGAGCGAAAGGATCGCTTCGGCATGCAGCGGGACCAGCCACCTGATCTGCAAGTTGTTGGCCACGACGCCTGCTTCGGCCAGCTGTTGGATGGCCTCGCGGATGACGCCCTCGGTCGAGCCCCAGCCGACCAGCGTGACCTGCGCGTCCGCAGCCCCGTGAAGCTCCGGCGGCGGAAGGAGCGGAAGCACCCCGTCCATCTTGCGCATCCGCTTCTCATGGATGGCTTGACGCTTGTGCGGATCGGTGAATTCGTCACTGATCAAC
Source organism: Gemmatimonadales bacterium (assembly GCA_035456525.1). Taxonomy (GTDB): domain Bacteria; phylum Gemmatimonadota; class Gemmatimonadetes; order Gemmatimonadales; family GWC2-71-9; genus DASTHG01. The sequence continues at coordinate 2,917 of DATICZ010000291.1, forward strand.
ACGCCGTCCTCGTCGTGTTCGTCGGTCGCCACGACGTGGACGTATCCGGCCGTTCCCGGCAATGCGCGCGGTGAGATGCCGCTCCCGGTGACGAGGTAGCGTTTGAAGCCCCCGTTGACGGGCGCTCCGTCTCCGTTGAGACCGATCAGTTCGCCGCGATCGATGGGCACGTTGAAATCCAGCTCCGCGGGGTCGATGCTGGACCGGCCTTCGGACAGCAGCAGGTCGGAGAGAATGATGCCCGGGCACTGGAATTTGTCGACCAGATTGAAGAGCTTCGGGACGAGCTTGAAGCAATCGCCGATGTTCGTCGGCGCTACGATGATCCTGGGATAGTCTCCCTGGCCGGCGCCAAGCACCTGCCAGAGATCGCCCTGCTCGGTCTTGGTGGGCACGCCCGTGGCCGGTCCAGCCCGCTGGACGTTGATGCACACGACCGGGATCTCCATCATGGCCGCCGCGCCCAGCGCTTCAGTCATCAGGGCAAAGCCGCCGCCAGAGGTCGCGCACATAGCGCGACAGCCGGTGTGCGCCGCCCCGATCGCCATGTTGATCACGCCGATCTCGTCCTCGACCTGCCGAACCATGATGCCGAGCTGGCGCGCGTGCCGCGACATCCAGTGCAGCACGCCCGACGCCGGGCTCATGGGATAGGCGCAGTAAAAGCGCACCCCGGCCGCGGCGCCGCCCATCGCCAGGGCCTGGTTGCCCTCAAAGAACGCCAGTCGCCTGCCCATGTCTGGCAGCGAGAACGGGAAGGCCGTGAAATGAGTTGCCGCGTAGTCGTAGCCGGCTCGGGCGACGCCCACGTTTTCGGCCACGGCGGCCGCGCCCCGCCGTCTGAACTGGATCGCCAGGATCTCCTCGAGAATCTTGAACTCGACCTGGACCAAACGAAGAATCGCGGCCAGCGCGATGGTGTTCTGGACGAGGTCGCCCCTGACGGTGGGGGCCAGCGCCTTGACGGAAAACGGGCAGAGCTGCACGCCATCGGAAACATCGCCGGGCTTGATCGTATCGCTGTTGAACAGCACCGCCGAGCCCGGTCGCATCAGCCTCAGGTGTCGGTTCATCGTGTCCTGATTCAACGGCATGAGCACGTCGATCTTGTCGCCCTGACTCAAGACAGGCTGGTCACTCGTGCGGAGGGTGAGGAAGATGTGCCCGCCGCGAATGATGGACTGGTAGGCGTTGTAGGCGTTCACGTGCAGCCCGCGGCGAACGAAGATCCGCGCCAGAATGTCGCCGGGAGTGGCAATCCCCTGGCCCGCGGCGCCGCCGATCCCAATGGCAAGGTCGATTCTGCGCACACTGGTCTCCTGCTGGGGCGCATTGGTAACTGCGGCGGCGGCCCTTCGCCAAGCACCCCGTGCGGCGCGGACCGGGCTCCCGGGAACCTCCGCTGGCACCGCCAAGAAGGCGAGCACCGACAGCATCGATCCCGAGAACTACCCCGGCCAATCCTGCGCCGAACATGGGCTTGCGGTCAAGGACCAGGCCCGAGGAGGGCAACGGCCGATCATGAGCGGGCGGTGCCACCTGGGGCTCTGGGCCGGTCGGGCGAGCCCCCGGCGCCCCCCCGCCGGCGCTCGTACCAGCGCGACATCAGCTCCATGGCGAGCCACGCCGCCGAGCAGCCCACCCAGAGTGACACGCGCGCGGCCCCCCAGCCCCAGCGGTCCACGATCGCTGCGAACACGGTAGGGGAGGCGGCATTGACGACGAGGACCGGCGTGGCGATGACGCCGAGCAAGGCGCCATACCCCTTCGCGCCGAACAGCGCGAGCGGCACGGCACCACGGACGATGGTGATGACGCCCTGCGATGCGCCCATCATGAGCGTGAACGCGACGAGCATCGGCAGGCTCCCGCCGCCGGTCAGTAGCAGGAGCAACGACGTGGGCAGGATCCCGACGGCGATGCGGCCCACGGTGATGGCCCGCAGGTTGCGGGCAAAGAGGATCTCGACGACACGCCCACCGAACTGGGCCACGCCCTTCATCGAGGCGACCCAGACGGCCGCCGCCGTCGCGAGGCCTGCGGCCTCGAGCAGCGGGACAAGTTGCACCGAGATGACGCCGAACACGAACCCGTTGAGCGACATGATGAGGGCAAAGAGGACGATGGCGACCAAGCGCGCCCCCCCCTCGAGCGGGGGCCCGTCGGGCGACACTGGTGGAACACCCGTCGGCGCGGCCGCGCCCTCGATGGTCTCGCGCCGGGCGAGGCCGAGCCAGTGCAGCGGCAAGCACACCGCCAGATTGATGAGGGCGAACAGGGTCAGGGTTTGCCGCCAGCCGATCTGCTCGTTCAGGACGTGGCCGATCACCCAGAACACCGACGAGGCGAACGCGCCGAACAGGGTGAGGTAGGAGATCGCTATCCGCCCGCGTGAGGGGGCGACCTGCACCAGCGCGGCGAACGCAGCGTCGTACAGGCACAGCCGCATGCCGAGACCAAGGAACACCCACACCGCCAGGTACGCCGCCTCGCTGCGGACGTGAGCCAGGGCAAGCAGGCCGGCGGACACGAGCGCGGTGCCGAGCGTCATCACCGCCCGCGCGCCGTGCCGGTCGATCGCGCGGCCCGCCGCGCGCGAGACGATGCCCATGGCGAGCAAGGCAACGGTGAAGCCGAAGAAGACGAACCCTCGGCTCCAGCCCATGTCCCGGCTGATCGGCCCCGCCAGCACGCCCAGACAGTAGTAGCTCGTCCCCCAGGCGACAATCTGGGTGACGCCGAGCGCGAGGACCGCGCTCATCATCGGGTCGGTGAGCCGCGCCCGCCAGCCGGCGCGCGCCCTGTGGCCCGCAGGTCCCTTCACAGAGCGAGCGGGGCGCGCATACGGGGCCCGGCGCTATTCCGCCAAATTGCGACCACGGCGGCAATCTCCTCGCGGGTCGAACCGGTTGCTCCTGCGGCGCGGTCCCCGCACGCCCGCGCGTCGCAGAGCGCTTCGTGCAATCCACCCTTGCCGAGCAGTCGCCGCATCCTACCTCGGTAGCCATGCGGCCTCCTTCATTCGGCTGCCGGCGCTGCCGAAGACGTCGTCGCAGTGGCCCGCCGGACACCGGCCGCAAGGGAGAAGGTATCCAGGGGATCATGGCGATCACCCGACAGCCTGTGCAGATTCCCGACATCGCCGCCGAGGAGGCTTACCGCGGACCGTACCGTGACGTCCTTTTGCGATCGGGCGCTCGCGCCCTGATGGCCATTCCCCCGCTCCGCGAAGACTATTACCGGCAGCCTCACGATCACGCGAAACACGCACGGCGAGTTCCCGCCCGAGACGATCATCGAGGCCGAGACAGGGGAGGAGGGCGGGCGTCCAGCTCGCCCAGGAGCGACACCCGAGCCTGGTCCTGATGGGACATTCGGCTCCCCGGGATCGACGGGATCGAGGCGCTCCGACGGCTACGAGCCGAGCAGGCCACTCGAGGGATTCCTATCAGGGCCATGACCGCGTCGGTGATGACCGTGGACCGGCAGACGATAACGGACGCTGGGTTCGATGCGTATCAGAGCAAGCCACTCAAGGTGAAAGACTTTGTCGCGGCCGCGGCCCGCTGGCCGGCGACGCGACCCGCCTGAACGGCTGCCTGCTTACCGTCACGTGCCCGATGTCCTAGCGGTCGCTCCTACAGAATTCGCGTCTGATCGTGGTCCTCGGCTACACTGATTGGAACGATAGTTTGTCTATCGGCACGCCTTCTGGGAGTCCCCAATGAGAGGTACGGT
>DATICZ010000292.1:0-4804 GCA_035456525.1 Gemmatimonadales bacterium
AACATCACCTTCCGTGCCAGTCTCATCCCGCGGGTTCTACAACACGTCGCCGAGCATCACCGGTGCCCCGCTGGGCTCCCCGATCCTCGAGGTACGACGTCATGGGATGTAATCAACGCCTCGAGCGCACATTCTTCGCCGCGGACGGGCGCGGGGCCCCGTACCCAAGAATCCAAGATATCGGCACCGGTGAGACCGCTGCGAGAAGTGTGTTGCCTTCAACATCCGAATTTAGTGCCCTGTATGACCACCACTTCCACCACGACCGCTGGTCGGCGCTGCGGCTGGTGGCTTGAGAGATTTCACGAAGGCGACCAGATCGATGAGTTCCTGCACAGTCAACGAATCGTTGAAGGAGGGCATCTTCGACGAGCCATCTGCCGCCTCGTAGCCCTTACCCTTCTCGATGACCGCACTAGGGTTGAGAATGGCCTCCGCGAAATAGTCGACGCCGTGCAGTGGTCCCATAACCGATAGCTCCGGTCCGACTTTGCCCTTCTCGGTCGGCGCCGGCAACGTTTCCCCTTTGATCTCATGACAGCTATAGCATTCGAGCTTGACGAACACGTCGCGGCCTTTGGCCGAATTGCCTTTCGGCCAGGCGAACTTCCAGCCCTTCGGAGTGCCGTGGTCTCCGTGAGGCAGAGTGGGTCCCGGGGCGCTCGGTGCGGGAGGCATCCGGCCCTCCTGCGCGTTCAGCGCTAACGATTGGAATGCGACGAACGCAAGCGCTATACACCCGACACCGGATACGGCGCGCCTCATCGCTCAAGCACGACCTTCACGAGATCCGCGACTTCCTTGTTCCCTTCATGCTTGGTCGCGATGCTTACCAGCCACCCGGGCTTGAGGTCGGAAAGCGCCAGCGATTGCTCAACGAATCCGGACTTCCCCGGCTCCGTAGGCCGAGCAAACTTGACGACCTTGGCTCCAGGCTTCAGAAAAACGGTGACCTCTCGCGTCTTTCCTTTGGCTGTCGTCTCGATCGTGACCGTCTGCGCCGACGCGTCGACGCTCTTGACGACTCCCGAGATCGGTGCTTCGTCGGCGCCGACCCCGCCGACCAGAAGCGGACCGACGAGCAGTAGAGCTATGAGTCGAATCACAATGCATCCTCCATGGTCCAACCATACGTCATTGTGCCAAGCGACTGGTGCTCGCCGTCTCCTTTGACAACGAGAGCGTGTAGTACACGATATCCCATGCCTGGTCCGGCTCCAGCGAGTCGCCGTACGAGGGCATCGGCGTGCCGGCCAGGCCGGTCATGAGCGTCCGGTAGACATCTTCTGGACGCGATCCGTTCTTGAAGCGGCGCGGGTTCCGGAGGTCGGTCGCGGCGATCGGCAGTTGCTGTGCGTCCTTCAACTCTCCAAACGGCTTGCCGTCCCCGCGGCCGGTGGCTCCATGACACGCCAGACATTCGGCATCCGCGTAGAGTTGCTTCCCGCGGGCGATTCGTTCGGGCGTGATCGGTGGCGGCGTCGGTATCTGCACGGTCTTGACCTCCACGCGTTCCCAGAAGCGCTTGTTGAGGCTCTTGACGTACTCCGCCACCTCCAGACGCTGCGCCTCCGGCATATGTCGGAAGCTCGGCATGATTCGATAGCCTCGCAGGCCGATGGTCATTGGCCCGCCGGTACTGCGGATGCCCTCGCTAATTGTTCGCACGAGATCGGTGGTTGTGGGCAATTGACCGGACGGAGTCGATCGGAGCTTGAATTCGCTAGTAGTGAAGTCCCGCGGCTGCGGTGCGCGGCGTGGGGAAAGCGTAGCTCCCACAGACCCATCCCCCTTGCCCTGAGCTCCATGGCAGTTCACGCACGACATTGCATAGATGTCCCGCCCGACTACGACACTTTCAGGGTGCTCCCACGGAACGTGGGGACCCCGATGCCCGGAAAACGTGTGCTGGTAGGCCATCAACGCCCAGCGATCCTCGACAGGCATGCCCTTCCAGGGTGGCATCGCCGACCCTTTGCTCTTGAACGGCTCGACCTGGCCGCCTTCGCTGATCCGCCAGAACCAGTAGTTGTCGCGCATCTCGGCCACACCAGCCTTGTCGCGAAAGTCGGGGGGCTTCAGTGGGAGAGCGACGCCAGCGGGGCCTTTGCCGTCACCGCTGTCGCCATGGCAAACGGCACAAGTCGTGACGTAGATCTCCTTGCCGCGCGCGATCATCGCTGGATCGGTCCAGACTCCGAGCGGCACGTGAGCATCCGCGTACTCGAGTGGCGCCGGCACGTGGGCGTGTCCGCCCTTATCGTCGTCCTTTTCTCCGTTGGCCCGAGTGGCCGGCGGATGCGTAGCCCAGAGCCCGACCACAACGAGCAACGACGCGAGCGCGAGGAACGCTACTGTCTTACCTCTCATACCTCGTCTCCCTAAAAGTCCCAGTCGATGCCAACGAACAACTGGTTCCTCCAGCTGCGCAGCGGATTTTCCTCGTGGAACTCCCTCAGATTCACGCTGTCCCGAACGAAAAACGCGATGTTCTGCCACGGATAGTACTTCGCCTGGACCGTGAGGACCGTCCCGTCGAGCCTCTGATCGTTCAGCCCGCCCGCCCAGAGCTGGTCGAAACGGGTGGAGAGCATCAGCTTCTCGTGCGCGAGGTAGTCGATCTGGAGCGTCAGGCCCACCGCGTCGCGATCGAACTGGCCGCGCAAGTCGTCGGGCACGCCGAACAGCTGATCGAAGATGAGGGCGCCGTAGACGTCGAGCTGCTTCCACCTGACGTTGGCCGCGACGCCGTACCGGAGCCGGTCAAGGCGTCGACTGCCGGGGTGGATTTCGTCGGGCTCGTCCGGGTCCAGCACGGGTGCCCGGACCACGCCGAAGCCCCAGTTCACGAGAGCAGAGAGATGGGCGACCAGCCCGCGGCTCTCGCCGAGCTGCAGGTGACCGACCCCGTAGATGTTGACCCCCTCGTTCTCCTGAAGGATGCCCGCCTGACCCAAGAGCAGGTTGTTCTGGAACATCGCGTGGAAGTCGGCCCCATAGCCGCCGCGCGTGTTGTACATGACCTGGTCGGTCACGAGCTGCGGCTCGCCTTCGTCCCGGTTCTTGAAGAGCCCGAAGAACTTCGACGTGAAGGCGTACGGAACGACGGGGAAGCGGTGGACCTCACCGCGATCGTTCTCCCGCTCGACTTCGAGCTCGGTCTCCTCGATGAGCTGCCGGTTCGTCGGATAGGCCCAGTTCGTCGACGGATCGATCTTGCCAGCCATGAGCATCGGCCCGTGCATGTTGAAGCCGCCGTGGCGGCCCACCATGGTCATCCCGCCCATCTCCATGGTCGGCGCGCCGAGCAGGCCGAACAACCCGCCGAGGTTGGCCATGAAGAAAGCTTCCTTGCCCAGCCCGAAGCGCGGCTCGTTGTAGAAGCCCTGGAACTTTCCGAACTTGACCGCGTTCGGCTCGAACTCGAGCTCGACGTACAGGCTCACGTCGGGCGTCAGCGCGCGGGCGATGAAGAACTCGATCTCGTGGGGCGGCTCGAATTTCACCTCGGTCTCGTGCGGTGATTCGGAATACTCGAAAATCCCTCCGACGATCCGGAGCGCGAGGCTGTCGATCAACGTCTTCACCGGCCCGTCCTCTTTGACGGCGCCGATGATACCGTCGGGCCGCGCGGCGCTCGGCATCTGGAACCCCATCAGATGGAACTGCTCGCCGAAGCTGTTGAGGCGCGGCGGCCGCGTGTGACACGCGTTGCACTGCAGATCGTACTGGCGGGCAAAGGCGGGGACGGCCTGTGCCGTGCGGACCCCGACAGTGCTGATCGCCACGACGGCACCGATCGTGACGGCGGCCAGCCCGACAACGACAATCGCGCGGATGAGCATGTCCTCTCCCTTCGTTCGTGCGCACAGGGATTCCTCGAGCCCGCAGGACGCGGGGGACGAGCGCGAACGAGGAGAGGACTAAATCAGGAGGGAGACGTGCAGCAGGAACCGCGGCGGATCGCCGACGTCGGCGAATAGCTCCAGCGTGCGCACCGCCGTCCGGGGCGCAAGCACGGCGAGGCTGCACGGCACGAGAATCGTCGAGACAACGGGCGCCCGGGCCGCCGACGCGCTGCCGACCGCGGAATCGGCGCAGTGGGCGGACACGCTGGGATCGTGATGGTCACCGTCGGCGCTGCTCGGAGCCGGAGCCTGCGCCGCGGGCTGGGTGTGGTCGCGATCCTCAGCCGTGATCGATGCCCCGCTGGGCATCGGCAGCACACACGTCTGCCCGGCGAGAAACAGGAAGGCGACGACCACGGCGATCAGCGAGCGGCCACGAACTGTCATCGCGGCGCAGCCTACCGGGCGCCTGCTGTTCGTGTCAAGCATCACATGTCAGGCATCAGGCGGTGAGACATGCTCATCGGTGTCCGCCAAGACCGGGGATCGAGACCAACGGGTGAAGCGAGCCACCAAGCTCGTTGAGCTTACGGGTGCCCAGCGTAGGGCGTAGGCGACTAAAACGGCCATTGTCGGAACTCGTCGCTCTCCTCCCTACGTCAGCGGGGGGCTCTCGCGGCCCCTCAGATACAGCACCGGCGCCCGAGGCGCCATGCACGGTGTACCTAACCGTGTCTCCGTCGTGGAAAGGACCGAGGCCAGCGCTCCAGTAGCTGTTCGCGCCGCTGTTCATTGCCAAGCTGCAGCAACCTCACCGGCCTGGCGCGTGCGGTCGCCATGAGATGCTAAAGAATCACGTGCGCTCCTGCCGCAATTGGGGAGCGACGGCCGGTGACCCGCCGATCACGCTCTTGATGAGCCTCAGCTCGTCACGCAGTAGTCGCGGCAGCAGGTAG
>DATICZ010000293.1:0-6164 GCA_035456525.1 Gemmatimonadales bacterium
CCGGTCACGACGAGCGAGCCGACCACCGCGATGGCCGAAATGGCATTCGTCAGCGACATGAGCGGCGTGTAGAGCAGCCGCGAGACCCGCCGGATCACCCCCAGCCCGATGAACGTGGCGAGGACGAATACGAATAACATCGACCAGTAGTCGGTCATGACCTGAGCACCTTTCCGTCATGGGTGACACACGTCGCTTTGGTGATCTCGTCCGCCATGTCCGGCTGCAGCTTGCCGTCCTTCACGACATGGCCCAGGAAAGTCGCGATGTTGCGGGAATACATCTGGCTCGCGTGCAGCGGCAGCGTGGCAGGGAGATTGACGGGCCCGAGGATCGTGACCCCCTGATGCACCACGGTCGTCCCGACCTGCGTCAGCTCGCAGTTGCCGCCGGTCTCGGCCGCGAGATCCACGATGACCGAGCCCGAGCGCATCCCATCCACCGCCGCGCGGGTCACGAGGATCGGGGCGCGCTTTCCGGGGATCGCCGCCGTCGTGATCACCACGTCGGCATCCTTCACGCTCCGGGCCAGGAACTCGAGCTCGCGCTGATGCTGGTCCGCCGAGAGCTCCTTGGCGTAGCCCCCGGCCCCTTCCGCCTGGACCTGCTCCTCCATCACGAGGAACTTGGCGCCCAGGCTCTCCACCTGCTCCTTCACCGCCGCCCGCACGTCGAACGCGGAGACGATGGCGCCCAGGCGGCGGGCGGTGGCGATCGCCTGCAGCCCCGCGACGCCCGCCCCGAGCACCAGCACCCGCGCGGGCGACAGCGTCCCGGCAGCGGTCACGAGCATGGGGAAGAACTTCGGCGTCGTCTCCGCGGCGAGCACCACCGCCTTGTAGCCCGCGGCGGTGGCCTGCGAGGAGAGCACGTCCATCGCCTGGGCGCGGGTGATCCGAGGCAGCAGCTCGAGACTGAACGTCGTGACCCGCCGCTGGGCCAGCTGCTGCAGCAAATCGGGGCTGGTCGCAGCCTGGAACTGGCCGACCAAGGCGGCGTTCTCTCGCAGTTTCCCGACCTCGGCGGCCGTGGGCTTCTGCACCTTGCAGACGATGTCCGCGGCCCACGGGTCGCCCGGCTTAGCGCCGGCTGCGCGGTAGGCGTCGTCGGGGAAGCCCGCGGCGCTTCCCGCCCCCGGCTCCACGAGCACCTCGTGACCGTCTTTCACCAGTTTGGCGACCGTGTCGGGCACGAGCGCCACGCGGCGCTCTCCGGCGACGGTCTCTTTCGGGACCCCGAGCTTCATTGCATGTCCTCGTGGGTGGCGGTGTGAAGAAGCTATAAGGTATGGATAAAGATGAAAGGTTGATTGAATCGCTCGTAAAGGCATCTTTAGCCGCATGCGCATCGCGGCTGTGCTTCCCGTCACACTGCTCCTGTTTCCTCTCTTCGAACTCTCCGCGCAATGCCCCGATGGCTCGCCGCCACCCTGCCGGCGCCCGCCAGTCGCAGCGCGCGTCGCCATCGATTCGAACGCCCTCGCGATCCTCCCGTTCCGGGTCAGCGGCCCGCCGGAAGCGCAGTACCTGCGTGAAGGCATGCTGGACCTGATGAGCGTCGCGCTCGATGGCTTCGCGGGGTGGCGGGTCATCCAGCCGCGCGCGTTGCTCCGGCAAATCGGCTCCGAGGCGGCGACCCTCGACATCCCCCGGGCCGCCCGGCTGGCGCGCGAAGCCGGCGCCGCGCAGTTCGTCCTCGGCAGCGTGGTCATGCTCGGGCCGGAGCTGCGCGTGCAGGCCGAGCTGTACGAATCGGGGCGCGGACAGCCGGTGGCGTCCGTGCGGGCGCGCGGCACGCTGGCGCTCCCGGGGCCGGTCGCCGATTCCATCGCCGGCGGTCTCGCGCGCCAACGCCTGGCGCGCTACCCTGGCGTCGCCCGCCGGCCCCTGGCGGAATACACGACCACCTCACCCCGGGCCCTCGAAGCCTACCTCGTGGGCGAGCAGCTGGCGCGACGGGCGCGCTGGCAGGAAGCGGCGGAGAGCCTCACGGCGGCGATCGGGCGTGACTCGACCTTCGCGCTCGCCTACTACGCCCTATATCGCGCCATCAGCTGGGGCAACGCGGCGTCGACGTTCCGGACGGCCCTGGACCATCCCGCGGCCGCCTTTACGATCGATGAGGTGATCCAGTCCGCGCTGCGACATCTCGATCGCGCCCCGCCACGCCAGCGCCGGCTGGTCGAGTTCATCGCCACCACCAACCGGGTCGAGAGCCTGCGGCGCGCCGACGAGCTGGCACGGGACTACCCCGACGACGCCGACGCGGCGCTGGAGCGCGGAGACGCCTACTATCACCTTGGCCTCCAGATGGGGGAGCCGCCGCAGCAGTCCCTCGCGAGCCTGCAGCGGGCCATCGCCCTCGACCCCGCCGTTCCCGAGGCCTATCTGCACGTCGTGCAGCTGCTTTGCATGATGGGCGACAGCGCCGGGGCGTGGCAGGCATTCCGGCCCCTGCAGGCCTCGGCGCCGGACTGGGAAGCGACCCGAGCCCTCGGCGCCGTCATGCGCGCGGGATTCCATGGCGAAGACCCCACCGCGCTGTTCATCCCGGATCCCACGGTGGCGGCCATGCTCAGCCGCTACTCGCTCTGGGCCCTCGACGCCACACCGGCGCGTGCGGTCGTCCTGGCGGATTCGTTCGCCGCACGCGCCGCGGCTGCCGACCGCTCTCCCGCCGACCGGGTGATGGCGCTGCTGCGCCGTCACGTGTATCGCCTCGCACAGGGACGCTACGCGGGAGCCTGGGAGATGCTCCGGGCGGCCGCGGTGGTCAATCCGAACGGGCTGCAGGTCCTCGGAGCGACGGTGCTGCACCATCTCGTTACCGGCGCGCACGCGGCGGAGGCCGCCGAGGCGGCCCGGCGACTGGCGTCGACCAGCGACACCCTGCCGCTGTGGGCCACCGTCACGCTCGCCTGGCGCCTGGCCGCCGTGGGGGCACCTGATTCGGCCCGCACCGCCCTCCCCTCCCTGCTCGCCAACGGACCGTACCCTCAATTCCGCTCGGCGCTCCTGGAGGGACTGAACGGTCTGCTGGCCCTCCGCGCCGGCGATACCGTGGCGGCCCGGCGCGGTCTCGCGGAGAGCAACGTCACCTGGATCGAGTTGCGCGACATCGAGGAATTCTTCCCGAACCCGTACCTCGCCGTCGTCACGGCGCGACTCGACCGTGCCGCCGGCGAGCCGGAAGTCGCAGCGCGCCGCTTGTACGACACCGTCGGACCGATCGGCATCATCTGGCGTGCCGACGCGGAGGAGTTGCGGGGGCAGATCGCCGAGCAGCGCGGCGACACCACGGCGGCGATCCGCGGCTATTGGAACTTCATCGACCTGTGGAAAGACGCCGACGGTGAGCTGCAGCCGCGGGTCGCGGCGGCACGGGCGGCGCTGGCAAGGCTGGGGAGGTGAGCTGTCCTTCACTTCTGGCTCTCCTACCGCTCGCACGATCCAGGAATCCCGCACCGTAGCTATTGCCTTGTCCTTCTCTTCCTTGATTCGTACCTCTCCCCCTGACCCCCTCTCCCTGTCGGGAGAGGGGGGACTATGGACCGCCAATGTGCGGACGCAACAGCTGCTCCAATCGCTCCCGGCTCACCTCGCGGTTATGCAGGCGCAGCACGCTGTAGCCATGCGCCGTGAGGAACGCCGTGCGCGCTGCATCGTAACCGGCGCGGGATGCGTCTTCGTGTGACGCCCCGTCCAATTCGAGCACCAGCCTCAGCCGAGGGCAATAGAAGTCAACGATGAATCCGTGCAGCACATGCTGACGCCGGAACTTGAGACCGAGCATCCCGCGTCGCCGCAGCAGCGACCACGCGAACCGCTCAGATGCGGTCGGCTCCCGGCGCACCTGCCGCGCGATCGCGAGCTTGACGGCATCGGGGTAGTCCTTGCGATCCAGCCGATGGCGAATCACAGCACATCATGGCCGAAGGCCCCTGAATCATCATCATCGAATCAGCGCGTGAGGCATCACAATCACCCACGCAGAGGCCTTCTCTAGTCCCCTTCTCCCGACAGGGAGAGGGGGTCAGGGGAAGAGGTACCTCGGTGCGGTCGGAGGGGATCAGGGGAAACGGTACAGAGAGGATGTCAACCGGATCAATAAGAAGGACGGACAGATCGGGCCTGCGGCAGAGCTCCCCTACGACCCTTTCGACAACCGCTCCCGCTCCCGCTGTTGCGTGAGCAGGCGCTCGGCAAAATCCACCCGTTCGGCCAGCTCTCCTACCTGCCGCTGCAGCTGTTCCATGTCCTGCAGCAGCAGCGACACGGTCCGGGCATTGACCCCGGGGACTCCGGCCGTTTCCGCCACATTCCAGTTGCGGATACGAAGCCCGTCCTGGTCCTGGAACTCCCCGGCCAGGATCATGACCATGTCGTACAACCACCACATGCCCAATCCGCCGAGGGTGAGCGCCTGGAACACCGCGCTCTGCGGGCGGCCCACGTAGAAGCGATGGAAGCCGAATACGCCACCGAGGACACCGAGAATGAGCGCCACGCTGCGGGAGCGCTCGGACGACTGCGGCGCCTCGTCGAGGGGCTCTTCGCCTGAATCGTACGCGGTGGGCAGGTTCCCGGTCATGCGACCAAGATATCGCCCACCCGGCCGGGAGGTTACTGCGACGGCGTGCGCGCGAGGAGCGCGTCGATCTGGTCGCGCGGGGCGGCGCCCGTCTGCCGCGCCGTTTCCCGGCCGTGCTGGAAGAGGATCATGGTCGGGATCCCCCGGATGCCGAATCCGTTGGGTGTCGCCGGGTTGCGATCGGTGTCCAGCTTCAGCACCAGGACTTCGCCCAGTCGATCGTGCGCCAACTCGTCCAGAATCGGCGCCATCATCCGGCAGGGACCGCACCAGTCGGCGTAGAAGTCCACCAGCACGGGAATGTCGGTGCCCTGCAGGACCTGCTGGAACGTCTCATCCGTGACGTGCAACGGACGGTCGAGCAGGATGGGACGTCCGCACGAGCCGCACTTCGGTCCCTGGCCGACGCGGTCGAGCGCCACCCGGTTCAGGGTCGAGCAGAACTGGCACGCGATGGTCGCCACCCGTTCGGCTTTTGGAGTCGCTGTCGTGGGATCGGTGCTCATGATGATATCCTCAGAATGCCGTCCGTTTTGCCTGTCAACTACCGCCTGAACCGCCGCGCACCACCAACTGTTCCCGCTCCTCGTCGTAGGTCACGAGCACGATGCGGCGAGATCCGAGCGTGAGTGTCGTATCGAGCGTCAGGCGGGCCGGCGTCGCCAGCGCACCTGCGGGTTCGGCCGGCGCGGCGCCTTCACGCGTGAAGGTGACCCCCACGCGGTGGCTCCCCGGCGTCACCACCAGGTCCTGAAACACATAGAGCGGCCGGTCTTCCCTTGCCCCCGCCCCGTGGATCAGCTGGTTTACCGCAACGGCGCCATCCAGCTCCACCGCCAGGCGATAGGGCAGCACCCGGCCCTCACACACCTCTTCCTGACGCATGTGCGGCGGCAGCTTGGCCAGCTCATCGGGCGTGCGCCGGCGGCACTCGCTCACCCGCTCGCCCCTCGCCCGCCAGGCGAACCGCACGATCGCCCCGACGTCGCGCTCCGCCGTGTACGGCGTGAACGAGCCCAGGCGAATGAACGCCAGGACGCCGGCCGCGCCCAGCACTCCGATCGTGCCGCGCACCACGCGTGTCATGTGTGCTGTTCCGCGCCCTCTCCGACCAGCTCGCACAGCCGGTCGAGATCGATGTTCGATTCGGCCGTCGCGGCCTCGAGCGCGGCGAGGTCGGCCCGGAACCCGGCCAGTGCCGCGCGCACCACGGCGCGCTCGCCCGCTGCGGCATGTACCAGCCGCACGCGGCGGCGGTCCACGCGCTCACGCAGCTCCGCCTCCCGTTCGTGAAACAACCGCGCCTCGAGCCACTTCGGCCCTTCGCGATGCCAGCAATCGCGCGGCGGACACGAGACGATCAGGACGCCGCCCGCGCCCGCCCGCAGCAGGTATTCCACGACGGAAGTGTGCAGGTTGCCGCCGCAGCTCACCGGATAGACCAGCGCCCCGTCGAGCGCCGCCGTGGTGGTCGCCCCACCCGCCCCGCGCTCACACGCCACCACGACCACGTCGCCTCCGCCCGGCCGGTGCGCCGCGATGAAGTCGCGCACCACCGTGAGCTGCGCCCGGCC
>DATICZ010000294.1:0-2788 GCA_035456525.1 Gemmatimonadales bacterium
CATTGGTCGTCGGCACTGAGCAGGTGGTCGCCCGGTTGGGCTAACCGCCGGGTTCCTCGACGATCCGACGGCGCGCATTCCCTTGCCGGGAGCTCTGGAGCAGGCGCAGGGCGCGCGCGCTGGTCGGCATGTCGGGCATGATCGACGATCTTGAGGTGCGCTTGAACCGCGGCTCGTTGGTAAGCGCTGTTGTCAGGCCACGCGGTCGGCGTAGGCCCAGGGCATGAGCTGGTCGATCTGGCTGGCGGGGTGGCGGTTGACGAGGCGGCTGAGGACGTCGGCGAGATAGGCCTGGGGATCAACCGCGTTGAGTTTGCAGGTCTCGATCAGCGAGGCGATCACGCCCCAGTGGACGCCGCCCTGGTCGGAGCCCGCGAACAGGGCGTTCTTGCGGTTGAGCGCGATCGGGCGGATCGCGCGCTCGACCACGTTGGTGTCGAGCTCGATGCGGCCGTCGTCGAGGAAGAGGCGCAGCCCGGACCACAGCTTGAGGGCATAGCGGATGGCCTCGGCGATGCGGGCGCGGCGTGAGACCTTGGCGAGCTGGGCGTCGAGCCAAGTGTGCAGATCATCGACGACGGGCCTGCTCTGGTCCTGGCGCACGCTGCGGCGTTGCTCGGGTGCATGGCCGCGGATCATCGCCTCGACGTGGTAGAGGGCATTGATCCGCTGCAACGCCGCCTCGGCGATCGGCGCGTTGCCGCCCTGGGCGATCTCGTAGAACCGGCGCCGGACGTGGGACCAGCAGTAGGCCAGCGTCACCGGACCGCCAGCACGTGCGGGCTCGGCCAACGCCCTATAGGCGGCGTACGCGTCCACCTGGAGGACGCCGGTGAACCCGGCCAGCGGCCGGATGGCGTGCTCGGCGCCGCGCCCGGGCGCGTAGAGATAGACAACCGCCGGCGGATCGGTGCTGCCCCACGGGCGGTCGTCGCGGGCGAGCGCCCACAGATAGCCGCTCTTGGTGCGATTGCGCCCCGGATCGAGCACCGGCGCGCGGGTCTCGGGCTGACGTCGCGCCACTGGCGCGACGGCCCGTCGGACCATCCATGAACAGCTTGGGCGAGCGTTTGAGATGCTCGAACAGCCGTTCGTGCACAGGCCAGAGCTCGGCAGCGGCGCGGCCGACCCAATCGGCCATGGTGGAGCGATCCAGCTCGATCCCCTGGCGGGCATAGATCTGGCTCTGCCGGTAGAGCGGGAGGTGGTCGGCATATTTGCCGACCAGCACGTGGGCGATCATCGCCTCGGTGGGCAGGCCACCCTCGATCAGCCGCGCCGGCGCGGGCGCCTGGACCACGGCGCTCTCGCAGGCCCGGCAGCCGTACCTCGGGCGGCGGGTGACGATCACCTTGAACTGCGCCGGGATCACGTCGAGACGCTCGGCGACGTCCTCGCTGATCCGGTGCATCGCGCCGCCACAGCAGGGGCAGGTCTGGTTGTCGGGCTCGATCACGATCTCTTCGCGCGGCAGATGCTTGGGCAGCGCGCCGCGATTGACACGACGCTGCCGGGTGCGCGACGCTTTGAGCGTCGCATCGGCCCGTTCCTCCTCCGCCTCCCTCTGGGCCAGTGCCTGCTCGATGTCCTCAAGGGCCAGCTGGAGCTGATCGGCATGGGCCGCCTTCTCAGAGCGCCTTCCGAACAGGGCCCGTTGCAGCTCTTTGATGATCGCCCGCAGGTGCTCGTTTTGCCCGGCCAGCTTGGCCGCCATCGCGCGTTCGGCCAGGAGCAGCGCCTTGAGCGTCGCCACGTCGTCGGGCAGCGGGGCGGCTTCGGCGGCATCCGGCGAAGGGCTCATGGGGGCAGTGGATCACAACCGCCCCTGTCTTGTAATCCACTGATAAGACTGGTGATTCACTCTGTCGCAGGGTCATTGCGCGAGCTGCGGCCGGGCCACTCGCCGGCTGTGCACCCGCTTCCAGTCGAGGCCCTCGAACAAGGCGCCCAACTGGCCCGGCGACAGCCGCATCACCCCGTCCTCGATCCGCGGCCAGACGAACCTGGCCTCGTCGAGGCGCTTGTAGATCAAGGTCAGCCCGCTGCCGTCCCAGACCAGCAGCTTCACGCGGTCGGCGCGCTTGGCGCGGAACACGAACACCGCGCCGCTGAAGGGGTCAAGCCGCAGCCGCTCCTGCACCACAGCCGCCAGGCTGTCCATGCCCTTCCGGAAGTCGACCGGCGTGGTCGCGACGAACACCTGGAACCGTCCGCCCGGCAGGATCACGTCACCGACTTCACCGCGCGCAGAACCTTGGCCAGCAGCCTGCCATCGACCTCTGGTGGGACCCGCACGGTCGCACCACCGAGCACGATCTCGATGATCCCGACAGACGCGGCCGAGGTCGCGCCGGGCGGCGCATCCGTCGCGCCGACCACCGGTACGAACGACAGCTCCGCCGCCGGCAGCGCGAGACGCCCCTGCCGGGCCTGGTGCCGCCATGCGAACAGCTGCTGCGGCCGCAGATCGTGCCGACGCGCCACTTGCGAGATTACCACCCCCGGCGCCAGGCTCTCGGCGACGATCCGCGCCTTCGCCTCGGCGCTCCAGCGACGCCGCGCCAGCGCCCCGGTGATCACCTCGAGCCGCCGAACCTCCCGAATCTCAGGGTCAACCCTACGGTCAAAAGCTGACATGAAACGATCCCCACTGAGGACCGTCACTGTCGCCGATCACGCCGCTCTTGGGCAGGTGGCGGCGGCACACCGCTTACGGTAGTGCTGATCATCGTCATCGCCCTGCTCGCGCTATGGGAGCAAAGGCGCGTCGAGCGCGGTCTGCCGATGC
>DATICZ010000295.1:0-6880 GCA_035456525.1 Gemmatimonadales bacterium
CCTTTCCGATCGCGGTGCGGCGATGCGCGCCAATATCTGGGCGTATCAGGTCGATTCCGGCACGGTGCGCCAGGTGACGACCTTCACCGACTACGACATCCACTTCCCCGCGATCGGCCCTTCCGATCTGGTGTTCGAGCAGGCGGGGAAGCTGTGGCTGCTCGACCTCGCCACGGAGAAGGCCCGCGAGGTGGCGATCCAGGCGGTCACGGATCAGGCGACCTTGAAGCCGCAGCTCGATTCGGTGGGCGGGATGATCCACGGCGCCTGGATATCGCCGTCCGGGAAGCGGGCGGTGTTCGAGGCGCGGGGCGACGTGTTCACGGTCCCGGCCGAGCACGGCCCGGTGTTCGATGTCACACGGACTTCGGGGACGGCCGAGCGGTTTCCAACCTGGTCGCCGGACGGCAAGACGCTCGCCTACTGGAGCGACCGTTCGGGCGAGTACGAGCTGGTGCTGCGTCCCGCCGACGGCAGCGGCGCCGAGGAGCAGGTGACGTCGCTCGGCAAGGGGTTCCGCTATACGCCGGTCTGGTCGCCCGACAGCCGCAAGCTGGCGTTTGTGGACCAGGCGATGACGATCTGGGTTTACGACCGCGACGCGAAGAAGACCGTGCGCGTGGACAAGGCGCTCGCCTTCTACGAGGGGGCGCTCGAGTCCTTCCGGCCGAGCTGGTCGGGGGACAGCCGCTGGCTGGCCTACGCGCGCGATCTCGAGAACACGCACCTCGCCGTCTTCCTGTTCGACACGAAGGCGGGGACGGCGCGCCAGGTCACGAGCGGGTTCTACAGCGATGCCCAGCCGGCGTTCGATCCCGACGGGAAGTACCTCTATTACACGTCCGACCGGACGTTCCAGCCGATCTACAGCGACGTAGACAACACCTGGATCTATCCCAACTCGACCCGGATCATGGCGGTGGCGCTGCGCTCCGACGTTCCCTCGCCCCTGGCGGCGCGGGACGACCAGGAGGGAGCGGCCGCGGACTCGGGGAGCAAGGGGGGCGCGGCGGGAGGAGCGGGGGCGGCGAAGCCGGGAGCGGCCGGGCGCGACACCGCCGTCAAGGCGCCGACGCCGGTGGCGATCGAGCTGGACGGATTCGAGCAGCGGGCGGAGGCCCTGCCGCCGGCGGCCGGGAACTACTCCAGCCTGCAGGCGGTGTCCGGGAAGGTCGTCTACCGGCGGCCCCCGCGTACCGGGTCGTCGGACCAGAAGACGCCGCTCATGATCTACGACCTGAAGGACCGCAAAGAGCAGACGGTCATCGACGACGCCAACGCGGCGCTCGTCTCCGCCGACGGCAAGAAGGTGCTGATCCGGCAGGCGCGGCGCTGGGCGATCCTCGATCTCAAGCCTGACCAGAAGCTCGAAACGCCGCTGCGCACGGCCGAGCTCGTGATGATGGTCGATCCGCCGGCGGAGTGGAAGCAGATCTTCGCCGATGTGTGGCGCTTCGAGCGGGATTACTTCTACGATCCCAACATGCACGGCGTGGATTGGAACGCGATGCGGACCCAGTACGGTCGCCTGCTCGACGGCGCCGTCACGCGCTGGGACGTGAACTTCGTGATCGGCGAGATGATCTCCGAGCTGAATGCGTCCCACACCTACCGGGGCGGGGGCGATGTGGAGGCGGCCCCAAACCGTGGTGTGGGGCTGTTGGGCGTGGACTGGTCGCTCGAGAATGGCGCCTATCGCATCAAGCGGATCATCGACGGGGCGGCGTGGGACGGCGAAGTCCGCTCCCCGCTCACCGCGCCCGGTGTCAACGTGAAAACCGGCGACTACGTCCTGGCGGTGAACGGCATGCCGCTCGACACGTCGCAGAACCCATGGGCCGCGTTCGATGGACTCGCGGGGAAGACGGTGCGGCTCACGGTGAACAGCCGGCCGTCCCGGGACGGGGCGCGGGACGTGCTGGTCACGACGCTCGAGAACGAAGGCCGGCTGCGCTATCTGGCCTGGGTCGAGGCAAACCGCCGGCGCGTGGACGAGGCGACGCGGGGCCAGGTGGGCTATGTGTACGTGCCGAGCACCGGGCTCGACGGGCAGACCGAGCTGGTGCGCCAGTATCTGGCCCAGGTGGGCAAACAGGGCCTCATCGTGGACGAGCGGTGGAATTCGGGCGGTCAGATCCCGGACCGTTTCATCGAGCTGCTCGACCGGCCCGCGCTCGCCTACTACGCGGTGCGCGACGGGCGGGACTGGCAGTGGCCGCAAAACGCGATCATCGGGCCCAAGGTCATGCTGATCAACGGCTGGAGCGGCTCAGGTGGTGATGCGTTCCCGACCTTCTTCCGCGCAGCCAAGCTCGGGCCGCTCATCGGGACGCGCACCTGGGGAGGGATCATCGGGATCAGCGGGGTCCCGACGCTGGTCGACGACGGCAACGTGACCGTCCCGACCTTCCGCCAGTACGATCCGCAGGGCAAGTGGTTCGCCGAAGGGCACGGGGTGGAGCCGGACATCGAGGTGGTGGACGACCAGGCGCAGCTCGCGAAAGGGGTGGACCCTCAGCTCGAGCGGGCGATCCAGGAAATCATGAAGGCCGTGCAGGGGGCGCAGCCGCTGGCGCCGAAGCGGCCGGCGTACGAGAAGCGGGTGGCGGGAAACTAAAGAAAGACGGTGGAGGACGGTGGAGGTTGGTGGAGGTTGACCTCCACCGTCTTCCACCGTCTTCCACCACCCTCCCGCGTCAGCGCATCTGCGCGGCCGGCACTACCACCTGCGCGTTCAACGCCTGCGCGATCCGCTGGCGGGAATCCGCGTAATGCGCCCGCGTGTAGCGGTCGAGCCCGCCCGATGCGAGCGCGTGGGAGAGCCGGGTCGCCAGGTCCGCGAGCGTCGTACGGGCGATGGTGCGCGCGTCGTCCGGCGTTCCGAGCACGGGACTCACGACCATGCGCGTGAGCTCGGTCAAATACATCCGCTGCAGGTCCCGGCGGATCGATCCCGCATTGCGCGGCCGGCTCCCGCCCATCCCCGCCTCGGCCCAGATGGCTTTGGTCATGGTGGAGAGAACGTCGGGAATCGTCACCACGGCCGTGCCCGACGCCGCCCGTAGCTCGTTGTCGCGGATACGGGCCAGCACTTCGGGATCGAGCAACAGGTTCACCAGCGTGCCCTGGAACGCCAGCGCCCAGTCGTGCAGCGGGAAGTCGATGCGCCCTTCGGAGAACGGGTTCTGCCCCCAGTGCCACCAGCGCGACGGCGCGAGCTTGTTCAGGAGGTCGGGCCGGAACCGGTAGACGGTTTCCCCCAGGCCGGCGCTGGCGATGAAGGCGAGTGCGTCGCGCTGCTTCGCTGCCGGGACGGCGGTGAACGGCGCGCGGCCCTGGGGATCCCCGCGGTGGTCACGGGCGGTGTAGACGCCCGCCAGGTACTTCGTGGTGACGAGGGTCGCGTACCAGCGCTGGAACAGCAGGTCGACGAAGCCGGAGCGCAGGCGGGGATAGCCGTCGCCCGGCGCAACGAGCCGGAGCTCGAGCGAGTCGAACAACCGGTTGATCAGCGTCACCTGATCCTTGGCCCAGCCGAGCGGATCGGCGGTCTGATCGTAGCGGGTGACGTTGGGGTCGGCACCGAATCCCGCAAAGCCCGCGTCCTCGTCGCTCGCGTACGGATGATCGGGATCGGACGCCCCGCTCGCGATCTTCGCCAGACCGGGGCGCTCGGCGTCGGGCGTGGCGCCGCCCACGTCGGCGTAGCCGTAGCGGATCGCCCAACGATCGTAGGTGCCGATGGTGGTCGAGTAGTAGTCGCCCTGCTTGCTTCGGTCGAGCGCGATCGCGGGCGGGTTGTAGTCCATCACCGACGCCGAGGTGCCGTGCGTGGCAGTGTAGGCGCGGTTGCCGAGCTCGGCGGCCGGAATGGCGGCGGTGCCGCGGAAGTTGTGCCGCAGCCCGAGGGTATGCCCGAACTCGTGCATGACCAGCTCTTTCAGCGCCTGGCCGATGTACTCGCGCGGCACCGGCGCGCCCGGGGGAATGGCACCGCTCGTGGCCAGCGTGGCGCGGAGCATGGTGCCGTAGCGGGTGAGCCCACCGGCATAGGTGCAAGCCCGAGCCAGCCGGCCCTGCGGGTCGGCGCGCAGCAGGGAGTCTTCCGCGAAGACCTGCCGGGTCACGGGCTCCGGCCCCGAGTACTCGTGATATTCCCCCTGCCACGCCTGGATCCACGAGGCCGCGATGAGAATGTCGGCATTCAGGATCTCGCCGGTACGCGGGTCAACGTCGGAGGGGCCGATGGCGTAGGTCGAGCCGAAGTTGGCCATCCAGCGCACGGTGCTGTAGCGCGCGTCCTCGGCGCTCCACAGCGTATCGTCGGGGGCGTCGAGCACCTTGACGGCGTTGCGATAGCCGATCGCCTCGAACGCCTTGTTCCACTCGAGCATCCCGTCGCGGACGTAGGGGCGCCACTCCTCGGGGATGGTGCGGTCGAGGTAGTAGGTGATCGGCGTGACGGGGTCGCTCACGGCGGCCGTGGGATCCTTCTTCTCCAGGCGCCAGCGGTTCACATAGCGGACGAAGAACGACTCGGACGTATCGCGCGAGAAGTTCATCATGGCCGAGATGAAGTAGCCCACGCGGTCGTCGGCGTAGCGTGGCCGCATCGGCGTGGCCGGCAGCTCGACGAGCGAGTAATGCACGGTCATCGGGAGATAGCGGTAATCGGGGACCGTGCTGATGCCGATCGGCCTGGAGGCGAGGAAGCTCAGGCGGGCGTCGGCCTCGAGGTTGGTGGGGAAGAGCCGGATGTTCTGGAAGGCCGAGCGCTCCCGGTCGAGCGAGATGCCGCCCGGAAGGCGCAACGCCTGGACGACGAAGCTGAAGAAGGCGCCGATATCGGCAAAGTCGGAGACGAGGAACGGCGCCAGGTCGATCAGGACCTCATCGGTCGTATCCCGGACGCTGGCGATCGGAAAGGCGTAGGCCACCGAGGCGCCGAACGAATAGTCCACGGTCCGGGCCATGGGGGTGCCCGGGCTGGCGGTCATATAGGGGTTGACCAGCCACAGCTCGACCTTGGTGGGCGTGCGGTGGAAGCGGATCAGATCCGAGCGCATGTCGGTGCCGCCGTCGAATCCGAAGTCCCCCAGACCCCGGGACAGCTGGGTCACGAGGAGGAAATCCTTGTCGAATTGGCCCGGCTTGAGGTCGAGATAGACGTTGTCCCGCTTCACGTAGGCTGTGAACAGGCCGGTTAACTGCCGGGCGTCCTTGGTGACCTCGGCCCAGGGCTTCCACGGGAGGTCCTTCTTGGCGGTGTCGGCGCCTGCTCGTGCGGTCGGGGTGGTGGCGGGCTTGGCGCCACCGCCGGCGGCGCAGGCGGCCAGGGTCCCGACGAGAGTGACGGTGCTGCAAAGGCGTACCACGGTGGTCATGGGTGGCTCCCCGTTTTCTCAGAGGGTGCCCATTATGCGGCCTGCACCCCGGGCGAGGAAGACTCGCGGGGGCGTTCCGGACAGACTACTGACCGGGATGGCGGGGGTTGACCTAACTCCAAGTGTCCGGCTAGCTTTGCAGTCTGTTTCGGAACTTTTTTCGGGGGCAGCGTCGAAGGGTATGCCGACCATCAATCAGCTGATCCGGCACGGGCGCCGGCAGGTCGAGAAGAAGGAGAAGGCGCCGGCGCTGCGCGGCAACCCGCAGAAGCGCGGGGTCTGCACGCGCGTCTACACGACGACCCCCAAGAAGCCGAATTCCGCGTTGCGGAAGGTCGCCCGAGTGCGGCTGACCAATGGGTTCGAAGTGACGGCCTACATCCCGGGCGAGGGGCACAACCTGCAGGAACACTCGATCGTGATGATCCGGGGGGGCCGCGTGAAGGATCTGCCGGGGGTGCGTTATCACATCATCCGCGGCACGTTGGACGCCGCCGGAGTGAACGAGCGCAAGCAGTCGCGCTCGAAGTACGGTGCCAAGCGGCCCAAGGAGGCCGGGAAGTGAGTCGGCGCAAGAAAGCGGTGAAGCGGCCGGTGCCGGCCGATCCGCGCTACGATAGCCAGACCGTCTCCAAGTTCGTGAACAACCTGATGGAGCGGGGCAAGAAGTCGCTGGCGGAGCGGGTGTTCTACTCGGCGATGGACCTGATCGAGCAGCGCACCGGGCAGCCGGGCGTGAACGTGTTCAAGCAGGCCCTGTCGAACGTGAAGCCGGCGCTGGAGGTGAAGTCGCGCCGGGTGGGCGGCGCCACCTATCAGGTGCCGGTGGAAGTCCGGCCGGAGCGCCGTACCGCGCTGGGGATGCGCTGGATCATTCATTACAGCCGCTCCCGCAAGGAGAAGGACATGTCGGAGCGGCTCGCGGCGGAGTTGATTCTCGCCTCGAAGGGTGAGGGCGAGTCGATCAAGAAGAAGGAAGACACGCACCGGATGGCGGAGGCCAACAGGGCGTTCGCGCATTACCGGTGGTAGGCTAGGGACCGGCAGCACAACCAGACCGCATCGAGGGGGCCCCGGTGCCTCCCGATGATGGCGGAGCGAGACCGGCCCAGGGATGGGCGTCACGGTCGCCCCGCGTTTTTGCTGTATAAAGGACGGCAATGGCACGCACGACACCGCTCGATCGCATTCGCAACATCGGCATCATGGCCCACATTGATGCCGGAAAGACGACTACGACCGAACGCATCCTCTACTACACGGGCCGCACCTACAAGCTGGGTGAGGTGCACGAAGGTACGGCCACGATGGACTGGATGGAGCAGGAGCAGGAGCGGGGGATCACCATCACGTCCGCCGCCACCACGACGTTCTGGCCGCGCCGGGGCGAGCAGTTCCGCATCAACATCATCGACACCCCGGGTCACGTGGACTTCACCGTCGAGGTGGAGCGGAGCCTGCGGGTGCTGGACGGCGCCGTCACGGTGCTCGATGCG
>DATICZ010000296.1:0-4966 GCA_035456525.1 Gemmatimonadales bacterium
GAGACGGGGGACGGGGGACGAGTGGTGGCATGAGCGGGCAATCTACCTGTTATCATTGGCGCTGTCTTTATCCCGGGACCGGGCATGCGGGTCGAGGAGCGCCGCGGCGATCTGACGGAGACGGTGCACCGTGTTCACGTCGCCGTGGTCGATGCCGACGGCGCGCTGGTGGCGCGCGCGGGCGACCCCGGGCTCGTGACCTTCTGGCGCTCCGCGGCCAAACCGTTCCAGGCCATGCCGCTCGTCGCCGACGGCGCGGCCGACCGTTTCGAATTCAGCGACGCCGAGCTGGCGCTGTGCTGTGCCTCCCATTCGAGCGAGCCGGGGCAGGTGGCGATGGTGCGGGCGCTGCTCGAGAAGATCGGCTGCCGCGAAGACGACCTGCGCTGCGGGCCGCACACGCCGCTGGCCGACCACATCGCGAAGGACTACCAGACTCGCGGCGTGCGCCTCACTCCGGTGTATTCGAACTGCTCGGGGAAGCACACCGGGATGCTGGCGCTCGCGCGCCATCACGAGTGGCCGACGGCGGACTATCATCGCCTCGCCCACCCGGTGCAGCAACGCTGTCTCGAAGAGGTGAGCCGCTGGACGAACCTGAGCGCCGACCGGATCGGGACGGCGGTGGACGGTTGCGGGGTCGTCTGCTTCGCCCTTCCATTGAAGAACATGGCGCTCGCGTATGCGAGACTGGGGACGGGGGACGAGGGACGGGGGACGGGTGCCACCGGGGGGAAGCGTGGGGCCTCGTCTCCCGTCCCTCGTCCCTCCTCCCGTGTTGTTGCAGCGATGCTCCGCCATCCCGAACTGATCGCCGGCGAGCGCCGGCCCTGCACCGAGATGATGGCGGCCTTCCCAGGGCGTGTGATCACGAAGGTCGGCGCGGAAGGCGTGTACTGCGCGCTGCTGGTGCGTGAAGGGCTGGGCGTGGCCCTCAAGGTGGAAGACGGCCACGGGTCTGCGGCGGTGCTGGCGATGGCGCGGGTGCTCGAAGAGCTGAGCCTGCGCCCGCAGCCCGAGTCCCTCACGGCCCGCCCCGTGCACAACACGCGGGGCGAGGTGGTAGGGGAGCTGCGCGTTTTCGGCTCTCTCGAGCGCTAGAACGATGACGCAGAAACCGCGGCCGCCCGCTAGTGTAGCCCCGTCGCTCGACGCGCGCACGATCGCGCTCGTGCGTGTGGCCATGGCGGTGAGCCGTGGCGACGAGCGCGCGATCCGGGAGCGAATGCGGGCGGCCCGCGCCGCAGGCGTGCCGGTGCTGTGGATGGAGGAGCTGCTGCTCCAGAGCTTCCTCAACGTCGGCTATCCGCTCGCCCTCGCGGCGTTCGCGATCTGGCGCGAGCTGGCAGGACCGGAGGTCGACGGCGGCGAGTCGCTGGTGCACGTCGAGCACGGATTCTGGGGCCAGCGAGGGGAGCAGCGTTGCGCTGAAGTGTATGGACGCACCTATCACAAGCTGCTGCTGAACCTGCGGGACCTGCATCCGGCGGTCGAGTCGCTCGTGATCGTGGACGCCTACGGCAAGATCCTGGGCCGGCCCGGCCTCGATGCGGCGCGCCGCGAGCTCTGTACCCTGGCGGCGATCACGATGCTGCAGGCCCCGCGGCAGCTGCACGCGCACCTGCGCGGGGCTCTGAACCTGGGATGGTCGAGGGAGGATGTAGACGCGGTGCTGGTCCTCGCCGAGCAGGATCTCGGCGCGGCGCGGGCGTTGAAGGTCTGGGAACTGTGGGCGGACGTGCGGGAGAGAAGACTCTGAATTGCGGATTGGGGATTGCGGATTGCGGATTGGCAGGGTGAGGTCGTGACGCCAGAAGAGCTCAGAAACCGAACCAGGGCATTCGCCGGCGAGATCGTTCGCCTGGTGGAAGCCATGCCACGTTCTCGATCTGCAGATGTGATTGGTAACCAGTTGATGCGCGCAGGGACGTCCGTGGCGGCGAATTATCGGTCGGCATGTCGAGCGCGTTCCCGGAGGGAGTTCATCGCCAAGATGGGCATCGTCGAAGAAGAAGCCGACGAGACGGAGCTGTGGCTCGACCTCGCCGCTGAGCAGCGTCTCGGCCCTCCCCAACGCGTTGAGGCATTGCGGGTGGAGGCGGGGCAGCTCGTTGCCATCATGGTGTCCTCGATTCGGACTGCGCGTAGATCTGGCCGATCCAATCCGCAATCCGCAATCCGCAATCCGCAATGTTCATAGATCGCGCGATCGTCCACGTGACCGCGGGCCCGGGCGGCGCCGGCGCCTGCTCCTTCCGCCGCGAGAAGTTCGTTCCCAAGGGCGGCCCGGACGGCGGCGACGGGGGGTCGGGCGGGAGCGTCTTGGTGCGCGCCGACGCGAACCTGTCCACGCTGCTCGACTACCGCTACCACACGCACTGGAAGGCCGAACGCGGCATCCACGGCAAGGGCAAACAGATGACCGGGAAAACGGGCGCCGACCTGGTGCTCCCCGTGCCGCCCGGAACGGAGATCCACGACGCCGACTCCGGTCTCCTGTTGGGTGAGTTGCTGCACCCCGGCGACACGCTGCTCGTGGCGAAGGGTGGACGCGGCGGACGTGGCAACGCGCGCTTCGCGACTGCGACGCACCAGACGCCGCGCGAGTGGGAGCCGGGGGAGTTCGGGGAAGAGAAGCGTCTCGAGCTGGTCCTGAAGCTCATCGCCGACGTGGGATTGCTGGGTGAGCCGAATGCCGGCAAGAGCACCCTGCTGTCGGTCGTGTCGGCGGCACGGCCCAAGATCGCCGACTATCCGTTCACGACGCTCGAGCCGTATCTGGGTGTGGTCGGTCTGTCCGATCAACGCAGCTTCGTCATGGCGGACATCCCGGGGATCATCGAGGGGGCGCACGCCGGCAAGGGCCTCGGCACGCGATTCCTGCAGCACGTGGAACGCACGCGCCTCGTTGCCGTGCTCATCCCCTCCGACAGTCCCGACCCGCAGGCCACCTACGACCTGTTGCGTCGCGAAGCGGCACTGTACGGCGCCGACCTGGCCGCGAAACCGCACGTGGTCGTGATCACGAAGGCGGACCTGCTGCCGCCGGGGACCCCGCCTCCCGCCCTGCGGACGGTGGACGACGCGCCGGTGGTGGTCGTGTCGGCTGTAACCGGCGCCGGCCTTCCCCAACTGCTCGAGACGCTGTGGAAGCGCCTGCGCACCCCCGCGCCAGCCACGACGAGTTAGCGGCGTACCTCGCGCTGACCCAGGTGCCGGGGATCGGCGCTGCGCGGCTGCGGACCCTGCTGGCGGCGTTCGGCAGCGCCGGGGGAGCGATCATGGCGCCGGCCGGTGCCCTGGCGGCCCTCCCCGGGTTCGGGCCGGCGGCGGCCGCGGCGGTGCGCGGGGCGCGCCGGCGGACCGGCACCGAGATCCTCGAGGCGCTGCAGCGTATCGGTGCGACGGTGATCCTGCCGGGGGACCCGGCCTACCCTCCACTGCTGGCGGAGATCGGCGAGCCGCCGGCCGTGGTGTACGCGTGGGGTGACGTCACCTTGCTGGCGCGTCCGGCCGCGGCGCTCGTCGGCAGTCGCAATCACACTTCCTACGGCGCCGAGGCGGCGCGGCTGCTCGCATCCGGAGTGGCACGCGCCGGCGCGGTCGTGGTGAGCGGCATGGCGCGGGGCCTCGATGCGGTGGCCCATCAGGCGGCGCTCGATGCGGGCGGTGCGACGGTGGGAGTACTGGGGAACGGATTCGGCGTGGTCTATCCCGCGGCCAATCGTGTCCTCTACGAGAAGGTGGTGGGGCAGGGGTGCCTGGTGACGGAGCTGCCGCCGGGCGAGCGGCCGCGGGTCAGCACCTTCCCGCGCCGCAATCGCATCATCTCGGGGCTGGCAGGCGTCACCGTGGTCGTCGAGGCGGCGCCGGGTTCCGGGGCGCTGATCACGGCCGATTGCGCGCTCGATCAGGGTCGCAGTGTGCTCGCGGTTCCCGGTCCGATCACGAGCCCGACCTCGGTCGGCTGCAACAAACTCATCCAGCAGGGCGCGAAGCCGGCGCTCGCGCCCGGGGACGTGCTCGAGGAGTTGGGGATCGCCGTTCCGGAAAGCGAGACGCCGGGGCGCACGGCCGGCCGCCCACCGGTGTGGCCTGCGGACCTGAGCGCTATCGAGCGATCGTTGTGCGAATCCCTCGGCGCCGCACCGGTCCACGTGGATGCGCTGGTGCGCGCCACCGGACTCGATTCCGGCGATGTGCTGGCCGCGCTCACCGAGCTCGAGCTGCGCGGCCTTGTGACGCAGCGGCCAGGGATGGTATTCGCAATACAGGGTTAGATTGTCCGCAGTGCACCACCTCTATCTTCACATTCCGTTTTGCGCACGCCGCTGCTCGTATTGCGACTTCTCGATCGCGGTACGTCGCCGCATTCCGGCCGGGGAGTACCTCGCGGCGATCGGATCGGAATACGAGGGGCAGGGGAAGGTCGGGCCTCTGGAGACGGTGTATCTCGGCGGTGGCACGCCATCGCTTCTCCCGCCGGAAGCGGTCGCCGCGCTGCTGCACCACATCTTCGACCGTACGCCATCGGCAGACGCCATTGAAGTCACGCTGGAGGCCAACCCCGAGGACGTCACGCGGGACGCGGTCCGTGGATGGCGGTCATCCGGGGTCAATCGCGTGTCCCTCGGCGCCCAATCGTTCGACGATCGCGTGTTGCACTGGATGCACCGCTCGCACGACGGCGCCCGCGTGGGTGCGGCCGTGGAGACGTTGCGCAGCGCCGGCATCGACAACATCTCGCTCGATCTGATCTTCGCCCTGCCGTCCGAGCTGGAGCGCGACTGGCGCGGCGATCTCGACCGGGCGCTGGCGCTCGAGCCCGCGCACCTCTCGCTGTACGGTCTCACCGTCGAACCGCGCACGCCGCTGGCGCGCTGGGTGTCGAGGGGCGCGACTGCCGCACCGGACGACGAGCGCTACGCCGAGGAGTATCTGCTGGCGCACGAACGGCTGGCGGAAG
>DATICZ010000297.1:0-2080 GCA_035456525.1 Gemmatimonadales bacterium
CCGCCGTGACGCGAGGACTAATTTACGGGGCCGGCCAAACCGCGCAAGTGCCGATGTTTCTTCGGTTTAGCTCGTCATCGTGTGCGTGGAATGTGGAGAGCAACCGCCACTCAGACAGTCAGTTCCGGCGATCTCCACACGAATGTGGAAGTGTGAATCCACAACCGCTCACCTTCCCACACCCGCTCGGGGGCGCGATCGCGGCTTGTCGTACGGGAGCTGCGCGGCGGCGGCGGCGTGGCGGCGCGCGGCGGCTTCGATCCGCGACAGGCGGTGGGGACCCCACGCACGCAGGCTGTCGGCCGTCGCCGCCGAGTAGGGCGTCTGCCACTCGCTCTCGCAGCGCGCCAGCTCGGCCTCGAGACGACTCAGCTCGCGCCGGTACTCGGGCATGCCACGATCACCGGCGAAGGCGGGGGCGTTGGCGGCGTAGACGCGGTCGACTTCGCCGGCGGCGATCCGGGCACCGACGCAACGCACCCGGACATCGGCCGCACGCGCCAGGACGGCCTGGCGTGAGGACCGGTCCAGGTCACGCGAGAAGGTGGCGCTCGCCCCCGCCAGCGCGGAGAGCGAGTCGCCGAGCGCCGTCACAGCGTCCCCCATGCGGGCCCGCGCGACACTGTCCGGGGCCTGCGTCCCCATGGCCCACGCAACAAACAGCAGCAGCGTCATCAGCGTCAGCCGTCGATGGCGACTTCGTGGTAGGAGTAACTGTCGCCCGGGAGGAAGAGGATCCCGGCGCCGGCGGTGGCGAACCACCCCGCCAACATCGCCGTCGAATCCCCAGCGCCGACGTTGACCAGCAGCTCCCGGGCCCACCGCCGGATGTGGCGCAGCTCCGGTCCGCGACGACCCAGCACGGCGAGAACGGCCCCGCGACCGTGGGTGGCGCGCAGGAAGTGGGCGACCGCCGGGGACCGCTCGCCGAAGGTGAACGCCCGAACGCCGGGCTGATCGTACAGCAGTTCGCCCTCCGACGGGTCGCCCACCGGCGTTTCCATGCGCGGCCCCAGATAGACGAAGACCCGGCCCGTCTCAGCGCGCCGCTCGACCACCGCGGCGGCGCTGTCCAATCCCAGCCGCGCCGCGTGGATCAGGTCGTCGTCCCCGAGAAGTCCGACCACACCGGTCCACTCGAGGGCCGCGAGGGCCTGGTCCATCGGACAGCCGGCGGCGTCGTCGTACGCGACGAGCCGCGGGGCCTCGCCGGCGCGCAGAAAGAAATGCGCGAGGGCCTCAGCCCGGTCCTCGAATGTCCGGACCACCCGGGAGGTTGCGGAAACCGCCATGGCCGGATTATAACCCCAAAGGACTACCCGGAGACAGAGCATGCACCATGTGTCGTGGATCCTGGCCGCCAGCGTGCTGGCGAGCGCGCAGCTCGCGGCACAGGCCACCGATTCGGCTCCACCTCCGGCTCCAGCTCCAGTTCCGGCCCCGAGCCGGACCCCGGCCCAGCAGCAGTACCTCGATGGACTGCGCACGGCCGGTCGGGGTATCGCCCAGCTCAAGGACGGGATCGAACGGGTGGGTCGGAACCGGGCGGACACGGCCCAGCTGCGCATGGCGGGCCAGCGCCTGGGGGGCCTCTGTGGCAGCGCCGGGAGCTTCATGCGGCAGGGCCGCGCCCGTATGTCCCATGCGGCGTACGTCGATTCCGCCAGGACCTTGGCCCGGCGGCTCAATCAGCAGGTCGATTCGGTCATCGCGTTCATGCCGACCTGTCAGCGCGAGGGCGGGAAGAAGCCCACCGCCACGGCGGCCACTTTGGTGGCTCGCCTGCGCAGTTACGAGGGTGCACTCCAGAAGTTCCGGGAAGTCGCCGTGCTCCCGGCCGCGCAGCCGACCAAGCCAACGCCAGAGCCTGTCCTGATAATGGCGCGACAGTGGCGTTAATCTGTCGCGTGGGGTTCGGTTTCCGATGGCGTTGCGTCACCGAGGCTTGAGCCGTACTTTTGGCCTCGGTTCAAGCAATACGTGGCACCGTTACCGGCTGTCTGCGCACCGCGAGGACCACACGTCTCGCGGTCTCTTGTTTGAGCCCGTCCCTGGTCGCGGTGACCTGGGCCGAACCAGT
>DATICZ010000298.1:0-4506 GCA_035456525.1 Gemmatimonadales bacterium
TGCTGCGCGACCTGGACCGGGTCTATCAGGCGCCGAGCCGCCCGCCCCTCGATGTGTCGATCGGCTTCTACGAGCGATTCCGGAACCACTTCTACAATTCCTGCCTGTACGCCAGCCTCGGGGGGCAGGCCTCGGAAGTCCGCCACGTGCACCGCAAGGTCTTCCTCCCCACCTACGGCGTGTTCGACGAGGAGCGCTTCGTGGATCGCGGGCAAGACGGCGTGCGGGCCTTCGAGACCGGCTGGGGAGGACGGGCGGCGATCCTGATCTGCGAGGACGCGTGGCATTCGCTCGCCGGCACGATCGCGGCGCTGGAGGGCGCGCAGGTGATCCTCGTGCCGAGTGCCTCTCCGGCGCGTGGCACGGGAGTGGACGAAGAGGGGATGTGGCTGCCCGCGAGCATGGTGCGGTGGGAGCGCGTGGTGCGCGGCCTGGCCGAAGAGCACGGCCTCTACGTCGTGCTCGCCAACCTGGTGGGGTTCGAGGGCGGGAAAGGCTTCCCCGGCGCTTCCGTCGTCTTCGATCCGATGGGAAACCTCGTGGTGCGAGGGCCGCTGTTCGAGGAGGGGCTGGTCGTGGCCGAGCTCGATCTGGAGCAGCTCACCCACGCGCGGGCGGATGCGCCGCTCCTGGCCGACCTCCAGAGCGCGCTGCCGATCCTGGTCAAAGGACTAGGGACGAGGGACGGGGGACGGGGGACGAGTAGTCTGACGAAAGTGAAGTTCGATGCAGCGCGGCCCGCCAAGACCCACCCGTCCCCCGTCCCTCGTCCCTCGTCCCCTGCCGTCCACGTCTTCCGTCGCGCCGCAGGCGAGGACGACCCGCTTGCCATCGATTGCTCGTTGGTGCGGAAGTGGCTCGTCAGTTTCCTGAAGGACGAAGTCGTCCGGCGGCGCGGGTTCAAGAGGGGGATCGTGGGGATCTCGGGCGGCGTGGACTCCTCGCTCACGGCGTTCCTCGCCGCCGAAGCGCTCGGCAAGGAAAACGTGATCGGCGTCAGGATGCCGTACCGCACGTCGAGTCCCGAGAGTCTGTCGCACGCCCAGCTCGTGATCGACACGCTCGGCATTCCATCGGTCACGGTGGACATCACAAAGGCGGTAGACGGTTATCTGTCGTCGGTCGCGGACACCACGCCGACTCGGGCGGGCAATGTGATGGCGCGGGAGCGGATGATCGTGTTGTTCGATCTTTCGGCGAAACACGACGCCCTGCCGCTCGGCACCGGAAACAAGTCGGAGCGGCTGCTCGGCTACTTCACCTGGCACGCCGACGATTCGCCCCCCGTGAACCCGCTGGGCGATCTCTTCAAGACGCAGGTGTGGGCGCTGGCGCGTCACGTGGGAGTGCCCGAGGAGATTCTCGCCAAGCCCGCCACGCCCGACCTCGTACCGGGGCAGATGACCGAGCGCGACTACGGCTTCACCTACCAGCAGGCGGATCCGATTCTCTACCACCTGATCCGCGGCTATGGCCCGGAGGAGCTGGTCGCCCGGGGCTTCGACGCGAAGGTCGTGGAGCTCGTGCACCGGCGACTCGAGTCCACCCACTGGAAGCGGCGGCTGCCGACGGTCGCCGTGCTGTCGCAGACGGCGATCGGCGAGTTCTACCTGAGACCGGTGGACTATTGACCGCCGGACGCCTCAGCCGCGGAAGAACAGGAACGTCAGCGCCACGAAGATCGGCAGCAGGATCCCACCGCTGTAGGCCATGTAGCCAAAGAACGACGGCATCTTGATGCCGTTTTCTTCGGCGATGGCTTTCACCATGAAGTTGGGCGCGTTTCCGATGTAGGTATTCGCGCCCATGAACACGGCGCCCGTGGCGATCGCGGCCAGGAGCCGGGCGAGCGCCGGATCCTGCGCCAGTGCGCCGATGAACGGGCCCTGCGCGGGGATGCCCTGGAGCCCGGCCGCACTGGCAACGAACACGAGATAGGTGGGGGCGTTGTCGAGCACGCTCGACAGCGCGCCGGTCGCCCAGAAGAACTGCCATGGGTGGGTGATCCCGAAGCCCACGCCCGCCACGGTCCGCGCGCCCTGGCTCCAGGCGTTCAGCAGCTCCAGGGCCGGGGCCATGGTGATGAAGATCCCCGCGAACAGCACCGCGACCTCGATCATCGGCGCGAAGCCGAACTGGTTGCGCTGCCGATGCTCGCGCGACCCCAGGTAGGCGACGCCGGCGAGGACGGCGACGACGATTTCCCGGGCACCCGGCAGCCAGGGGTGGCCCGCCGCGGCGGCGCGGCCGGCGGAGATGATCGTCACGAGGACGCCCACCAGGGCGGCCATGGACGTCGTGCCGCGCACTCGCAGCGGCTCGTGCTGCATCACCCGCTCGAGCAGCGAGCCGGGCCGCTCCTGCTCCTCGCGATCGAGCGCCCGCTGGTCCCACACATTGAAGACCAAGAGCAGCGCGAGCGTCGCGGCGAGCCACTGCGGCCACAGCCGGAGCGTCCACTCGAAGGGGACACCCCTCAAGAAGCCGAGCAGGAGGGGTGGGTCGCCGATGGGAGTCAGCAATCCGCCGCAGTTCGCCACCACGAAGATGAAGAACACCACGATGTGCGCCGTGTGCCGCCGGGGCCGGTTGGCGCGGAGCAGCGGCCGGATGAGCAGCACCGACGCACCCGTGGTGCCCAGCAGGTTGGCGAGCACGGCACCGATGCCCAGCATCCCCGTGTTCACAAGCGGCGTTCCGGAGAACGATCCCTGGATGTGGATGCCCCCCGTGATGGCGAACAGCGCGCCGATCACCACGATGAACGCGAGGTAGTCGGCGAGCTTGTCCGCCAGCACCGCGCGGCCGGGCTCACCCAGGTGGATGCCCAGGTGCCACAGGACGGGCAGCGAGACCAGCAGGGCCAGGATCGCCTTGTTGCGATTCGAATGCCACCAGCGGGGGGCGAAGAGCGGGATCACCGCTATCCCCGCGAGCAGAGCGGCGAAGGGCAGCAGGCTGACGAGCGGGAGCTGCGCGCCGAGCAGGTCGTTGGAATGAGGAGGCATCGAGTCCAGGATGTCGGATTGGTGCCGTGGGTCGGCGCGCGCAAAAGATACGGCCGGCGCGCTCATTCCGCATTGCGCGTCCTGCCCCCATTATTCCCATCGCGCGATCGTCACCTCCTCACATACGGCGATCGGCGAGCTCTCCCAAACCAGTGGGCGATCGATGGACGGACGGCACCCGAGTGAATCCGAGGCGGTGATGGCGGAGCTGATGATGCCGCACCACGCCAACCTCATGGGGAACGTGTTCGGCGGCGTGATCCTGTCGCTGGTGGACCGGGTCGCGGCGGTGTGCGCCATGCGCCACTCGCGCCACCAGTGCGTCACCGTGTCGGTGGACAAGGTGGACTTCAAGGAGCCGATCCACGTGGGGGAGCTGGTGACGGCCTACGGCCGTGTGAACTTCGCGGGCCACACCTCGATGGAGGTGGGGGTGAAGCTCGTCTCGGAGAACGTGCTCACGGGCGAGAAGCGGCACACCAACTCGTGTTACGTGACCTACGTAGCGCTGGACGCAAACGGGCAGCCGACTCCCGTGCCGGCCATCGTGCCGCAGACGTCGGATGAGAAGCGACGCTACGACAGCGCGGCGCAGCGACGGGCGAGCAGGGTGATGGACAGGAGATACGACCAGGGCCGTGGAGACTGAGGACGCATGGAGCGGGGAGGGGGGAGCGGTCTGAGACGGCGCGCGCCGTCCCTCCGGTGACCGGCGCCTCCGACCGCTCTCCGCTCCCCGCTCCCCGGAGGATGGGGCCGTGAGGGTTGTGGCGGTCTTCGGGGGCGGCGGCGCCAAGTCCGTGGCTCACGTCGGCGCCCGGCGCGCGCTGGCCGAGGCCGGGATCACCCCGATGCATTATGTCGGCACCTCGTTCGGCGCGGTCATGGCGGCGGCGCTCGCCAGCGGGGTCACGCACGAAGCGCTGGCCACCGCGCTGCTCCAGCCGTCACGTGAAAAGATCGCCGTGCTCGACCTGGTCTCCGTTGCCAAGGGTGTGTTCGCCGACCACCTGCTCAAGCCCGGCCCGCTGCGGGCGTTGATCGAGCAGCTGGTGCCGGCCAGGGCGTTCGAGGACCTGGCGACGCCACTGACGGTTACCGCGACGGATCTGGACTCAGGAGAGTCGGTGTTGTTCGGAGCGGGGAGCGGGGAGCGAAAAGCGGGCTTGCATGAGGCGCTCTATGCATCGTGCGCGTTGCCGCTGTATTACCCGCCGGCGGTGATCGAGCGGCGGCGCTACGCCGACGGCGGCCTTCGGGCCGTGCTGCCGCTCGAGGCGGCCAGGACGATACGGTCCGATTTGGTCGTGGCCGTGCACGTGGGGGCCGGATTCGACGAGCCGGAGCCGACGTCCCCGACGCCCCGCTTTCCGCCTGCGCTGGTACGGGCCCACGGTGCCGCGGAGCGGATCATGATGGCGGCACAGGTGGAGCGCGCGATCGCGGCATGGCCCGATCTGGGACCGCGGCTGATCGTGGTGCGGGCGGTCGCGGAGCG
>DATICZ010000299.1:0-3416 GCA_035456525.1 Gemmatimonadales bacterium
CGGCGCTCGCGGACGTCACGCTCACCGTCGAACGCGGTGAGGTCGTGGGCGTGATCGGCAACACGGGCGCCGGCGCGTCCACCTTGTTGCTCGTCGCGGCCGATCTCGTGCCGCGCGTCCTGGGCGGCACACTCACCGGCACGGTGACGCGGGCGGGTCACTGCGCGCTGCTCCTGCCGACGCCGTGGACGCAAGCTTCGGGCATGGCGTTCACCGTCCAGGACGAAGTCGCCTTCGGGCCGGCGAACCTCGGCTGGCCGCGCGAGCGCATCGGCACAGCGGTGCACCGCGCACTCGAGCGAGTGGACGCGGTCCACCTCGAGTCGCGCGATCCCGCGACGCTCTCCGGTGGCGAGCTGCAGCGGGTCATCCTCGCCGGCATCCTCGCGATGCAACCCGAGGTGCTGCTGCTCGACGAGCCTACCGCCGAGCTCGATCCCGGCGGTGCCCTCCTGGTGTGGCGGCTGGTCCGGGAGCTCGCGGCGGAAGGCACGGCGGTGGTGGTCGCCACGAGCGACCTGGACGCGCTCCCCGACGCCGCCGACCGGGTCGTGTGGCTGGCGGGCGGCCGGGTGCGCGCGGTGGGAGAGTCTCGTGTGGTCCTGGCCGACGAGTCCCTCTGGTCGGATGCGGAGGGCGGGCCGGGGAGCACCGCCGTCGCCGGCGTGTGGCGGCGAGCGGGGCTCGCCGGGCCGCCACCACTTACCGTTCAAGAAGCGCTGGAGCGCGTGCCGTGACTGACGCGCTCGCGTTCGAGAATGTCTCCTTCGACTACGCGGGACGGGCGGCGCTCACCGACGTTTCCTTCACCATTGCACCGGGTGAGCGCGTCGCGCTGCTGGGGCGCAACGGCGCGGGGAAGTCGACGCTGTTGCGCCTCGTTACCGGACTGCTCCATCCGGCGGCGGGCACGGTCCGCGTGGGTGACTGGGACGCCGCGGCACGGCGGCCGGACGAGCTGGCGCGCCGGGTGGGCTCGCTGTTCCAGCATGCCGACCAGCAGCTGTTCGCCCGCACGGTCGCCGACGACGTCGCGTTAGGGCCGCGCGTCACGGGCATTCCGGCGCCGGAGACGGCCGAGCGCGTCCGGCGCGCATTGGAGAGCCTCGGACTGCTCGAGGTGGCGGCGGAGCATCCGTATGATCTGCCCCCGCCCTGGCGCAGACTGGCGGCGCTGGCCGGCGCATTGGCGCTCGAGCCCATGCTGCTCGTGCTGGACGAGCCGACGGCGGGACTCGATCGGCGATCACGGGCACGCGTGGCCGAGGCGCTCGCGGCCCGAGCCGACGGCGGGACGGCGCTGCTCGTGGTCACCCACGATCTGGGCTTCGCCGCCGAAACGCTCCAGCGCGCGCTGGTGCTGGAGCAGGGGCGGTTGGCGCGCGACGCGGCCCTGGGCCCTTTTCTTGCGGAGGCCAAGCCGTTGGAAGCGTTGGGACTCGTGGCGCCGCCCCTGGCGCGGCTCTCGCAGGCGTTGGGGCTGCCGGGCTGTCCCGTGCGGGAGGCAGAGGTCGCGAATGCCCTCGTTCAGCGTTGCAGCACCTAGTACCTTGTCCTAGATTCACTTAACCGCTCATGGTCAATCCGGTCGTTTTCGCCACTCACCTGGCGCGCGCCGTCGACCTGTTTCGGGACCCCGCCAAGAAGGAAGAGCAGAAGCGGGAGTTCCGGATTCTGGTCGGCTTGCTCAAGGAAAGCGGTGTCGCCGCGCGCGTCGTGGACGACGTGCTACAGGTCAACGGAGAGGCGGTGACGGCCCCGGAGTTCCAGCCGTTGGTGCAGCGCATGGTGCTGCACGGGGTTACGGAGATCATGATTCCCGCTGACGCGCCCGTGGCGCACCTGTTCGAGCTGCTGCGGGCGCTGGCGGACCAGCCGGGAGCTTCCGTGAACATCGTCTCCCGGTTGCGTGCTTCAGGCGCCAGCCGCGTCTCGGTGGTGCTGGCGGCGCTCGATGAGCCCGAGGAGGCGCCTGCGGAGGTGCCGTCCCGGCGGGGAGAGCCGGAGGAAGCCGGGGAGCCGGGAGGAGCCGAGGGCCCCGGCGGAACCGCCGACATGGGTACTCGCGGGGTGCTGCGGGGCGAGCCGGTGCGGGACCTCCGGAGCACGCCGATCGCCGGGGCGGAGGGTGTGGAGCAGGTCGAGCAGAACCTTGCACCCCCATCGGTGGCGCTGCCGAGTCCTGATGCCGGCACGCCGCACGGGGATGTCGTCCCGCGCGAGTCGGGCGGGCAGCCCGAGCTCCCCGCCACGCATGTCGAGGGCGTCGCGCCGCCGCCGCAGGAGAGCATCCCGCCGCTGCCGGCGAACCTCCCGCCCCGACCGCCACCGCCGCCGCCCCCTCCGCCGCCGTTGCCACAGGCGCCGACGTTCCGGCCTTCGGCCGCGGCCATCACGCCCCCTCCCGTGTCCATCTCGTCCGACGAGGCCGTGGAACCGGCCACGCAGCCCGAGATTGCGCGCGAAGCCGCGTCGCCGACCTTCGCCCTCCGTGAGGCGCTCTCCAAGGACACGACCGACCTGCTCGCGGCCCTGGAACGCGACCCGCAGGCCCCGACCGTGGGAGAGACGTTGACGGTGCTGACGCGCCAGGTCGAGAGCGCGATGCGGCAGGGGAAAGTGGAAGCCGCGATCCAGGTCGTGTACAACGTCGTGCGCGTCGAGCGGGGCGTAGAGGATGCGGCCGTGCGCCGGCAGTACGGCATCGCGTTGCGCCGCATGATCACGCGCACCATGCTGGACAGTCTCAGCAAACTCGTCCTGGTCCCCCACCTCGAGGACGCCGCGGCCATGGTGCTGCAGCGCGCCGGCCCCGACGGGATGGAAGTGCTGCTCGAGCTGCTGTCGACCTCGAACACGGTCACCGAGCGGCGCGGCGTGTTCAACGCCCTCATTCAAATGAAGGAGGGGCAGGACCAGCTCGTCCACATGCTGGGCCACCCCCAGTGGTTCGTGGTGCGCAACGTGGCGGACATTGTGGGCGAGCTGGGATTGGAAGCGGCGGTGCCCGCGCTCGCCAAGCAGCTCGATCATCCCGACGAGCGGGTCCGCAAGCAGGTGGCGCTGGCGCTCGCCAAGATCGGCACGCGCGGCGCGGCGGAGCCGTTGCGCCGCGTGCTGCGCGACCGCTCCTCGGAGGTGCGCCGCCAGGCCGCCCTGGGCGTGGGCGGCCGGAAGGCCAGCGCGCTGGCGATGCCGCTGGTCGTGGCGCTGGAGGAAGAGAAGGACCCCGAGGTGGTGCGGGAGCTGGTGCTGGCACTGGGCCGCATCGGCAGCCCCGACGCGGTGCAGGCGCTGATCAAGATCGCCCAGCCGTCGGGGCGGTTGTTCGGCCGCAAGCCGTCGGCGTTGCGGATGACCGCGGTGGAAGCGCTGCGCGTGGCGGGGACGCCGACCGCGATCGGCACGCTCCAGAA
>DATICZ010000300.1:0-7872 GCA_035456525.1 Gemmatimonadales bacterium
AATTCCGCAAACTGGGCGTGCGCGCCAACGCTGACATCCCGCGCGACGCGCAGGTCGCCCGACGCTTCGGCGCGCAGGGCATCGGCTTGTGCCGCACCGAGCACATGTTCTTCGAAGGCGACCGCATCACGGCGATGCGCGAGATGATCGTCGCTCCCGACGAGGCCGGCCGCCGCCGGGCGCTCGCCAAGCTGCTGCCGATGCAGCGGGCCGACTTCGAGGGCATCTTCGAGGCGATGGTCGGGTATCCGGTCACCATCCGGCTGCTGGATCCTCCGCTCCACGAATTCCTTCCACACGGCCGGGAGGAGCAGACTGCCCTCGCCAAGGCCATGAAGCTGCCGCTCGCGAAGCTGAAGGCGCTGGTCGAAGGCCTCCACGAAGCGAATCCGATGCTGGGCCACCGCGGCTGCCGGCTGGGCATCACCTACCCCGAGATCACGGAGATGCAGGCGCGGGCGATCTTCGAGGCGGCGTGCCGCGCGGTCGCGCGCGGCAAGAAAGTGGTCGTCGAGGTGATGATCCCGCTGGTCGCCGTGGCCGAGGAGCTGCGCCGTCAGGCGGCCATCGTGCGTCGCGTGGCGCAGGAGGTGTTTCACGCCCAGGGGCACGCCGTGCCGTACCTCGTCGGCACGATGATCGAGCTGCCGCGCGCGGCGCTCACCGCCGACGAGATCGCCCGGGAAGCCGAGTTCTTCTCGTTCGGCACCAACGACCTCACGCAGACGACCTTCGGCCTCTCACGCGACGATGCCGGTCGCTTCCTGCCGTTTTACGTGGAGACCGGGATCCTGAAAGACGATCCGTTCCAGGTCCTGGACCAGGACGGCGTCGGCCGGCTGGTGGAACTGGGGGTCAAGCTGGGACGCGGCACGCGCAACGACCTGAAAGTGGGCATCTGCGGGGAGCACGGCGGTGACCCGTCGTCGGTGAAGTTCTGCCACCACGCCGGGCTCAACTACGTCTCGTGCTCCCCGTTCCGGGTGCCGATCGCCCGCCTCGCCGCGGCCCAGGCGGCCCTCGAGGAGGCGGGCGTCATCAATCGCACCAAGGCGACGGTCTAGCCCTCAGCCGGCGCCCCGGTTTCCCAGACCTGCGAACGCGGCGCCGATCAGGAGGCCGAGCAGCATCGCGACGATCGCCACGGTGTACGCCGCGCCTTTGGAGGTCTTGTGCGTCACGGCGATCCCGATCGCCGTCAGCACCATGCTCCAGATCGCGAAGGGGTTGATCCCCGCGAGGATCGCGCCCATGAACCCCGTGGCGTCGGGCGCCAGCAGGTTGAGGCCCAGCGGCGGCCGCAGATCCTCCATCGAGCTGACCGCCTCGACGCCCTTCATCTTCAAGACGAGGAGTCCCGCCGCCTGCAGCAGCATCGACGGCAGCGCCGTGTAGGTCGTGACGCTCAGCAGCGTCTTGTACTTCGCTTCACCCCCGGCGAGCAGCATGACGAGGAGCCACAGAAGCCCCGCGATGACCAGCAGCACGATGAACACGGTGATCGGCGCGAAGACGAGGCCGATCGATTGGAACTTGGCTGCCTGTGCCGCGGCGGCCGGATTCTGCTGCGCGATCTCCGCCATGCGGGATGCCATGGCGGCCTGCGTGAACGGCATCATGAGGTAGCTCAGGATGGTCACGATCGCGGCGACGCCGAGTGCCGGCACCAGGAATTTCGGACGCTCTCGCACCCGCTCGAACACTTCCGTTGGGGAGAACAGCACCCGGAACAGATCCAGCAAAGCGCCCATCCGACCCTCCACGCAGGGGATTGAACGTCGGCCGCCGGGGATTCCCGACGCGCCGTCGGGGCCCCAATATACGCCCGGAAGTGAAAGCCTACTACACGGACCAGTTCGTGCTTCCGCTCCCGGACGGCCACCGCTTTCCGATGGCGAAGTACGGGATGCTGCGCGCCCGGGTTGCAGCAGCGCGGCTGGCGTCCCTCGAAGTTCCCGCCGCGGCCGCCGACCACGACCTCGAGCGCGTGCACACGCCGGACTACGTCAGGAGGGTGTCGTCAGGCACCCTGGATCCGGCCGCGCGCCGCGCCATCGGGTTCCCCTGGTCGCCCGGGATGGTGGAGCGCGCCCGCCGCTCCGTGGGAGCGACCCTCGCCGCCGCTCGCCAGGCCCTCGTCGACGGCCTCGCGGTGAACCTCGCCGGCGGAACGCACCACGCCTTCCCCGACCACGGCGAGGGCTTCTGCGTCTTCAACGACGCCGCCGTGACGGCGCGGACGCTCCAGGCCGAAGCGCTCGCCCGGCGGGTCCTGATCGTGGATTGCGACGTCCATCAGGGAAACGGGACCGCCGCCATCTTCGCAGGAGACGAGCGCGTGTTCACGCTCGACCTCTTCGCCGAGAAGAACTATCCGTTCCGGAAGCAGCCCGCCGACCTCGCCGTCCCGCTCCCCGACGGCAGTGGCGACGCACGCTACCTCGACCGCCTGGCAGACGCACTGCCTCGCGCAATCGCCACATCCCGTCCCGACCTCGCGATCTACGTGTCCGGGGCGGATCCGCATGTGGGCGACCGGTTGGGGCGCCTGGGGCTCACGAAGGACGGACTGGAGGAGCGCGACCGCACCGTGCTGGGCACGCTTCTCAAGAAGGGAGTGCCCGTAGCGGTCACGATGGCGGGTGGATACGGAAGGGACCTCCACGACACGGTCGACATCCATTTCGCGACCGTACGGCAGGCCGCGCACCTCAGCGCGGCAGCAGGCGCGCGCCCCCGATCCGTTTGATCCTCTTCTCGATCCGCCGCGTCTCCGGACCCAGCGACACGACGAACCACTGTCCGGAGAACGGGACCTGCGTCGCGATCCGCTGCAGGACACCCGCGGTCCACCGGGTCGATTGGTAGCGGTACCAGGGACTCCGCAATCGTACACCGAGCACGTACAGCGGCATGTCGGTGAAATGGCGGACCTCTTTCTGCACCAGATAGGCCTCCGCGATTTCCGCGAAGGCCGTGAGGTGCTCGGCGATGCGCCTTGCCTCCTCGGGCCCGAGCTCATGCGCCATGAACGAATCGGAGCTGCTGACCCCTTGCCGTTCGACCTCGGCCAACGCCAGCTGATCCCCGTGCGACCAGGCCCGCCGCCGCTGGCGTTCCGCCTCCTCCCAGCGGCCCTGCCGCTCGTAGTAGGCGATCAGCAGCTCGTACGCCTGCGTTCGGCAGGCGGGATGCCGCTCCATGGCGAGGCCCACCAGCGCCAGCCCCGCCTCGTCATCCCGATCCAGCAGCAGGCGACCCAGGGCGAGGTTCGCGAAGGGATGCTCCGGCGCCGCGCGGAGCAGGTCGCGCAGCAACGGCTCCGCGGATTGCTCCTCCTGCAACTCGAGCGTCAGCTCGCATCGCTCCCACTGGAGCGCCACATCGAGCGGTCCCGCGGCTGCCCGTCGCTCGAGTTCCCCCAGCCTGGTGCTCTTGCGCACCGCCTCCTCGTGTCCGACTGCCCAAGCACTGCGTACCGCCGTACGCCATTGCGCATCGAGCAGGGTCGCCAGCCGATCGACGCTGTCACCGAAGTACCGGTCCGCCGCGGAAGCGCCCGCCCGTGGCGGCGCCACCGTCGCGGCTGTCGCGACGTCCGTCCCGACCCCCATCGCTCGCAGTCGCTCGGAGAGACTTGGGTGCGTATCCGTCACATCGGTCCGCCGGGCGAGCGCCTGCTTGAG
The DNA here is from genome assembly GCA_035456525.1 of Gemmatimonadales bacterium. Classification (GTDB taxonomy): domain Bacteria; phylum Gemmatimonadota; class Gemmatimonadetes; order Gemmatimonadales; family GWC2-71-9; genus DASTHG01. The sequence goes on from DATICZ010000300.1 coordinate 3,687, forward strand.
CCAGCGCGTCGTTTGATCCGGCGGAATCGCCCCCCGCACCGCGTGCGACAACTCCCCGATCACGCCGACGGGCGGCTCGTCGGCCCGCGCGAGTCGACGGCGCACGCCTCCCCAGAACCGTGGCTCGAGCCAGCTGCCGGCGACCTCCAGCCTGGCCAGCGCCCGCCCCAGCGCGTCGGCGCCGCCCACCCGCGCCGCGAACCGGTCTGCCTCGTATTCCTGCGCGCGGGCGAGAACGAAGGAATACGCGTTGAAGTAGGGACTCCAGCGTTTCAGGAACCACTCGAAGGGCCACGCGCCCCAGGTGCGTTGCGCCTGCAGCTGTCCGGTCAGACGAACCCACATCACCCGCACCCGGTAGATCCAGGCGCCGAACCGGCCGTGGGCACGGGAGAGATGACCCACTTCGTGCGCCAGCACCGCGCGGAACTCCTCGGCCGTCAAGCCGTGCGCCAGCGGGAGCCCGACGATCAGGTAACTCCGGTAGCCGCCGACCAGACCGAAGCGCGGCTGCTGCGAAACGGCGGCGTTGAAATCGTCGCTCACCACGACCTGATCGAACGCCGGAGCCTGCACCGCCGTCACCAGCTCGTCCACCAGAGCCATCAGCTCCGGCGCGTCGTGCCGCCCGACGACGATCCCGGCCGGCGCCTCGAATCGTACCCACAGCGCCCGCAGAATCGTGTAGACGAACAACACCAGCGCCACCGTGAGCCGGATCATCCCGGCGCCTCCGAATTCGCCTCGGACCTCGACCCGGACGAGCCACGCGAGCAGGCCGGTGGCGATGGCCAGTACCAGCCACACGTACACGTATCCGAGGCCGGCCAGCACACCGACCCGCACGGCGTAGCGATCCGGATGGGCCCGTGCGTACCCTTCCAGACGTTGCACCAGCGCCTCGTAGTCCTCGCGCGTCATGTCCGGTTCTCGTTCCCCTTGACCGATTTCTGCCGGAGGGGGTACAGTACGACGAGAGCTCATGACGGTCCACCTGGCAATCACACTCGCGCTTCTGGCCCAGACCGGGGCCGCGCCTGCCCGCGCCCCTCGCCTCGACACGCCCCCGGTCCGCGTCTGGCTCCCCGACTCGACCCCGTCCGTGGGCGACGCGGCGCAGGTCTACGTCGCGCTGCGCGACACCAGTCACCTCGTCGTCCTGCACGTCGACCCGTCCGGCCGCATCCGCGTGCTGTTTCCGCGCAGCCCGACGGCGTCCGACCTCGTGCCGGGCGGGGAGACCTTCGCCGTCGGGGGGATCGAGGAAGGGCTGACGTTCCGGGTTCCGGGGCCGGGAATCGGGACCATCCTCGCGGTGCGGGCAAGCGCGCGGACACCCTTCCGGTTCGAGGGACTCGCGACGGGCAGCGGCTGGGACTACGAGCACGCACTGCTGCTGCAACCGACGGCGGGAAACCCGTTCGCGGCGCTGCTGGACATCGCCGACCGGATCGCGAACGGCGAAGCCTACAACTACGATCTCGCGGGGTACCGCACGCCCGGAGCGACGGTGGCGCGGCGACTCCAGCCGGATACGGTGTGCTTCAGCTGCCTCGCCGCTCGGCACTCCGGCAGGCGTGGCTCGGCGGAGGGGTACGGGGAGATCAGCAACTCCGCGATCGCCATCGACCACAGCTACGCTGCGGCGCCGGGCGGCACGGTAGTGGATTGCTCCAGCGCGACGCTGGTCGACTCGTGGTGCGGCGTTCAGGACAACAGCGTCTCGACGACGGTGACCGAGACATCGACCTATGAGTCGACGACGTACGTCACGCCGATCGAGGAGCCCTTCTTCTTCCCGTTTCGTCGCTTCCGGCGCATGCGACGCGAGCCCGCTCCTGCCCCGTTCCCCCCGGCGATCGCCCTGAACCTGCGCCGCGTGCCGGGACGGGTCGTGCCGCCCCCGGCACGCAAGCCTCCCCGCATCGTCGTGCAGCAGCCCACGGCGCGGAGTCGCCCCATCCCCGCGCCCGCTGCGGTGGCGCCGGCGGCCCCTGTGACCACCGTCGCACCCGGTACCGGCTCCCGCAGCATCGTCCGCCGGACCGCTTCCGCTCCCGCCGCACGTCGCGCGGACGGGTCGGCGGCCGCTGCAGCCGGTGGATGGAGTGCGGCAGCGCCGCGTGGGACCGGGACTACCGCCGCACCGCGCGTCGCAGCCCCGGCCGTTGGCAGACCTGCGGCCGCCGCCGCGCAGGCCGCCCGGCCGACGGCGACCTCCTCGCGAACCGGCACCAGGGCCTACGCCAACCCGCGTGACTGAGCGCGCTGCTTGCGCTCCGTCCGATGCCGGCCGGTCCACCAGGCCAACCAGAGTGTGACGATGCTTCCAGTGATCGCCGTCCACCCCAGGGCGGTGACACTCGGAGGAGGCGGGCTCATCAGACTCGCAGCATACGCGGCGAGGCAGAGCGCAACGAGCCCCCACCAGCCGAAGCGCCCGGTACCGTCCCGCGCCGTCGTCCCGGTGGCGTAGAGCCACACCCCAGCCACGAACAGCGCCAGCTCGACCGCCACCGTGGCGGCCGGTGACCGCCACAGGCCGAGGCCCAACACCGTCGCGTCTCCGGGGGCGACCGGCAGGTCGGGAATGTGCGTGACGTAGTCGAGCACCCAGTGGCTCAGCACCGCGAGCGCCATCACCCACGCGCCCCGCCCGTAACGCGTCACGCCATAGTATGCCCCACCGAAGAGCACTCCCCACACGACGCCCATCAGCAGACTGTGTGACCAGGGATACGAGGTGAAGCTCAGAGCCAGGAAGGGATTTCCTCCCGATGGATTGACGCTCACCTGCTCGACGCCCAGCAGCAGGAACACGGGCCACAGGAGATCCGCCAGGAGCGGCGCAGCCAGGAGGGGTGCCAGCGAGGCCCGGGGCGCGATCCGTTTGGAGGCGAAGCCGACGGCGAAGTGCCCGATGAACACGGCGCGAGGATCTCCTGGGAGAAAAAGAAGAAGGGGAAGCGGGACGGGTGCGGGGCCTCTTCCCCCTTCCCTCTTCCCTCTTCCCCCGGTTCATGGAGGCGCGGGGAATCGAACCCCGGTCCGAGTCTGCTTCCGATGTCACCACTACGTGCGTAGGTGAAGCTTCTTTGAGGTCTCACTGCCCCGGCGCTTCACCGGCCACGGGCAGCGACGAGCCCTTTGCAGCTCTCACGCGATCCGTTCGGGCCCCGGATCACGCCAGCCCGATTTTGCGATACGTGAGCGCCGCCTCAGGCGGGCTGCCACTCACGCAGGTGCGAAAGCCGAAGCTTACGCAGCCAGAGCCAGTTCAGAATTGGCTTGTGTGTGTTGCCAGTTGATTAGCCAGGTGACTGACGACCTGGGCACGCAGCGACACCCTCACCAAACCCGTCGAAGCCTGTCGCCCCCTACACTGCGAACGTAGTGACGCACGGCGCCGTAATCAAGGCGTGTACGGCGGCGCCTGCGACACACGGTTCCGCCCTTCCTGCTTCGCCCGGTACAGGGCCGCGTCCGCGGCGCCGCGCAGGTTGTTGACGTCGCCCACGCTCTCCGGAAACGCCGCGACCCCGCACGAGACGGTGAGCGGATAGCGCGACCCGTTCCAGTGCCACGCCTCCGTTTCCACGGCGCGGCGAATACGCTCGGCCACCTCCATGCCTTCCGTCAGCGGCGTTCCCGGAAGCCACACCGCGAATTCCTCCCCGCCAATGCGCGCCACGAGATCTCGATCGCGGATCTGTTTCGACAGGACGCTGGAGAAATGGCGCAGGGCCGCATCGCCGGCCGCGTGCCCCAAACCGTCGTTGAGCGCCTTGAAGCGGTCCAGGTCCGCGTACACCAGCGTCACCGGCTCGCTCGGGCCCGCCGCGCCCCGCTCCTGTTGCTTCGCCTTGAACGATTCGATCTGCCGCTCGAACTCGCGCCGATTCCGCAGACCGGTCAACGGGTCCACCACCGCCCGCTGCTCGGCCTCGTGTACGGCGCGGGCAGCCGCCAGCCGGGGACCGAGCTCCGAGACGAGCTGGCCCACCTGATCGGCGAGCGGTGACTCCGGCAGGATCGCCGGACCCAGCAGGACCAGTGCGCCGATCGCGAAGTGGCCGTCCATCAGGGGATAGGCCTGACCGGCGCGCTCCTGGCGCCGTCGCTCGGGAACGCCGGGACCAAAGATGTCTTCGCTCGACTGGGTGACGACCGGGAGACCGGTCTGCAT
>DATICZ010000301.1:0-9229 GCA_035456525.1 Gemmatimonadales bacterium
AGCACCGTGTACGCCTCGTTGATGCGCCGCAGGTTCACTTCGGCCTTTTCACGCAGTCGAGCGTTGTCGGGGAACCGATCGGGGTGCCACACCTGGGCGAGGTCCCGGTACGCGGTCTTCACGTCTTCGAGCGACGCGCCGGGGGCAAGCCCCAGGAGACGGTAGGCTTGGGTGGGATCGATGGTCATGTGCTCTGGTAAGGGCCTCGGTCGCAAGACTCGTGCCGGGACTCGTGTGCTGGCGACGGTCGGATACAGTATGGGCAGGTCCGGTCAAAGGCGCCAGTCGGCGACGGGGTTGTTGCAGGGTGTCGCCGATGCCGCAATCTTTGCAGCATGCCCTTTCACCGCTGCGCAATCCACAAGGAAGACGGCAGCACGCTGGCCCAGTCGGTCGACGTCATGATCGAGGAGATGGAACGTCCCGGCGCGAACGAGTGGCACGGGACGATCTCCACCACGCACCTCGTCACCCTGGAAGCGGGCCATCGGTACAAGCTCGTCCTCGACGACGGCCGCAGCGGCGAGTTCATGGTTCGCCGCAATACTTTCGCGGGCGGCACGAATCGCGCCGTCGCCATTCAGGGAATGGGGCCGCTCCGCTAGGCCGCATCCCGCCCCATGTCCAGAGCGTTCATCAAGGAAGACGCGGGTGGTCCGGAACCCCGGTATCACCTTCCCGCACGCGAGGACCCGGGCTACGACGCCGCGGCCGCTTGGGCGCTGATCGAGGGAGCGAACGCCGGCGACTCCTATAGCGCCGAGCTCGCGACGGGCTACCGATGGGGCGAGCCGGCGCTGCGACCGCACGTGGAGCGCATCCTGGCCCGGGCCCGCGCCGAGCAGAACGAGCGGCTCGAGCAGCTGGCTGAGCGGTTTCTGCGCTGAGTCAGCGCCGGGCGGCTTCCTGGCGGGCCAGCTCGAGTAGCGTCCAGTAGGGCGGTGGATAGCCGCGCGTTTGCGCGAGCAGCACCGCCCCCTGATCCACGCGCGCCGCGAGCCGCCGCTGCCGGATCCCGAAGGCGCGATTGCGCAGGGCCGCGGAGGCGGTCATCCCTTCCGGGACGGGTCCCACGCGGTCGAAGCGCTCCAGCACCCAGCTGTACGCCTTGGCGAGACGCGCCAGCGGCAGCTCGTACCAGGCGTAGGCGAGCCGGTCGCCGCGCTCGGCCCCCTCCAGCATCGCATCGACGACCGCGTTGTCCACGTGGTCCCGGAACAGCGTTTCGGGGTCGCGCCACTCCGCCACCACCACGAGCTGCGGATCGTACTCCAGGTCCGATGGCTCTTGCGTCTCGAAGTGCCGCACCCCGAACGCGCTGAGCCAGCGCCGCAGTCCCGGCCGCGAGATGGTCGAAATGCCCATCCACAGGGTCACGCCGAGATCGCGGTACGGCCACGACGCGACCTCGGAACAGAACAGGTGGGACGGATCGGTATAGTCCATCGCGAAGTCGTAGGGCACGTGGCCGGCCCGCGCCCGCTCGAGTGCCTGGGTAGCCGCGCGATGCGGCAGCATCGGATTCGCCATCATCCGAGGCAAGTCGAAACGGGCGCGCAGCACCATGATCCGCAGCTTCTTGTCGCGCAGGTACTCCTCCGCGGACGCCACCGCCACGCCGCGCTCGATATGCGCCTGGATCACCGACACGGCATGCGAGATCGAGTCGACGTGGACCAGCCCGACGTGCGAGAAGTTGCCCGGGTAGTCGTTGCCGCGGGCGATCAGCGCGGAGGTGGGATAGCCGCCACGCGATACGAGCAGGTCGCCCGAGTGGATCTCCACGCCGTACACCACGGCGGCCGGCGTGCTCGACGGCTCCTTCACACCGGGCAGCAGCGTGACCATGTCGTCGGGATGCTGCAGCATCACCTCTTCCACGGTGGCACGACCGCCGTAGAGGGCGCGGTACAGACGCCGCCGGGCGGCGAGGGTCTTCATGTCCCAATGGCGCGACTGCCATTTGACGACTTCCCGCATGCGCTCGTAGAACTCGACGTAGCGAGCCAGGTCGGTCGGGCACGCGGCGACGCCGGGTGCGAGGGCGAACAGGCCGGACTCGAGGGAATCGAGGATCGGCGCATCGGGGCTCACGGACCCCGTGGCGATCGCCCCCAGCGTAGCACCAAGCGTCGCGAACGCCTGGTTCGAGCGTACGAGCGTCCGGCGGCAGTCCTCGCCGCGCACCCGGGCGTACTCCGCCTCGAGGCTCTTCCACTGCGCATCCCGATTCCATTCGTACGCCGCGCCGGCCGCCGGGGCCGGCCCGGGCGGAGGCTCGGATGACGGGATGGCGAGCGCGAGGAATGCGACGGCCAGGCTTCCAAGGACTACGGCAAGAACGCGAATCGGCTGGGCTCCCCCGGCTACACGTTGAAGCGGATGTGCAGGATGTCTCCGTCCGCGACGACGTAGTCCTTGCCCTCGATCTGCAGCAGACCGGCGTCCTTCACCGCCTGCTCTGACCCGTGCTGCATGAAGACGGTGTAGGGGATCACCTCGGCCCGGATGAACCCGCGCTCCAGGTCCGAGTGGATCCGGCCGGCGGCGGCCCGCGCGGTGGCGCCGCGACGGATCGGCCAGGCGCGCACTTCGTCCGGACCGACGGTGAAGAACGAGATGAGGTCGAGCAGGCCGTACGCGGTCCGGATGAACCGTGTCAGCGCCGACTCCTTGAGTCCCAGATCCTCGAGGAACGCGGCACGATCGGCGGGATCCATCTGCGCGATCTCCGCCTCCACGCTGGCCGACAGCACGAGTCCCGCGGCGTGCAGCTGGGTGAGCCGCGCGGACAGGGCCGGGGGGATGGGCTGGGTCGCTTCCTGCTCGCTGCGGTTCAGCGCGATCATCAGCGGCCGGTCGGTGAGGAAGCTGTACGCCTTGAGGTAATCGCGATGCAGCGCCTGGGCCGAGAGGGAGCGGAGGGGAAGCTCCTGCTCCAGCGTCGCCTTCATCAACTCGAACGCGGTCAGCTCGAGCGGATCGGGCTTGTCCTTCTTCGCGCGCTCCAGGCGGCGCATCACGAGATCGAGGTCGGCCAGCAGGCATTCGGTGTGGAACGCCTCCAGGTCGCCTGCGGGGTCGGGCTCCCCCTCCAGCGCGGGGTTCGGAAAGGCGCGCAGCACCAGGCACAGGACCTCCTGGTCGCGAATCTGCTGCAGCGCCTTGCGCGACAATCCCTTGCGCTCGGCGCCGTGCTCCCCGGGGACGTCGCAGAAGACGATTTCCGCGTACGTCGTCTTCTTCGGCTTGAACATCCCGCTCAGCGTGTCGATGCGCTCGTCCGGCACCTTCACCGTCCCGAGGCGCACCTCGCCGCCGAACCCGGTCGGCACCGCGAGACCGGTCATGGTGTTGAAGACCGTGGTCTTGCCGGAGCCCGCGAAGCCGACCAGGCCGACCTTCATGTCAGTTGGACCCCCCGCCGGCCGTCGTCGTCGCCGCCGGCCCGCCCCCCGAGATGAACCGCGCCACGTTCTGCTTCAGCTTCGCGAGCTCCGGCTCGTACAGGTACATCATGTGGCCCGCGTCGTAGTACTTGAGCGTGATGTTGTCCCGCAGGCCGGGGGACAGGCCCTCGAGGTGGCTCACGGTGTACTCGGTGGCGACGAACGGCGTCGCGAGATCGTAGTAGCCGTTCTCGATCTCGATGCGCAGGTTGGGGTTCGAGACGAGCGCCTGCGTCAGATCCGACCCGACGTAGGTCGTGGTGGCCCAGCCGCGTTGCCCGTCGCGCGTCCAGTTCCATTGCACTCCGCCGCCCATCACGTAGCGATCCTGGGTGTCGAACTTGAGCTCGCCGCGCAGGTAGGCGTTGGTCGCCGCGGTGAAGGCGCCGCTCACGGCCGACGACTGGGGATCTCCCGGCGCGGTCTCGCTCAGCAGGTCGGGCAGCGGTCCGGTGAAGCGCGAGTCGAGTCGTCCGGTGACGAGGCCCCGGCTGCGTTGCAGCTCCGCCATGAACTGCCGCAGGGTCACCCGCAGGCCCGCCTTCATCAGGTAGTCCTGGGAGAGCCCGGTGTAGGCCGCCACCTGCTTGGCGACTGCGGCTTTGCGGTCCGCGGGCAGGGTCGCGCCCGCGGCGAGCGCGTCGGCGTAGTCCCCCATCGCGTAGCGGCGCACGTCGCTGAGAAACGCGTCGAGGTTGGCGGGCGCCGGGATCACTTTGTGGTAGACGGCCGTCGCCGCGTAGCTCGGCAGGTAGAGGACGTAGGACAGGTCGTGGCCGGGCGAGAACAGCAGCGTTTCGAAGTCCAGCACCGACGAGATCAGCACCACGCCGTTGAACGCCATGCCGTCGCGCTGCAGCCGGTTCACGAGGACCGCCGAGCGGGTCGTGCCGTAGCTTTCGCCGATGAGATACTTGGGCGAGGACCAGCGGCCGTTGCGGCTGACGTACTGGGATACGAACTGGGCGAGCGAGCGCGCATCCTCGTCCACGCCCCAGAAGTCCTTCCCGGTGCCCTTGCCGACGGGCTTCGAGAAGCCGGTGCCGATGGGGTCGATGAACACCAGGTCGGCGACGTCGATCAGGCTGTTGGCGTTGTCCACCATCTGGTAGGGAGGAGGCGGGGTGGGCGCCGCGTCGGCGGTGACGATGCGCCGCGGGCCGAAGGCGCCCATGTGCAGCCACGCCGAGGCCGAGCCCGGTCCACCGTTGTACACGAAGGCGAGGGGCCGCTGCGAGAGGTCGCGTGCGTCGCTGCGGGTATAGGCCGTGTAATAGAGGCTGCCGATGGGCTCGTCCTTGTCGTTCGTCAGGTGCATCGTGGCCGCGGTGGCGCGGTAGGGCACGAGCTGGCCGCCGATGCGGATCGTGTGCTCGGTGACCGAAGACGTTTCCTTCGGGATGGGCCCGGCCTTCGCGGTCGTGTCGCGGTCGGCTGCGGCGGCCGTGGGCTGGGGGGGCGCGGCAGGTCGTTGGGCCCGGGCCGGCGCCGCGAGCGCGCATCCCAACAGGATGAGTGTGGCGAGACGCATGCTGCCTCCAACGGTCATGGGGTGGGGGCGAAGATGCGGCGCAACGAGCGCACGCGCCAGCGCCGGGCCGGCGATGCGCCATAGTGACCGACGCAGCCGCGGGCTATTCTCCGGCGATGACGCGCGTGGCGGTGATCGGCGGTGGTGCGGCGGGCATGATGGCCGCCGGCTTCGCGGCATCCGGCGGCGCGGAGACGCTGCTGCTGGAGCACACGCCTGACGGCGGCCGCAAGATCCTGATCAGCGGCGGCGGCCGCTGCAACATCCTGCCCGCCCACGTGGACGAGACGCGGTTCGTCACCGACTCCTCGCCGCACACGCTGCGCAACATCGTGCGCTCCTGGCCGTTGCACGAGCAGCGCGCGTTCTTCGAGCAGATGCTCGGGCAGCCGCTCGTCGAAGAGGCCGAGTCGGCGAAGTTGTTCCCGGCCTCTCATCGGGCGCGCGATGTGCGCGACGGGCTGCTGGCGCACGCCGTCGCCCGGGGCGCGCGGTGGACGCCGTCCACCACCGTCTCGGGACTGACGCGCGCCGGCAGCGGGTGGCGCATCGCCTGCACGGACGAACGGACGCTCGACGCCGACCGCGTCATCGTGGCGACCGGCGGGCTGTCGGTCCCGAAGACCGGCAGCGACGGGCGCGGCCTCGCCCTGCTCGCGGAGCTGGGGCACACCATCCACGAGCCCTACGCGGCGCTCACGCCGGTCAACGCCGAGCCCGCACCGTTCGCCGCGTTGGCGGGCGTGTCGCTCACCGTGTCGCTCGTGGCGCGCGACGCGGAGCGCAGCGCGCGGGCGCGGGGAGGCTTCCTGTTCACACACGGGGGCTACAGCGGACCGGCGGTACTGGACGTGTCGCACGTGCTGGTACGCTCGAGCGGCGGGGCGCGTCTCATCGCGCAGTGGACGGCGCTGGATGCCGAAGGATGGGAGCGGGCACTGCGGGGCGACGGGGCGGGCGCGCGCGGGGTGGTGGGTGTGGTGCGCGGCGAGATGCCCGCGCGACTGGCGGATTTGCTGGTCCGCCAGGCCGGCATCGATCCCGAAACGAAGCTGTCGCAGCTCCGCCGCGCGGATCGCGTCCGGCTGGTGGAGGGACTCGCGCGCTGCGAGCTGCCGTGGACCAGCCACGGTGGCTACGCGAAGGCGGAAGTGACGGGCGGGGGCGTGAGCCTGGCGGAGATCGATCCCCGGACGATGGAGAGCCGGAAGGTGCCCGGGCTGTATGTGTGCGGCGAGGTACTCGACGCGTTCGGCCCGATCGGCGGCTACAACTTCCTGTGGGCCTGGGCGACGGGTCGCGCGGCGGGGCTGGCCGCGGGGCGCGGGGACTGACCGCCCTCCCCATATTCCTTCCGTGCCCCTCCTGTCTTTCTCCGACGTCACGGTCGAATTTGGCGCGACGACGCTCTTCAGCGATGTCTCCTTCAACGTCGCGGCCGGCGAGCGCTGGGGCATCGTGGGCCGGAACGGCGCCGGCAAGACGACGCTGCTCCGGTTGATCGACGGGAGCCTGACGCCGGCCCGGGGGACGGTCACGCGCGAGCCGGGCCTGCGCATCGCGCTGCTCGACCAGAACAGGGCCTTCGGCGGAGCCGCATCCGTCTGGGACGCCGCGGCGTCCGGCTACGGCGGCCTGCTGGATCTGGAGCACGACCTCGCGCATCAGGCCCAGCGCCTGGCCGACCTGGGTGAGGCGGTGACCGAGGCCGACCTGACGCGCTTCGGCCGCGATCAGGAGCGGTTCGCCCACGAGGGTGGCTACCAGCTCGAAGCGCGGGTCGACGCCGTGCTCCAGGGACTGGGCTTCGACCCGGGGGAAGCCAGGACCCGGCTGCTCGCCTCGCTCAGCGGCGGCGAACGGAGTCGGGTGGGGCTCGCCGCCCAGCTGGCGGCGCCGGTGGACCTCGTGCTGCTGGACGAGCCCACCAATCACCTCGACCTCGACACTATCGACTGGCTCAAGCGCTATCTCGGCGAGTTCGGCGAGACGCTGATCGTCATCAGCCACGATCGCGCGTTTCTCGACGACGCCGTGGATCACGTGCTGTACGTCGCCGGGCGTACGACGACCGCGTATCGGGGCGGCTACAGCGCCTTCGTGACGCAGCGCGCCGAACGGCAGTTGACGCGCGAGCGCCAGGTGGCGCAGCAGCGGAAGCTCATCGCCAAGGAAGAGGACTACATCCGGCGCAATATCGCGGGGCAAAACAGCGCCCAGGCGAAGGGCCGCCGTGCGCGGTTGGCCCGGCTGCCGCGGCTCTCCACGCCGCCGGGGGAGCGTGAGGCGATGAGCGTGCGCTTCGCCGAGGCCGAGCGGGGCGGAGACCAGGTCCTGGTCGTGGATCGGCTTCGCGTGGCCGTCGGAGCTCGGACCCTGGTGCGGGACTTCTCGGCCGTCGCACGGCGCGGCGATGTCATCGCGCTGGTGGGTCCGAACGGGGCCGGCAAGTCCACCTTGCTCGCCACCCTGCTCGGCGCGCGCGCCCCCGCGGCGGGGGAGGCGCGACTGGGCGCCGGAGTGGTGACGGAGTGGTTCCGGCAGGACCTGGCTCAGGTCCCCGAGGGCCGGTCGATCTACGATTGCGTCGCGGACGTGCGGGGCCGCTGGACGCGCGGCCACATCCAGAGTCACCTCGGCGCCTTCGGGTTTACTGGTGACGAAGTGCAGCGCAGCACTTCGATCATTTCCGGCGGCGAGCGCGCTCGCGTGGCGCTGGCGCTGCTCGCGCTGCGGCCGGCGAACCTCCTCGTGCTCGACGAGCCGACCAATGACCTGGATGTGGAGTCCATCGAGGCGCTGGAGGACGGTCTCGAGGAATACGAGGGCACGGTCATCCTCGTGAGCCACGACCGGGCTTTCTTGCGGGAGCTGGCGACCCGGGTGTGGGCCTTCGATGGCGACCGGATTCAGGATTACGCCGGGACCTTCGTGGAGTGGGAACAGCAGCAGGCCGAGCGGGCCGGCGCGGATCGGGCCGCGCGCACGGAGCCCGGGGCGAGCCCGGTCACGCGGACCGAGGTGCGGAAGGCCGCCGCGGCGCGACGCGAGAGCCAGGAGACACGGCGTGCGGCGCAACGGGAGGCCGACGTCCGCGAACAGGCCGTGCATGCGGCCGAGGCACGGATCGGCGAGTTGGAGCGCGCGCTGGCCGACCCGGCGCTGTACGACGGCAGGGCCGAAGGGGCGCGCGAAGCCGGCCGCCTGAGCGTGGCGCTCGTCCAGGCGAAGCGCGCGCTGGACGAGGCGCTGGCTCGTTGGGCGGAGGCGAGCGACGCCCTCTAGGGCCTCGGGGCGGCGGGCAGGCCGATGGCCGGCAGGCCGGCCGCCTGGCGCTTGGCGTTCATGGCGGCGAGCCCCGCGCTCTTGAGCGTGTTCCAGCGGCCCATCAGGTCGCGGGAGCGGACGCGGGCGGAATCACACGCCGCCACCTGACTGGCCGTCGGGGTGACGTCGGCGCTCTGCATCGCCATCGCGGCCGACAGCAGGGTTCCGCTGAGCGTTTCCAGCGTCGGCGCACCGGCGGGCCCGCGGAAGAAGCCGCCGCCTCCCCCTCCGCGGGGAGCGGGTCGCGGGGCGGGCGCCAGGGACTCGACCTGCGCCTTGAACGCCAGGGCGTCCGCGCCGCCCGCGCTGTCCAGTCGCGCCGCGAGGGCGCGGGCCTGCGCGTAGGCGCCGGACGCGGCGCGCGCACCGTCGTACATCTCGCGCGACAACGCAGCGAGCCGTTGCAGCCCGAGCGCCGGTGTCCGCACCCGCGGATCGAGCCGCAGGGTGAGCGGCTGGATGAAGCGCTTGCCGTTCACCGTGAGGCGTACCACGTACGCGCCGGGCGGCGCCCACGGGGCGTTCACTGCCGGATAAGTGCGGCGCGGCACCGCGCCGGTGGCGCCTCCGGGCTGTGGGGTTCGCTCACCGATCGGATCGAAACGCAGATCCCAGCTGAACCGGTGCATGCCCGCCCGGCTCGAGAGTCTCATCTGTGGGGCGGGCCAGTACAGGGGCAAGGCGCAATGCGGCGCCCGTGGGTCCGCATGGCACACTTTGTCGTAGGCGGCCGGGTCGAGCGCCGGATCGTGCGTCAGCACCGGGTCCGCGCTCGAGTACGCACGAACGACTCCGCCGGCCGCGTCGAGGATCTCGAGGGTGACCGGGCCCGAGGCATCGGCCGCGAGGTAATAGTCGATGATCCCGCCCGGCGGAGGATTCTCACCCGCCGGCAGCTCCGGCGGCCAGGGCGTGGGGTCGT
>DATICZ010000302.1:0-9956 GCA_035456525.1 Gemmatimonadales bacterium
AACGGCCGGCACCGCTTGCGCGGCCCGGCCGATCGAGCACAGCAGGAACGGAGAGGATTATTGAAGCCCGAAAGTAATGGCTGGTCCCTCACCGGGGCGTCTGTCTTCCCCCTCGCGGGGGCATGACATCGGTCTCAGTATCTGGGTCCACGATCGAGCTGTTGGCTCAATAACGTGGCTCCCCGTCCCTGCCCCTACGATACTAGGGCGGCGGGAAACGTCAAGGAAGAGGCGATGAGAACTCGATGAGGCCAGTTGCGCGGAGTGACATCCGTCACCGCACGGGAGCGTGGTCATGAATCTGTCACTGATCGCCGCTGTCGCGATGCTGTTCGCCTGGGGTGCGCTCGTCTACGTCGCGCAGGTGCCGAGCGGCTGGGTGCACCTGCTCTACGTGGGGGCCGTCTTGCTCTTCGCCCGGCGGATCCTCCTCGGGGCGCCGAGATTCCTGTCGTGACGTAGCTGGCGTTCGCGCCGCGCCCGGCGTAGCGTTCCGACCTCATGCTCACGGTGAAGCGCTGGGACGAAGGCGCCGGGCCGCTGCAGCTCTCCACCCTGCGGGCCGCCCTGCAGCAGGAGGGGATGACGACGGCCTGGTGGTCGGAGGTCCCCGGGACGAACGTCCCCCAGCACGAGCACCCGTTTCCCGAGGCCCGCTGGGTGCTCTCCGGATTCCTGCGCGTGTACGTCGGCGACGAGGTGGTGGATCTCGGTCCCGGCGACCGGCTCGATCTGCCGCCCGGCACGAAGCACGGGTTCGAGGTGGTGGGATTGTCGCCCGCGATCTACGTGACGGGGTCCGCGCAAGCCACGATCGGAGCCGTCCCCGACGACCGGTCGTAGCGAGATGCAGCCGCCCGGTTCGACCACACCGACCTGAGGCAGGCTCGGCGAGCGGCCCAACACCAGCGCGGGGACTCCCCAGGCGCTGGACCGCGATCAGCAGCTAGGTCGCGGCGAAAACGACGAGGCCGGCGATCATTCCTCCTCCCCCGAGTCTCCCCTCTCCGCATCGGCGAGACGGGGTCAGGGGGAGAGGTCATATCTCCCAGTTCGAGAACAGCACGCCACCACCCTCGGGCACCGGCGGCTCCGGGTACCCGTCGAGGTGCATGCGCAGGTCGGTCCAGCGGACCTGGTAGCCGCGGGCGACGAGGGTGCGGAACGCCCGGTCGAAGCGACTCTGGCAGCGGATCACGACGCGGCGCAGCCCGGCGTGCGCGGCGCTGGCCTCGATCGCGCCGAGCACGGCGTCGAATGCGCCCGCCTGGCGGGCCGCGAGCTTGAGCACGCGCAGCTCGTCGGAGGATCGATCGGCGGCGAGCGAGGCCGAATGCCACAGTGCATAGGCGTCGAGCCGGTCACCCGCGGCGACCAGCACCGTGTCGCCCAGTCCCAGCTCCGCCGTCAGCTCGATCTCATGCGTGAAGTCGTATCCCGGGGCGAGCGCGTCGGCGAGCGAGCGCGCCGCGGCCAGCGTGTCGCTCCGGGCCGCGGGTTGCAGACGGGAGGCCAGGAGCGGCGCGGCGGCGCTGCGCCGCTGCAGCGCGAGCTCGCGCGTCATGGTGAGTGTGAGGTGGCCGGGAAGGAACCCTTGGTGGGCGTAGAAACCGATGTTCTCGAACGTGCGCGGCATGGTCTCGAGGCCGAGCGTCGTGACGCCCTGCTCGACCAGCCACTCGGTCGCGGCGCGCACGATCGTCTTGCCGAGTCCCGCGCCCTGGCGGTCCACGCGTACCGCCAACGGCCCCATCCACCCTTCCACGCCGCACAGGTGCGCGACGTTGAAGGCGACGAGCTTCCCGTCCTCATCGCGCCACAGCATCGCCCCGCCACCCGCGTCGCGCAGGGCGTAGGTCCACACCCGGGGATTGAGCGGCGGCACGCGCACGTTCGCCAGCCCATCGCGCCGGTAGCGATCGGTGAACGCCTCGGCGAACAGCTTGTTCAGCGCCTCGATGTCGCCTTCGCGCGCCGGCAGCGGGCCGTCCACGCGCCGTTCAGGCAGCCACGCCCGCATCCAGCCCTCCCGCAGCCAGGGTCGCCGTGTCGTCCCGTGCGGTGCTCACGCCCCGCGCGCCATCGTACTCCACGCGGATCACGCGGTCCAGCCCCTCCCGGATCTGGTCGATGTGGGTGATGAGAATGACCTGGGGGAAGCGGTCGCCGAGACGGCGCAACAGTCCGAGCACGTGCTGGCGGCGTGATTCGTCCAGCGAGCCGAACACTTCGTCCAGCACCAGCAGCGACAGCGGCTGCCCGGCCCGCTCGGCGATCATCTGCGAGATCGCGAGGCGCAGCACGAGATTGGCCAGGTCCTCTTCGCCGCCCGACAGCACCGGCTTCGGCACGCCGTCCTCGAGGGCGGTCAGCGTGTAGTCCTCGGTCAGGTCCACCGCGTCGTAGCGGCCGTCGGTCAGGTCGGAGAGGAATCCCGAGGCCAGCTCGGCGATCTCGGGACGCATCGCGGCGTTCAACTCCGCCCGCAGCTCCGAGTAGGCGCGATCGAGCTCGTCGTGCAGGCGACGCCGCCCTTTGAGCACCTCGATCTGACGCTCGCGCCCCGCCCGCTCGCTCTGCCGCCGCTCCACTTCGGCCACCTGGTCCTCCGCGCGTGTCAGCGCGCCTCCGGCCTCCACCGCCGCCAGCTCGGCCTCCCGCAGGACTCCCGTGGCGCGGTCGAAGCGATCCTTGGCCGCCCGGTACTTCTCCTCGGAGAATCCCTCCGCCGCGATGGCCGCGGCGAGCTGCTTCACCTGCTGCTCGCGTCGCGACAGCTGCTGCTCCGCCAGCTCGGCCTCCTTCACCAGGGTTTCGGCGAGCCGCGCGCGGGCATCCAGCACCGCCGCCTCGCGCGCCAACGGCTCCAACCGGGCCAGCTCCGCCCGGACCGTGTCGTGCCGCGCCGGATCGTAGCCCGTGGGCCGGGCCGCCAACCGCGCCTCGAGCTCGGACGCGCGCCGCGCATCCGCCGCCCGGCGCGTCAGCGCCAGCGTCCGCTCCTCGACCTGGGCACGCAGCTTTCCTTCCCGCTCGCTGGCGCGCCGGGCCTCCTCGCGTACCGCATCGCGCGCCTGCTCCGCGGCACGGACCGCTTCCGGCGGGTCCGCCAGCTGCTCCATACGCTGCTTGAAGAAATTCCCGTTGATGGCGATGTCCTCGAGCTGGCGATCCAGCAAGGCCAGGACCGCCGCGTGCTCGTCTCCCAGGGGCCGCTGGCACGTCGGGCACGCTCCCTCGGGCCCCAGCTCGGCGATCTTGTCGCGCTGCTCCTTCACATCGCGCCACTGATCGCGCAGCTGCTGCCGCTTCGTCTCGGCGTCCTGGCGGTCGCGCGCCCATTCAGCCCGCTGCTCCTCCACCGCCCGCTCCTGCGCCTGGAGCCGTTCCGCGAGCGCGCGCGCCTCCGCCTCCACGCCCTCGAGCGCCGCCGCGGCCCCCTCGAGCTCCGCGATGCGCCGGTCGCGCACCTCCGCGGTCCGGGCCAGCTCGGCCAGGGCCCGGCGATCGGCCTGCCGCGCCGCCTCTTCCTGCTGCAGCCGCTCCAGTCGGGCGAGCTCGGCCTTCCGCTCTTCCAACGGCACCAGATCGGCCGACAGCCGCTCCAGCTCGGCCCGCGCCGCCAGCGCCTCGGCCAGCTCGCGGTCGAGCCGCTGGAATTCCTGCCGGGCCGCGTCCGCCGCGTGCGCGCCCATCGCCCGCTCGCTCTCGAGCGAACGAACCCGGTCGCGACGCGCTTCCCACTCCTTCCAGCGAGGCTCCTCGCGCTTGACTCCCTGCTCGGCCGCCTTCTGCGCCGCACGCGCCGTCTCCGCCGCTTTGCGGGCGCCCGTCAGCCGGGCTGCCGCCTGGGTCCGCTCCGCCTCGAGCTGCCCGCGGTCCGGCAACCCCGCCTCCAGCCCCTTCAGCTCGCCCCCGATGGCGTTGCGCGCTTCACGCACCAGCTGCTGCGCCAGCTCCAGCCGTTCGTACCCCAGGACGCGCGACAGGAAGGCCGCCCGCTCGGTGCGCCCCAGCGACGACATCACGGCCAGCTCCTTCTGCCCCGTGAAGTACGTGTTGAAGAACTCATCGTGCGACATCCCGAGCACCCGCCCCAGCTTCTCCGACACCGCCTTGAGCGAGTTCGCCACCACCTGGCCGTCCTGCCGCAGCTCGGCCCTGTAGAGGTCCCGGATCACCACGTACTCGTGAGCGCCGAGCCGGAACTCGAGCGTCACTTCCACGCGCGAGCGGCCCGGGGCCCCGTGCCGGCGGATCGACTCCTTGTCGCCCCGCACCGCCTGGACGCCGTAGATCGCCCAGGCGATCGCCTCGAGCAGCGTCGTCTTCCCGGCCCCGTTGGGACCGACGATCCCGGTGATGCCGGGGCCGAACTCGATCTCGGTCTCGGCGAACTGCCGGAAGTTCTCGAGCCGCAGGCGCTTGAGCTCCATCAGGCGGACGCCGCCCCCGCGCCCCCCGCGTCCTGCCCGCCGCTCACCCGCTCCAGATACGCCACCCCGCTCGCAACGAACTCGTCGCGCGGGATGTCGGCGTCGAGGAGACGGCGCGAGAGGAAATCGCGCACCGTCTCGCCCAGGGTCTGCCGGCGCGCGGGCGCGCCGACGCCGACGTGATAGCGCTCCTCGGGGCGGCGCAGGTCGAGCTGGAAGTGCAACGCGCGCGCCTTGTAGCCGCGGATCGCCTGATGGTCGAGGTCGTGCGCGGTGGCCCGCGCCACGTCCCACACGAGCTGGCGGACGACGTTGTCGTCGATCGGCGGCTTCGCCGTGCGCACCGCCTCCGCGATCTTCTCGTCGATCTGCTTGGCGGTGAGATCCTTCCCGCGGATCGGCTCCAGCTCGATGTGCTGCCGCGCCAGGGCAATCCGCCGGAAGTGCACCCGCGCTCCCGGGAGGTCCACCATCAGGTACCCCTTGCCGGCTCGGCCCCGTTCGGCCTCATCCTGCAGCTGCCCCCACGGATTGGGCGATACGTACTCCAACGCTCCCGAGTACCACGCGTTCGGAAAGACCTCGTGGGCAACGTGAAAGTGGCCCAAGGCGACGTAGTCCCATTGCGCGGGCGCCAGATCCTCGGGGCCGAGGAGCGCCCCGCCATACTCCATCGTGCCCCGGGCTTCGCCCAGGGCCTGGTACTGGAAATGGGTGAGGAGGATGTTGAGCGTGGGACCGCCGCGTTCGGGGCGGAGCGCCGGCCGTTCGGCGCTCATCAGGGCCTGATGCGGGACGGCAAGCACGGCGCAATCAAGCTTCGGGAACACCAGCCGTCGGGGAGTGTCGAGCACCACTTCGGCGCCCACGGCTTCGTACAGTCTCAGGATGCTCCCGGTCTCGGCGGTCCGAGGGGTGTCGTGAGTGCCGGCCAGGAGGATGATAGGCGTTTCGGGGAGCGCCACGCGGATGCGTTGCAGCTGCTGGAAGAGGAACAGGATCGCCGGGTTGGTGGGCCGGACCGAATGGAAGATGTCGCCCGCGAACACCACCAGGTCGGGTTGCTGTTCCAGGAGATCGTCCACCGCCCGCGCGAACGCCAGCGCCACATCCGCCTCGCGCTGGTTCGCGCCCCGAGGCGTCTGCCGATCGTACTGGCGAAATCCCAGATGCAGGTCCGCCAGATGCGCGAGCCTCAGGTGCGTCAGGGTGTTTCCACCAGCCGCGTCGCCGCGCGCTGCTCCACCCGCATCACCATTCCCTGCGTGCCGAAGAATCCACCCGTGATGGTCAGGCGCACGATGCCACCGAGTGTGCCGTTGACCACGGCACCGCGCGTGAGCGAGAACACCTGACTGCCGGTGATCCCGCCGCGCACCCGGACGGAGACCGTCTGGCCCCCGAAATTGAATTCCAGCGGGCGTTCCGGAAGCCCCGTTTCCACCCCGAGCTCCACCGTTGTGTCGCCGCGGGTCACCGTGATGCTCCGCACGGTGATCCGGCTGGTGACGTCGAGCGGGGAGCCGCTGGCCAGCTGGGCGAACGGGAGCTCGGTCTCGATGTTCCACCCGTCGCCCGTGCCCACGGCCTCGTCGGGGAACGACAGGGCGGCCGCCCGGATCCCGAGCTCCACCTGCTCGCGCACGATGATGGGAAGCCGGCCGAGCGAGGAGAAATCGGCGCGCACGAACCGGAGCCGGTCGTCCACCACCCCCGTTACGCTGAGGCCGCGCAACTGTCCCGCCGCCGCGGTCGCCGCCTCCGGGCTCAGCATGGGACTGGCGACCCTGGATGAATCGAGCGTCATATTCACGAGGACGCCTTCGGCGCCGCGGTTCCCGATGCGCTGCTGAAACACCAGCATCATCGACGTGAGCGTGGAGGAGTCGGTCGCGGCGACCGTGTCGGGTGCGAAGCGGGAGCTCTGCTCGAGCATGTAGCGGTACACGGCGCCCGCCGGCGGATGGTAGCGGAGCGCGATCTTCGTGGTCACCGGGACCGGCGCAGGTTCCTTGCCTTTACAGGCGAACACCGCGAGGAGCAGCAGGCACACGACGCGCATGGGTCTCCCTGGAATCAGTACGGCTCTTCGGCGATCGGGTTGAGCGGCTGGACCGCGGCGCGCTCGCGCACCCCCTCGGGGGCCACGCGGCTCCCGAGCCGCTTGCGGAACAGGGCCAGGACATCCGCCGGCCGCTCGCGGCGCACCGCCCCGAGCGCGCGGCGCACGTCCGACTCGTCCCGATCCGCGATCAGGTCCTTCACCTGATTCGCCCGCAGGCCGGGATCGAGCCGGGCGAGCTGCCGGACAACCGCCTCCTCGAACGGCAGGTCCACGGCCGGCGGATAGCGCTCCACCCCGTCGCGCCCGCGCAGCACCGCCGGGCGCGGGAAGCGGACGAAGATCGGCTGGGTGAAATGCGGGTGGCGCACCATCAGCTCGCCCACCGGCAGCGTGGCCAGCTTGATCTTCGTGGCCGGCGACAGGACCTGATACCCCGGTGTCGCCAGCTCGTCGGCGTCCATGCGGCCGAACACCTGCGTGGCGGCGTTCCCCACGACGCGCCGGTGCACCTGCGAACGGAACTGCTCGGCGCCGAACAGCACGAGGCCCAGGTAGCGGCCGCGCTCGGAGATGTCGAGCAGCATCTTCTTCACGTAGGTCTCGGGGCCGTCCGCCGGCGCATACTTGTTCAATTCGTCCACGAAGACGACGACGGCGTCCACCCCGAGGTCGCGCCGCTCCAGGTGCTCACGCAGGCCCGATACCACGCGCGCGAACACGAGATCCTGTCCCAGCGGATCCACGTTGGCCACGTCGATCACGTACACCGTGCGGTCCTCGAACTTCCCCCACGGCAGATCGCTCGACGGGCCGTCGTCGGTGACGAGCCCCTTGCAGCGCGTGGACACGTTGCCGAGACGGTTGCGCACCTTGCGGATGGTGGCGATGTGGTGGGTCCGCCAGATGTCGCCGCGACCGGCCATCTCCAGCCCGTCGAAGATGCTGCGGAACAGCCGTTCCAGATCGGCGAAGGTCTCGACGCGATGCCGGCCCCCGAACCCGTCCTCGAAGTCGCGCCGCACGACGCGGTCGGCCAGGAAATCGATGAACGCATCGGCCTTGGCATCGATGTCGTCGCGGTTGAGCAGCACCTCCGCGAAGTCCAGCACCTCGGTGAGCCCCCAGACGAGCGGCTCGACCGTGCCGGCGAGCTCGGCGTTGGTGCGCAGCGTGTTCAGGTTGACGCCGTCGGCCTTGAACGGCGCGAAGTAGCGCACCCGCTCGAACGGGGCCGGATCGACCGCGAGCCGCGCGTAGCGGCGGCGGTCTTCGTCCTCGAGCGCGCCCGGCTGGTCCAGGAAGAGCAGGTCGGGGCCTTTCACGTTGAAGCACACGGCGGCGACCGACCCCCGATGGGGGGGGAAGTGCTGGAAGATCGCGCCCATCAGGAATTCCACGGCGCTCGTCTTGGTCGCGAGTCCGGACACCCCCGAGATGTTCAGGTGGGCGGCTTCCGGTCCCACCAGGAAATCCGCGTCGAGATAGACCGGCGACTCGAGGCCGCCCGAGGTGTAGAGCCCGACGGGAATCGCCGTCGGCCGCGCGCCGTGCAGGTAGGCGTCCATGCGCAGCGCCTGCGCCACGTCGGCGTCGCTCGCCATGTGCACGTCGCCCAGCGGCACCGGCTGCAGCGGCTCCTCGGGGATCTGGCGCAGCACCGCGGCGGTCCAGAGCCGGATCTCCGCTCGTGCCGTGGGCGCCTGCCCCGCCCGCGCCGGATCTCCCTCGGCGCCGATCACGTCGTGCAGGGGCGATGCCAGGTCGGAATACGCGAACCCATCCGTCACCACACCGTAGACCACTCTTCCCTCTTCCCCCTTCCCCCTTCCCCCCACTCGTCCCTCGTCCCCCATCCCTCGTCCCTCGACCCTCACGATCGCCCCGATGCCCACGCTCGTCTCCGTCGCCGTCCAGAAGTGGAACTGGTGCGGCGTGGCGGGCTTCTGTTCGGTGGCGACGACTCGGCCGATGGGGACCGTAGGGAGGTCGCCGAGGCCCTGCGAGGGTCGTTCGATCACGTGCCGGTGCGCGGGAGCCGGGACGCCGGTGAGGCCAGGAGATCCCCGGGTGCGCGGCTTCTCAGATAGGTCTCCACGTCATGTATAGGATACAGCAACCGGTCGAAGCGCGCGTCGGGCGCCGCCAGGGTGACGCGCTCGGCGAAGAGCCAGCCGCTGATCCCCGGAGCCCGGGACCCGGGATCCGGTGCTGCGGCGATCTCGACGCGGATCAACCCGTAGTACAGGTCGCGCCCTTCCCACGGCCACAACCGCAGGTACCACGAATCGACTTCGGTGCGGCCGTGCCCGCCGTGCACCCGGAACACGCTGGTGCGGTGCGCCGCGGGAACGGTGAGCGCGCGCTCGAGGTGCCGTCCTTCGAGAAACTGGGCCCCGTGGCTCTTGATCACGCCGATGGCACGAGGGTGCCGGGCGAGGGCGGCGGAGATCGCCAGCTGCCCGTCCACGACCAGCCACTCATCCATGGCGAGCTGTTCGACCGCGCGCATTCCCACCCCGCGCTCCAGTGTCTGACGGGCGCGCCGCACCTCGCGACGCAGGGTCTCGAGCGCCTGCCCCGGCTGCCCTGCCCCCGCGGCGTCGGCCTCGGCGGCCACCACCTCCAGGCCCGACGCCTCGATCGCGCGGCGCCGCGCGTCGTCCAACGACTCCGGCGCGGCAAGCACCAGCTCGCGCGCTTCCCATTGCGCGGTGCGCAGCCGGCCGTCCCGGCCCCGTTGCCGCACCGCCGCCGCGACATACGCCACGGCGATGGGCCGGACGCCGTCGTAGCCGACCACCTTCCATTGCTGAATGCCGTCGAGGAATGCGACCGCGGCGGGAGGTGCTCCAGGAACGAGGGCGTGCACTCGCAGCTCGTCCTCCTCCACCAGCTCGACCGTCGGCGCGGGCGCCTCATCGGGGTCGGCCACGCGGCCGGCGCTCGCATCGGGAAGAAAGGAGGCGGGCGTGACGCCGGCGGCGTACAAGGCGGTGAGCCAGTCGCGCCGGCCGGTCATCCCGCGCTCACCCTTCGCTCATCGGGCGACCTTCACCCCGATCACGACGCCGTCGCGGATGGGGATCACGGCCGAGACCACACGCCGGTCGGTCGCCGCCAGCCGGTTGAACGCGCGGACGCCCTCGGCCTGGGGGGAACGATCGTTCGGGTCCACGACCGACCCGTGGAAGAACGCGTTGTCGCACAACAACAGGCCTCCCGGTCGCAACAACCGGACGCTCCATTCGAAGTACTGCGGGAGCGGATCCTTGTCGGCGTCCACGAAGACGGCATCGAACGCCGTGTCCGGCGGAAGCGTCTCCAGGACGCTCAATGCCTCGCCCTCGATCAGCCGGACCCGCTCCGCCACTCCGGCCTCGGCGTACGCCTGGCGCGCCAGCTCGGCGTGCACCGGGTGCTTCTCGATCGTCGTGAGCGTCCCGCCGGCCGGGAGT
>DATICZ010000303.1:0-5813 GCA_035456525.1 Gemmatimonadales bacterium
CGGTCTGCAGCGCCGTCATCAGGATCCGGTTGCCGCCGAACTTTCCGCATCCCCAGAACCCGGTGTGAATCGTCACCGGGGCGGCGGCCTGCTCCCGGGCGGCCACGAAGCCCGCCCACGCCGTGCGCAGGATGCGGGCGATCTCTTCCTCTTTGTAGGCCCCGCGACCCGACGACGGCGCCGCGATCGCGAGGATGTTCGAGACGGTCGGTGGATCGAGCCGCTGCGTGGCTTCCCGCAGCCGCTCGACCGGCGCCCCCGCGAAGCGGTAGCCATACAGGCCATCGGTGTCCACGTGGCAGCGACGCTCCACGCCGCGCACGAGCACGGGGGTCGGCCCCTGGGCGTCTTCGGTCAGCGGGGCGCACCCCGCGTCCCCATCGGCCAGCAGCGCCTCGCGCAACGAGCCGAGCGCGGGATGCTCGGCCGTCTGGAGCTCATCCTGCGCGAACAGGGAGCTGCCGTATGCATAGAAGAGGTGCGCGTCCGCGAAATTGAGGTGCCAGTGCACCGTGGCGTCGCCGGCGGCCGCTCGGGCGTAGTCGAAGAACCCGGGGCGACCCGCGACCTCCGGCGTACGCTCCTGCGGCACGTCGCTCGGCAGCCGCCCTCCCGTCCAACGCGAGGACGTCACGGTCCCCGCGTGATGCGTGCCGGGCGGACACGCCAGATCGTAGACGACCTTCTTGTTCGGGTGCGCGAACTTCGGCGGCCAGCGACGCACCAGCTCGTCCGCTTCCCAGGATCGGCGGCAGATCAGCGTCGGATCGGTCACGGCGTTCGGGCGCGCCGTCACTGCCAGCGCTCCGTGGGCACGCCGGCGGGGAGCGGCTGAGCGCGGAGGTAGGTGACGATCTTCCAGATCGCGTCGGTAGACAGCACGCCGCCGTACGCCGGCATGCCGCGGGCGCGGCCGTAGAAAACGGAGTGGAACACGGCGCCGTCGGTCCCGCCGTACCGCCAGCGCCCGTCCACCAGGCTCGGACCCACCCAGCCGGCCGCACCCCCACCGTGACATCCGTCGCAGTTCATCGCCACGAACGTCCGCTCGCCCTCGGCCACGGAGGCCCGGTCGTCGGCGAACGGATTCGCCAGGATCGCGCCAACCGGGGCGACCCCGCCGGCGACCACGTGTTGCTCGTATCGGACGGATGGTGGAGCCTGTCCGGCATCGCGCGAGGTGCCGCGACACGCGGCCGCCGCCAAGAGACCGAGCCCCGCTACAGCGCGAAGATCCATACGATGCCGCCCTGGCTCGTGTGGCGGGCGATATCCGGCATGAAGTCCGCGGGCGCCCGTACGTCCGCGGGATCGTCGGAGCGGACGTCGCCGGACAGAAGAAACCAGTCGCCGCCGATCCCCGCGTACACCGCGACGTACTGCTTGCCGTCGGGTCCGCGGTAGGTGATCGGGCACCCCACGACGCCGGACCCGACCTTGAACTTCCAGAGGGGCTTCCCGGTGCGCGCGTCCGCCGCTTTGAACCATCCGTCCAGCGTACCGTAGAACACCACGTCACCCGCCGTCGTCACACTGCCGCTCCACACCGGATAGCGCTCGCGGATTTCCCAGACGGTGCGTCCGGTCCGCGCATCCCAGGCGATGAACGCGCCCATATGACCGCCGGGCCCCGGCTTGTACGGCGTGGCGGCGCCGATGTAGGGCGTGCCGGCGATGCGGGTGACCTGCGCCGCGTGAAAGTCCATGCAGAGGTTGTTGGTCGAGACGTAGAACAGCCCCGTGCGCGGCGAGTAGGATCCGGCGGACACGGGGCTCTTGCCGCCTTCCAGGCTCGGGCAGATCCCCGTGATGTTGCCGCGCGAGGCCCCGGTGAGCTTGGTCGAGTCGAGCACGGGCCGTCCGGTGGCGAGGTCCACGCCCTTCGCCCAGGTCACCGGTGCGAACGGCTGGGCCACCAGCACCTCCCCGGTGACGCGATCGATGGTGTAGGCGAATCCGTTCTTGTCGAAGTGCACCAGCACCTTTCTCGACCGGCCGCCGACATCCAAGTCCACGAGGATCATCTCGGCGTTGGCGTCGTAGTCCCAGTTCTCGTGCGGCGTGAACTGGTACGCCCAAATCAGCGAGCCGTCGGCGGGCCGCCGGGCCAGCACGCTCGAGGCCCACTTGTTGTCGCCGGCGCGTTGCTCGGGGTTGTACGGCGAAGCGTTCCCGGTGCCGAAATAGAGGAGGTCGAGCTGGGGATCGTAGGACAGCCATCCCCACACCGGCACTCCGGCGCGCTTCCAGGCGTCTCCCGGCCAACTCGAGAGTCCCAGATCGGTCCCCCGATCGTAGAACGGCTTGAACGTACCGGGTGTGGCCCGGACTTCGCTGTCCGGCCCTTCGTTGTAGGCGGTCCAGACGACCCGGCCCGTATTCAGGTCCAGTGCTTTGAGCCAGCCGTGGATGCCGAACTCGCCGCCCGAGGGCCCGACGAAGACCAGGTTCTTCACCACGAGCGGGGCCATCGGCGTCGTTTCGCCCTGGCCGAGATCGGCGATCTGCGTCTTCCAGAGCTCTGCACCGGTTGCGGCGTCGACGGCGACCGTATGCCCGTCGAGCAGGTTGTACACGATCTTCCCGTCCGCGAAGACGGCGCCGCGGTTCACGGCGTCACAGCAGGCGCTGCCGACCGCGGAAGGATTCACGTCGGGGCGGTACTTCCACTTGAGGGGATAGCCGTCTTTCGTGAGGTCGAACGCGTAGAGCACGTTGGGATAGGGGGTCACCACGTACATCGTGTTGTTCACGACGAGCGGTTGCCCTTCGTGGCCGCCCAGCACGCCGGTGGAGAAGGTCCAGACCGGGCGCAACCGGGCGACGTTGGCGCTGGTGATCGCGCCGAGCGCGCTGTAGCGGGTCGCCGCGTAGTCCTTGCCGGGCATGGTCCACTGCCCGTCGTCTCGAGCGGGTGTCTGAGCCGCGGCGCGATTCGGGGCGAGCATGAGCAGGACGGCGGGGACCAGGCGGGAGCGCGACGGCATGCCGACATTCTACACGCCGGGCGGTGTTTGCGTGACTCCCTCCGCGACAAGTCGCGACCCAACTCGACCGTCACTTCACGTGACACATAGCCGAGTCGCGGCTTCAGCCGCGAAAACCCTCAGTGAACGACCCCCGGGATGACCACGCACTTCAGGCTCGACGTCATGCCGGCTCCGGCCCCGCCCAGGATGACGTGTGGCCGGCGAGCCAGCACCACGACCGATACCATGTCGGTCTCCGTCTGACGCGTCGCCTGGACCACGTCGACCGCGACGCTCCGCGTCGGGACATTCGCGCCGCAGGTACTGCCGACCCGAGGCACCGGAATCGACCGCGATTCGCGTTGTCCGAACCGGACAGTGACATCCCGGGCCCGGTTCGCCGCGGCGTCCAGGACCGACACGTGGACGACCGGGGGAAGGCTCTCGGGAAGCGCCGCCACCAGCGCCGAAAGCATCTCGCGGGGGACGACCCCCGGCGACGCTTCGCCCTCGCGGACCCTGCCGGCGGCGGTGTACCAATAGCGCCCGCCCTCGATGCGCAGCTCCCACGCATCGGCTGGAATGCCGCCGGCGCGGGGGCTCGTTGTGCCCGCCGAGACCGATCGGTTCGACTCGCCGAAGATGTACGTCGTGCGGAGCGCCTGCTCGGCCTGGGCGCTGGTCGCGATGAGACCCGTGTGGGTCAGGAGCAGGCCGCTGCCGCTCGTGCCGCAGCACGCACTCTGCACTTCCAGCGTGACGGTCGCCGCGCCGGCCCTGGCGAGCATGGTGAG
This sequence comes from Gemmatimonadales bacterium, assembly GCA_035456525.1. Classification (GTDB taxonomy): domain Bacteria; phylum Gemmatimonadota; class Gemmatimonadetes; order Gemmatimonadales; family GWC2-71-9; genus DASTHG01. The sequence continues at coordinate 3,764 of DATICZ010000303.1, forward strand.
CCCGGTGTCGGCGCCCAGACGGGGATCGCCCCCGTGCGCAACGGCGCTCGTCGCGGTGATGAGACTCGCGACGAGCGCCCAGGCGGCCACGGCCAGTACTTTCTATTTCAACGACGTGAGGTACCGGACCAGCGCGTCGCGTTCGGCGGGGGTGAGCGGGATGCGCGGCATCATCGTGCCCGCCTTCTGCGCCGACGGGTTGTCGAGCCATTTGGCGAGGAACTCGGCCGTATTGGGCAACCCGTCATAGGGTGTGCCGCCGATGCGCGACAGGTCGGGGCCGATCCCCATGGGCCCCTGACCGCCGATGCGATGGCAGGCGGTGCAGCCTTTCTGCTTGAAGAGCCCCGCGCCCTTGGCGCTGTCGGTCACGGCTTCGACCCGCGCGTCCATGCCCCCCACCCCCCGGAAGAACGAGACGTGCTCACCCGTCGTGGCGTCCGCGGCGAGCGTGGGGGTATCGCTCGGAACGAGCGCGGACAGGGAGCCCCGACGTACGAGGAGGATCACGCCGAGCACGAATACCGTGGCGCCGATGAGGATATTGCGGAGCGCGTTGTTGGAGATAGTCCCACCTCCGGCTGCAGTGTCTCCGCCGTGGTGTGAACGGGCGCTGAGGTAGCGGTGAGGGGGCTGTCATGTGCCTCCGCTCCCGAGGTGCTCCGCCTTCCACCGCATCGCCGCCATGATCCTCGTGCGGCCGCTGGGATGATCGAAGAACACCAGCTCCTCGAGTGTGCCGGGATCGAGCTTGCGGTACTCCCCCAGTTTCAGGGCGATCGTGGCCATGCCGTCCGGCTCTCGCGCGGCGTTCAGGCCGAAGATGTCGGCTTCGTACTCCTGCGTCCGGACGTAGCTATTCATGATCGGGGTGAGCAGGAAGCCGTAGATCGTGACGAGCAACCCGAGCAGCGGCAATGCCGCGACGTCGTCCACACCCCGCAGCCCCCACGCGGCCCCCCAGCGCCCGAGCACCCGGCCCACGCTCCAGCGCAGCAGCGCGAAGCCCATCACGACCACGACCCCGAAGAAGAGGATGCCCTTGTACACGTGGTTCAGGACGTAATGTCCTATCTCGTGGCCCATGACGGCCTTGATCTCGGGCAGCGAGCCCCGCCGCAGCAGATTGTCGTTCAGCGTGATGCGCTCGGTGCCGAGGAATCCCGACACGTTGGCGCTGACGCGCGTGGACTGCCGCGAGGCGTTCACCTCGTACACCTCGCTCGCGGGGATGCCGTTGGCGCGCGCCATACTGAGGATCGGCGCCGTCACGCGCGGGTCGTCGAGCTTCTTGTAGGTATTGAAGAGCGGGAAGATGTAGACCGGCGCGATCAGGGCGCCAAGCATCTGGAACAGCACGGTGACCACGCTGCCCCAGATCCACCAGGTGCGCGTCGCGTGCCGCAGCACCGCGTAGATCACGATCGCGAACACGCCGCCGAACACGAGCCCCACCGCCAGGCCCTTCAACTGATCGCCGAACCACGAGCCGAAGCCTTGCGTGGCGAGCCCGTAGGCATGCTCGCGCACGAACCCCGCGTACACGACCAGAGGGAAACCGAGCACGCTGGTGACGATCAGGAACTGCACCCAGTAGAGCGCCGTACGCAGCGCGGTGAAACGCGTCACCCGCTCGGCGAGATCGCGCATCCGGGCCGACCATCCGGTGACGAGTAGCAGCAGGTACACGGCCGCCGACATCAGGAAGCCCCAGAGGATCAGCCAGTAGCCACCCTCGAAGTAGGCGTCGGAGCGCGCCTCCTTGTCGGCGGGAACGGTCCCGAGGTAGGCCTGGGTCGCGGCGACCGGATCGAAGTGGTCGCTCGCCCGTGCCGCGGCGGGCACGGGCGGCGTGCTGTCGACCTGCTGCGGCACCGGGACCGTGAAGGCGAGTGTGGCGATCGCGACGAGGTGGAGGGGCATACGATAGAATCGCCCGCCGGCGAACAGGGGGCAAGGCGAACGGTACATTGGAGACCGTGAGAATCCAGCGCCTCAGCGTGACGGACGCGCTGCGCAGCCTGCGCAGCGATGCGCAGGGCCTGTCGTC
>DATICZ010000304.1:0-15115 GCA_035456525.1 Gemmatimonadales bacterium
TCCAGCGTCATCTCGAGGCCCTGGTCCACCGCTTCCAGACACAGCCGCACGGCGAGCGGAGCCATGGCGAGGATACCCCGCAACAGCTTCTCGGATTCGGCGAGCAGCTCCGCCGCCGGCACCACCTTGTTGACCAGTCCGATCCGGTACGCTTCCTGGGCGTCGATCATCTCTCCCGTGAGGATCAGCTGTAACGCGACGCCCTTGCCGACGAGCCGCGGCAGCCGTTGCGTGCCGCCGTAGCCCGGGGCGATCCCGAGCTTGACCTCGGGCTGACCGAATTTCGCCGAGTCGCTGGCGATCCGCAGGTGGCACGCCATGGCCAGCTCGCACCCGCCGCCCAGCGCGTAGCCGTTGACTGCGGCGATCACCGGCTTCCCGCAGGTCTCCAACCGGCGCAGCACGGCCTGACCGCGCATCGCGCGGGCCTTGCCGTCGAACGGTCCCTGGCGCGACAGGTCCCCGATATCGGCGCCGGCGATGAACGCCTTCGGGCCGGCCCCGGTGATGAGCGCCCCGCGGACGTCGGGCGTGGTGGCGATCCGCTCTACCGCATCGGCCAGGTCGGCCATCACCTGGTCGTTCAGCGCGTTGAGCTTGTCGGGGCGGTTGACGGTGACGAAGGCGATGCCGTCGCGGGTCTCGAACAGCAGGGTCTGGTAGTTCATGGGGCAATGCTAACGGCCGCAATCCGCAATCCGCAATCCGCAATTAGCTTCTCCCCATGCCCGTTCACGCGATCAGCTGGGCCCCCTCCGGCGCCGTCCGCATCGTCGATCAGCGCGCGCTTCCCGAAGCGCTGGTGCATCGCGACGTGGAGAGCATCGAGGCGATGGCCGAGGCGATCCGGTCGCTGCAGGTGCGCGGGGCGCCGCTGATCGGGATCGCCGCGGCGATGGGACTCGTGGCTGGCCTGCGCGAGGCGCGGGGCGCCTCCCGCGAGGAGTTTCTCGCTCGCGTGGAGCAGGGTGCGGCGCTCCTGGCCTCCACCCGTCCGACGGCGGTCAACCTCCGGTGGGCGCTCGAACGGATGGGCGCCGTCGCTCGCACCACGCCCGGAGGCGGTGCGGAGATCTGGGATCGCCTCCACACCGAAGCGTCTGCGATCTGGGATGAAGACCGTGCCATGTGCCAGCGCATCGGCGAAGCGGGGCTGCCCCTCATCCCCGCGGGCGCCAACGTGCTCACCCACTGCAATGCCGGTGCGCTGGCGACCGGCGGCATCGGGACCGCGCTCGCGCCGATCTACCTGGCGCATGACGCCGGACGGCGGGTGCACGTGTTCGCGGATGAGACCCGGCCCGTGCTGCAGGGCGCCCGGCTGACCGCCTGGGAGCTGACGGCGGCGCACGTGCCGTGTACCCTCATCGCCGACGGCGTGGCGGCGAGTCTCATGCGGGCCGGTCGCATCACCCTGGTCCTGGTCGGCGCCGATCGCATCGCCAGAAACGGGGACTTCGCCAACAAGATCGGCACCTACCCGCTCGCCGTGCTGGCGCGCCACCACGGCGTCCCGTTCTACTGCTGCGCCCCGTCCTCCACCATCGACGCCGGCGTCGCGGACGGCGACGCGATCCCGATCGAGGAGCGCGCCGCCGAGGAGGTGACCACGCTGGCCGGCCGCGCGATCGCGCCGGCGGGGGTTGCGGCCTACAATCCGGCGTTCGACGTGACGCCCGCGGGCCTGGTCTCCGGCTTCGTCACCGACTGCGGCATCCTCCAGCCGCCCTTCGAGCGGTGAAGGCGATCCTCGCCCTCGATCAGGGCACGACCGGCTCGACCGCGCTCGTGATCGGGGAGAACGGGGCCGTGCTGGGACGTGGATACCGCGAGCTGCCGCAGCATTTCCCGTCTCCCGGATGGGTCGAGCACGATCCGGACGACATCCTGCGGGTGACGCTCGAGGCGGCGCGGGAAGCGCTCGCGCGGGCCCGAGTCACGCCCGCCGGCATCGGCATCACCAATCAGCGTGAGACGGTGTGCGTGTGGGACCGCACGAGCGGCCGTCCGTTGCACCGGGCGATCGTGTGGCAGGACCGGCGCACGGCGCCGCGCTGTGCGAGCCTCGCCGCCGGTCCCCAGGCCGCGGCAATCCGCGCGCGCACCGGGCTCGTGCTCGACCCCTACTTCTCGGCCACCAAAATGGAATGGCTGATGGAGCACGTGCCCGACGTGCGGGCGCGCATCGAGGGCGGGGACGCGGTCTTCGGCACGGTGGACGCGTGGCTCGTGTTCCAGCTCACCGCCGGAGGAACGTTCGCCACCGACCATACCAACGCTTCGCGCACCATGCTGTACGATCTGGCCGTGGGCGCTTGGAGCGACGACCTGCTCGCCCTGTTCGGCGTGCCGCGGATCGCATTGCCCGAGGTGCGTCCCTCGAGTGGCGACTTCGGGGTGACGGCAGCGCGACACCTCGGCGTCGAGCTGCCCATCGCCGGTGTGGCCGGCGACCAGCAGGCCGCCCTGTTCGGTCAGGGATGCTGGGGCGCGGGACAGGCGAAGAACACCTACGGGACCGGCGCCTTCCTGCTGCTCAACACGGGCGCCCGCCCGGTGTCGTCGGCGCACGGGCTCCTCAGCACGGTCGCGTGCGATGCCGCCGGGGCCCGGGCCTTCGCGCTGGAGGGCAGCGTGTTCATCGCCGGAGCGGCGATCCAGTGGCTGCGCGACGGGCTGCAGATCCTCGCCGCGGCCGCCGAGTCGGAACGGCTGGCCCGGGAGGTCCCCGACACGGGCGGCGTCTACTTCGTTCCGGCCTTCGTCGGGCTGGGCGCGCCGCATTGGGAAGCCGGCGCCCGCGGGACGATCGTCGGCCTGACCCGCGGGACCGGACGGGCCCACCTCGTGCGCGCGGCGCTCGAGGCGATGGCGTTCAGCACGCAGGAAGTGTTGGACGCCATGACTGCGGACGCCGGGCTCGCGCTCACCGAGCTGCAGGTGGACGGCGGCGCGGCCGCCAACGACTGGTTGATGCAGTTCCAGGCCGACCTGCTGGGCGTGCGCGTCGCGCGCCCCGATCTGGTCGAGACGACCGCGCTGGGTGCAGCCGGTCTCGCGGGGCTGGCGACCGGCGTGTGGGGGCGTGCCGAGGACTTTCTCGCGGGTCGCCGCTTCGACCGTTTCGATCCCGGGGCGGAGGCCGCCGCGTCGCGCGCCCGCGCGGGGGAATGGCGTCGCGCGGTCCAGGCCGCGAAGCAGTGGGCCGCGGCCGGGAGATCGTCCGCCCCGTGAGGCCCTTGATCGCCGTCGTCGGCGGGTCGACCTGCAGCGCCGCCGAAGCCGAGCTGGCCGAGGACGTCGGGCGCCGGCTCGCCGTGGCGGGGGCGATGGTCGTGTGCGGCGGGCTCGGCGGGGTGATGGAAGCGGTATCGCGCGGCGTACGCGAAGCCGGCGGTCTGACCATCGGCGTCCTGCCGGGTGCCGATCCGCACGAAGCCAACCCGTTCGTGGACGTGCCGCTCGCGACTGGAATGGGGGAGATGCGCAACGCCCTGATCGTCCGTGCGGCGCGCGCCGTGATCGCCATCGGCGGCGGTCACGGGACGTTGTCGGAGGTCGCCCTGGCCCTGCGTATCGGCACCCCCGTGGTGGGGCTGCGGGATCGCTTTCCGGGGCTCGACTTGCCCCGCGTGACGGATGCGGCGGCCGCGGTGGCCTGGGTCCTGGAGCGGGCTATATGAAGCCCGCACGCCGTCTTCATTTCGCCTTCATGGAAGCTTACCATACTTCCCACGGGTTTTGACGTTGGAGCAGCGAGAGCGAAAGGCGGTATAATCAGGCCATGAAAGCTGGTATGAAGTTCGCCCTCGGGGCGGTGCTGATCGTCGGCTCGGTAGGCTACCTGATGGCCTCCGGGATCAAAGAGACCGGGCAATACTTCCTCACGCCCAGCGAGCTGTCGCAGAAGCTCGCCAGCGATCCCACGTTCTACGACGTGGGCATGAAGGTCGGGGCGAACGTGGTGCCCGGGAGCGTGACGCGCGACGTCGCCACGCAGACGATCGCCTTCCGGATCACCGACGGGAGCGCGACCTACCCCGTGATCTACAAGGGGTTGGCGCCGGACACGTTCAACGACAGTGTCGAGGTGGTGGTCGAGGGCCGCCTGCAGCGCGACGGCGTGATCCACGCAACCGACGTGCTGGCGAAGTGCGGCTCGCGCTACGAGTCGGTCCCCAAGGCCTAGACGATGACCCTGCTCGGCAATCTCGCGCTCTGGGTGGCCTTTCTCCTGGGCGCCTGGAGCGGGATCACCGGTTTTCTGGGTGGTGTGCGGGCGCGCAACGACCTCATTGCGAGCTCCCGCTACGCGGTGTACGCCATGTTCGGGGCGCTGGCGGTCGCGACGCTGTCGTTGGAGGTCGCGCTGTTCCGACACGACTTCAACGTCGAGTACGTCGCCTCCTACACCAGCCGCAATCTCCCGACTTTCTACATCTGGTCGGGGCTGTACGCGGGGCAGAAGGGCAGCCTGCTGTTCTGGGCCACCGTGCTGGCGCTGTTCGGCGCCCTGGCGCAGTGGCTCACGGCGCCGCGCCACCGGATCTACCTGCCGTACGTCGGGGCGATCACCAGCCTGGTCGCGGCGTTCTTCGTCAGCGTGATGCTGTTCGGGCATTCGAACCCGTTCGAGCGCCTGCCGTTCACGCCGATCGACGGGCGCGGCCTCAATCCGCAGCTGCAGAACCCGGGGATGGTGTTCCATCCCCCCATGCTCTACCTCGGCTACATCTCGATCACCATCCCGTTCGCCTTCGCGATGGCCGCGCTGATCTCCAAGCGGCTCGACGTCGACTGGCTGGTGGCGATCCGCAAGTGGACGCTCCTGTCGTGGCTCTTCCTGTCGGTGGGAATCTGCCTCGGCATGTGGTGGGCCTACGTGGAGCTCGGGTGGGGCGGCTACTGGGCGTGGGACCCGGTCGAGAACGCCTCGTTCCTCCCCTGGCTCACGATGACGGCGTTTCTCCACTCCGTGATGATCCAGGAGAAGCGGGGAATGCTGAAGAAGTGGAATCTCGCGCTCATCATCGGGTCCTGGCTGCTGTCGATCTTCGGCACGTTCATCACCCGCTCCGGCGTGATCGCGTCGGTCCACTCCTTCACGCAGTCGAGCGTGGGGTATTTCTTCGGCGCGTTCCTGGTGATCTCCGCGGTCGCGAGCTTCTGGCTCTATGCGCGGCGGCTGCCGCTGCTGCAGGCGGAATCGACGCTCGAGTCGCTGGTGAGCCGCGAGGCTTCCTTCCTCTTCAATAACCTGCTGCTCGTCGGGATTGCCTTCTCGGTGTTGTGGGGGACGCTGTTCCCCATCATCTCCGAAGCGGTGACGGGCACGAAGATCACGGTCAAGGCCCCGTTCTTCAATCAGGTCAACATCCCGCTGGGGCTCGCCCTGCTCGCGTTCACCGGCATCGGTCCGCTGATCGCCTGGCGCCGGTCCTCGCTGCCGAATCTGCGCCGGCAATTCGCGGTGCCGGGGGCGGCGTGCGTGTTCGCCCTGTTGGTCATGCTGGTCGTCGGCATGCGCGACTTCTACCCGCTCATGGCCATCACCCTGGGCACCTTCGTCTTCACCACGATCGTCCAGGAGTTCGTGCGCGGCGTCTCGGCCCGCCACCGGCAGTACCAGGAAGCGTGGCCGCTGGCCTTCGGCCGTCTGATCGCGCGCAACCGGCGTCGCTACGGCGGCTACATCGTGCACACGGGCATCGTGGTCCTGTTCATCGCGTTTGCCGGCATGGCGTTCAAGACCGAAGTACAGGCCACGCTCCGGCCGGGTGAGTCGACGACCCTGCGCAGCCCCTACGGCTGGACCTACACGTTCACCCACCTGGGCGTCTCGCAATTCGATGCCCTGAACCGCCAGGTGACCGCGGCCACGGTCGAAGTAGCGCGCAACGGCAAGCGCGTTGGCATGCTGACGACGGAAAAGCGCCAGCACGTGGACGGCGAGGGGAACCCCACCTTCCAGCCCTCGACCGAAGTCGGCATCAGGAGCGACCTGCGCGAGGATCTTTACATCGTGCTGGCGGGAGTCGTGAACGGGACTGAGCAGGCGGTCTACCGCTTCACCATCAATCCCCTGGTGTGGTGGGTGTGGTACGGGGGCATAATCATCGCGCTGGGCGGTCTCGTGGTCATGTGGCCGGGGGGCGGGGCGGTATCGGTGCGCCGGGAGCAGGCGGGCTACACCGTCAAGCTCGTCGCCGAGGAGAAGCCCTCGTGAGCGCGCTCGATCGCCGGGGATTCCTGAGTGTGCTGGGCGTCGGGCTGGTCTCCGCCCATCGGTCCATCGCGCAATCCGCGCAGGACTCGCTGCCCAGCGCCGGTCCGTCCGGGAAGTTGTGGGATCCCAATCGCGCGGGGCCCGCGATGCAGCCGGTCACGGCCGAGGACAACGACGCCGCCATCCAGGCGATCGAGAAGCAGCTGAAGTGCACGTGTGGCTGCGGCCTCGACGTGTACACCTGCCGCACCACGGACTTCACCTGCCCGGTGAGCCCGAAGATGCACCGCCGCGTCATCGAGATGAGCAAGGCGGGGATGTCGGGGCCGGGGATCATCGCGCAATTCGTCAGCGAGAACGGGCTCGAGATCCTGATGGCGCCGCCCAAGCGCGGCTTCAACCTGGCGGGCTACTTCGTGCCGGGGGCGTTGATCCTCGCCGTCGGCGCGGTGCTCCTGATCGTCATGCGTCGCTGGGTGCGCAAAGGACCCCGGAGCCCGGCGGTCACCGCTGAAGCGCCCCCAGCGGCGAGCTCCGCCGAGCTCGAGCGGTTGCGCGACGCCCTGCAGCACACCGACGCATGAATCCCCTCTTCGAGTTGATCCTGGGCGTTCTCCTCGCGGCGGGTGGCGTGTTCTTTGTGCTCCGCCCGATCTTCTCTCCCCCGCTTGCGGGGGCATTCGAGACGGACGGGACGCACGCCTCGGGAGACCCGGAAGACGATATCTCGCCGCGAACCGTCGCCCTGCGGGCGCTGAAGGAAATCGAGTTCGATCGGGCGACCGGCAAGCTGGCGGATGCCGACTACGAGTCGTTGAAGGGGAAGTACACGGCCGAAGCCCTCCAGGCGCTGCGCCAGGAGACGCCCGGGAAGCCCCAGACGGAGGGCGGACGCCGCGCCACCGGCGCGACGCCACCGCGTGCGTCGACCGCGCGTGCCTGTCCCACCCACGGGCCTCGCCCCGAGTCCGAGGCGGAGTTCTGCTCCGAGTGCGGGCGCCGGCTGGCCGCGGCCCCGGGATTCTGCCCCCGGTGCGGCACGACGGTGCAACCTGACGCGCGCTTCTGCGCGCGCTGCGGGGGTCGCGTCGCGGCCTGATCGGTGGTGACGCCCGTCACCACCGGCATTCGCTCCAACGCATGCGGTTAACGCGCGCCGGTGCATGGCGTCTGTTGCTGCAGTTCTCGGGCAGCAGCCGCACTCCACATTGTACAGGAGCCGCACGATGCGCACGTTCCCTCTCGCCCTCACCGGTCTCACCGCCGTCGCGCTGGTCGGGACGGCCTGCAGCGACAGCTCGACCGCCCTCAACACCGATCAGCCCCAGGTGCGGGCCGCCTACGAGGGGCTCACCGGGTATACCGAGGACGATTTCGGCGATACGGGTGCCGTCGGCACCTCGGCCGTCTCACCCGCGTTCGACAGCTACGGCGTCCTGGATACGGCGATCGCCCCGCGCTTCTGGGGCCGCGTCCGCGTGGTGCGCGGTGGCCCGCGCCCGGTGGTGAGCCTGAACATCGTGGTCCAGGGCGATTCCGCCTGGGTGACGCGCGGCGCCAGCTTCCAGGGCATCTTCCTGGCCGACACGTCGGCGGACGGCACGTTCAATCCGACCAGCAAGCCGCTCGCCGACGGCGTGCAACAGCGGGCCGTGTTCGTGCGTGACAGGGCGGCCCCGCACGGATGGCGCGCGGTGGCGCTCACGCTCCTCGAGTGGCAGCCCACGGCCGCCGACCGGCGGACCGTGCAGGTCGAGCGCGTGGCGGTCTACCGCAACGACACGCTCCAGTTCGAAGTCGAGAACCCCGACTCGCTGATCGCGGTCGATACGCGTGTGCCGCGGCTTCACGAGGGCGACACCGTCCGGGTCGAGGCGCACGTCGCGAACACGACCGGTGGGGCGTTCTCACCTTCCACGTTCGTGTTCCTGCACGTGCGGCACGCGGATCCCACCGGCATTCGCTGGCGCCGCATCCGCATGGCCGATGACGGCAACGGGGACTTCTCGCTCGAATGGATCGTGCGCTTCGCGGGTCGCGACCGGTTTGTCGTGGACGCGCTCGACGCGGCCACGTTGCAGCTCGGCACCGTAGACAATTATCGTGCCAACGAGTGGGGTATCCCGTTCCGGGTCGAATAACCGCTCGATCGGTGACGGAAGCAGGCGGGCACGCGTTGCGTGCCCGCCGCCCTTGCTTTTCCAGGTCCGCCTTCACTAATTGTTCGCGACCCGAGACCCTCCTCCCACTGCAAGAGGAGCCATCATGTTCAAACCGACGCACAAGACGCTCGCCCTCGCCGTGGCCGGCCTGGTACTGGCCGGCGGCGCCCAGGCACAGCAGCGCACCGCGAGCGGCGGCATCTATACTCCCATCGACCCGATCCGCATCGGCGCGCATGCCGGCTACAACTTCGACGCGGAAGATTTCGTGCTCGGCGCCCAGGCCACGATGCCGCTGACCCGGATGTTCGAGATCTATCCGTCCTTCGATTACTACTTCCAGGACATCGGGACGCTGTGGGCGCTCAACGTGGATCTCAAGATCCGCCCGCCGACCCCCCAGGGGGCGCTCTACGTCGGGGGCGGGATGAACTACCTGCATTTCAGCGCCGCCGGCGTCAGTAACGGCGACGTGAATCTCAATCTGTTGGGCGGGTTCGAGCTGCGCCGGCAGCCACTGCATCCCTACGCCGAAGCCCGGCTGATCCTGGGGAACGGCAGTGCGTTTCAGCTGGTTGGCGGCGTGAGCTTCGATTTGCACTAGTCGAGCAATTCCACCTTTTGCGCAAAAGGAGCCTGAGCGTGAGAGATCTGACCCGACGGTTGTCGCTGGCTGTCCTGGTTTTCCTGCTGGTGTCGACCGCCGCGGCGGCGCAAGTGAAGTCGCAGGGCGACCGCCCGCTGCTCGGCCCCCAACTCGGATTCGCGACGAACGACTACGATGCGTTCCTCGGCGCCCAGCTGGCGTTCCCCGTGGCGAACCAGTTCGACATCTATCCGTCGTTCGACGTGTACTTTCCGGGCAACAATGTCACCGCCTGGGCACTGAATGCCGATGTCCGCTACTGGCCGAAGCTCAACACGCCCAATCCCGGGCTGTACGTCGGCGCCGGCCTGAGTTACACGCACGTCAGCGTCGATATTCCCGGCGTCGGCACGGCCTCTGGCAGCGATACCGGTCTGGGGCTGCTGGGTGGCTGGGACTTCAGAGCGGTCAAGGTGCGGCCGTTCGTGCAGATGCGGATCGTGGTGGGTGACGCCGATCGCATCGAGTTCGGCGGCGGCCTCAACTTCAAGCTGTAAGCAGCGGGAATAGCCACTGGGCCCGCTCCGCCTCGGCGGGACGGGCCCAGCGGTGCATTCAGAACTCGAAGCTCTCCATCTTCCGCAACGCGATCCCCATCGGCACCACGATGGCCACGATGCAGGGAATCGCTGCGACGACGAACCACAACACCATCCACCCGTCGATCACCACCGGCTGGCGCTCGTACACCGCCCGCACGTAGCTGTACACGGCCTGCCAGAGCGCGAACACCACGGCGGCCAGCAGCGCGATGGTGGTCATCATGAAGACGAGGCCCCCGAACGAGGTCGGGATCTGGGCGGCGTTCTCGGTCTCGAATTGGGGATAGAGCGTGCCGTAGCACAGCGCAAGCGAGGCGATGGCGAGCGTCAGGGCGCAGATCACCACCAGGCTGATCACCATCATGAACGGTGTGACGTCGAGCAGCAGGTTGGTCAGCCCGGTGAGCAGCAGCGCGAGGACCAGCAGTGGAATCGTCCCCACCCAGTATTTGGACCAGAGCAGCGTGCGCAGATCGAGCGGGCTGGAGCGCAGCAGCCACATCTGTCTCCCCTCGAGCGACACGGCCGGAAAAATGAACCGGGCCGCGATCGCGGCCAGGACGAACCCCGCCAGGCCGAGATTGAGGAACGACACCAGGGTCACATAGAAGAACCCGACCGGCTCCCCCCGGTGCAACGGCAGCGCCTTGATGTTGAAGAGATAGACCACCACCAGGACGCCCAGCAGGATGAGCTGGCTCCACTGGGTGGTGTCGCGGAAGAACAGCTTGACGTCCTTCAGGACGAACTCGCGTTTGGCCACGGGGAGAGCGAACAGCAGCTGCCCCACCGTCCGGCGCCACAGGACGCCGCGCACGAACCGCTCCGCCCCCTCTTGCGCTTTGGTGAATCCGGTGGCGAACAGCCGGCGATGCAGCATCGCGCCGAGCGTGACGAAAGCCGCGGCGGTACTCCACAAGAGGACCAGCGGGAGCGGGTCCACTTCGCTCCCCAGGTACCCCATGACGGCCCGGGTCGCCCACTCGCTCGGAAGGAAGGGAGACGTGGGCGTGCGCAGCACGGCGATGAAATCGAGCAGGTTGCGGAACCCCTCGGGACGCGCCAGCTGCTCCGGCCGGATCAGTCGGAACAGGAGGATCAGCACGCCCGCGGCTCCCAGCGCGATGATCGACAGGAGATCGCGCGTGCGGCGCGCCGGGAAGATGTTCACCAGCACCAGGGTCAACGCGCTGCCCAGCACCGTGGGGAGCACCAGCAGCGGCACGATCACGATGAGGGCGTACGGGATGAACAGCAGGCCGCCGTGATACACCACGCCGTAGGCCGCGAGGATGGGAACGGTCATGAGCGCCACCATCCAGGACGAATGCACCAGCGTCTCGCCGAGCTTGGCGAGGTAGAGCCGCAGCCAGTCGACCGGCGCCGAGACGAGGAGGTCCAGGTCCTTGGCGAGGAAGAAGCTCGACAGCGCCGTGATGACGTTCGACAGGATCAGGATCGTCATGAACGACAGCAGCGCGAGCCCCAGCAGCTTCCCGGCGAGCAGCGGTCCCAGCTCCTCGACGCCCCGGAAGTAGCGCAGGATGTAGTAGAGCACACCGTACACGCCGGCCCAGAACGCACCGCCCACCAGGACGAGCACCACCAGCTTGCCTCGGCCGCCCGAGGCGCGCTCCTGGCGCAGCCGTTGCCGCGCCGTCAGCCACTTGGGCTGCAGCACGTGCGCCAGCGTCGGCTGGATCACCGTCCCAGGACCTCCACCAGCTCGCGCACCGCGTGCCCGCCCGTGAGCCTGAGGAACAGCTCCTCCAGACTCGCATCCCCGGCCGCGTGCTGGCGCCGGATCTCGGCCATCGTGCCGTGCGCGACGATCCGGCCGTGTTGCAGGATGCCGATCTGGTCGCACATCGCTTCGGCCACCTCCAGCGTGTGCGTGCTCATGAGGACCGTGCCGCCGCGCTCCACGAACTGCCGGAAGATGTCCTTGAGCAGGCGGGCGCCCTTGGGGTCGAGCCCCACCATCGGCTCGTCCACCACGATGCACTCGGGCCGGTGGATGAGCGCGCTCGAAATAATCAGCTTCTGACGCATGCCGTGGCTGTAGGCCTCGATCAGCTCATCCTTCCAGCTGGAGAGCTCGAACACTTCCAGGAGCTCGGCGATGCGGCGCTCGACCGTGTCACCGTGCTGCCCGTACAGGCCCGCCACGAACCGCAGGAACTCCGCGCCCGTGAGCTTGTCGTAGACGAACGGCCGGTCGGGAATGAACCCGAGGCGCATCTTGGCGGCGAGGGGATTGGTCTGCACGTCGTCCCCGCCGATCAGCACGCTCCCGTCGGTGGGGCGGAGAATGCCGGCGATCATCCGGAGCATCGTGGTCTTGCCCGCGCCGTTGGGGCCGAGGCACCCGTACAGCACCCCGCGTGGGACGTGCAGCGCGATGTGATCGAGCGCCACGAAACTGCCGTAGTGTTTGGTGAGGCCTTCGAGTCGAATCATGCGCGTCGGATCACAATGGTTCGAGCGTGAGGCGCCCCAGCAGCCGGGCGAAGTCGGTAGGCCGGACCAGCGCGCCGACGGCGAGTCGCAGGTGCACCGCGTCGGCCGGGAGCTGGTCGAACGTGGGATCGACCGCCACCCAGTCGCCCAGATACACCTCGGCCCACGCGTGATAGTAGTAGCCCGGCTGTCCGGCCGCGCGGACCAGTCCGGCCACCGGCCGCGCCGGGAGCCCGAGGGCACGCGCCATGGCGACGAACAGTACGGTGTGCTCGTTCACGTCGCCACGACGACGCTCCAGGACCCCGGCCGCGTCTCCGATGCCGTCGGTCCGCTCCCGGCGCACTGCGGTCGCCACCCAGTGCACCAGGCGGGACGCGACCCGGCGGGGATCGCGATCGGTGCCGGCCACGATCCGCGCCTGCGCCGCCACCCGCAGATCCTCGCTGGAGATGAGCAGGTCGGGCTCGAGGTAGGCGCGCAGCTCGGGGTCGAGGTCGGCGTCGGGCAGGCGGTACCGCGCCACGAGCGCTCCGGCGCGCTCGCGCACCACGGTCACCGTGTCGCCGGCCAGCCGCTGGCGTCCACCATCCAGCGCGAGCCCGTCGAGCGCCCCGCCGCCCAGACGCACCCGGAATTGTGCGGCGCCTCCCTCGGAATCGGGGCGTAGCCCGGCCATTACCAGGGTCGTCGGGATGATGTCGTTCGGGTCCGTCCCGTTCGCCGTCCGCAGGAGGCGCAGCGTGTCCCGGTGCCGGAAGTTCTCGTAGGCGATCTCGAACGCCGTGCGCTCCGCGGTGAAACCGAGCGGTGTGGTGGCCCGGACGATGCGCCCCTGGGAGTCGATCCACGTGGAACTCGCGCCGCCGCCACCGTCGCCCACGCCGTCGACGCGGAAGGCGCGCACCGTGTCGAACCGCAGGGGAACCCAGGCCATCGCCGTACTGTCGAAGTCCGCGCTGTCGGCGACGACGAAGGTCGATTCGGCGGTGACCCGCAGAGTGCGCTCCCGCAGGGCGGCGGTGAACGGATCGAACAGGCGCACCTCGGCGGTCCGGCCGGGGCGCAGGCCCCCTCCGAAGGCCAGGCGTAGCGGCCACAGCGAGGGAAGTTCCACGCTATCGAGCGCGGCCAGGGCGGCGTGCACCGAGTCGCCCCCGGCGGCGATCGTGACCTGCGCCCGCCCCCCCGGCAGCGCCGCGGTGCGGGCATCGAACCGGAGCGTCACGCCATCCACTTCGCTCCGCAACTCCAGCAGATGCAGCGATCGGTCGAGCATGGCGACGCTGCTGCCCGCGGAGCGATTCAGGCGTCCCAGCGCCGGCATGTCGACCACCAGGACGTCCGTGAGCCGGAGCGAGTCTTCCAGCGTGTCCACGGTGGTAGACGCGTACCCCACCTGCTGGCCGCCGACCGACAACCGGTAGAACATCGCGCCGGGGGAGACGGTGAGCGCCGCTTCGGCGAGGCGCGCGCCCGTCGACCGGAAGGACACGCGCTGCACCAGCCAGGCGAGCGACACGGCCCAGACCGCGAGAATCGCCGCGGCCCAGTGGCGGCGGGTCAGGACAGCCTCGCCTGGAGGCGGCGCAGAGCGCTTTCGAAGACGATGCGCTGTTCCTCGGTCTCGACCACGATCGCCACGTCGGCGGGGACCTCGGCCGGTGGAAAATCCTGCAGCTCCGACAGCAGGATTTCCGCCGCGTCTTCGATCGACAGGTTGCCCGCCCCGATCCCCAGCGGCGGGACGGTGAGGCGCGTGAACCCCCACTCCCGCGCGCGCTCCAGCGCGGAGCGCCACGCCCGCGCGACGCCGCGGCGCGTAATCGGCTCCTCCCGGCTCTGGATTACGGCGTGGATGACGAACTCGGCGGGGAGGTCCCCGCCGCCGGCGGTGACCACCGCCGCGCCGACGACGAGCTCGGTATGCACCTCGAGACGGCGCTGGAATTCGGGTCCGCCCATCTGTTCCAGCCGGCGCAGGGTCGGCGTGGTCGGTTCGAGCTGGGCGGTGGCGGGACGGACGAGAGCGTCGGCTGGAAGGAACGCGAGGTCGTCCACGACCACGCGGATCACTTCGCGGCGACCTCCCGGGAGCGGCGGTACAATCGCGCGGCGTCCTCGGGACGGCGCAGCCGGTCGAGCACGACGCCCTGGCCGTACAGCGCCTTGGCGTGGTGCGGATCGAGCTCGGCGGCTCGGCTGAAGGCGGCGAGGGCGCCATCCAGGTCGTCGGCGTGGTTCAGGGCTTCGCCCAGGTAGAACCACGCGGTCGGGCTCCAGCTCTCCTGCTCGACGACCAGGCGCAGGTGCGGCACCGCACTCGCCCACAGCCCTTTGCGCAGCAGCACGATGCCGAGCGCGCTGCGCACCGTCACGTTCGTGGGATCGAGCAGCAACCCGCGCTCGAGATCGGCGCGCGCGTCCGAAAAGCGTCCCATCGCGCCGAGGTGGGTGGCCCGCTCCAGCAGCAGGGAGACGTTGTCGGGCTGCGCGGCGATGGCCGCCTCGAGCGCGGCGAGCGTGCGCTCGGCTTCCGAGGCAACCGGTCGGAGCGAGGCCAGGGTGCGGTTGCGCCGCTCCACGGCGGTTCCCGTGGCGTGGCCGTTCCCGTTCCCGTTTCCGTTGCCGTGGGCGTGGCTGCTGCCGTTGCCGTGGGCGTGGCCGTTGCCATTGCCGTTGCCGTGACTGTTCCCATTGCCGTGGCCGTTACCGTTGCCCGCATCGAGGCCCAACATCGCGGTTTCGGTGAGTTGCCGCGCTTCCTCCAGCAGCTCGGCGGCCACACGCGCGCGGTCCCGCGCCGTCTCGTGCAGTTGTCGATCGTAGCGTCGGATCATCTGACTTCGCTCGCGAGCCACGACAGGTATCGCTCCAGTCCGTGCGTCACGGGAAGGGCGAGCAACTCCGGAACGTCATAGGGATGATGCCGCTCCACAGCCATGCGCAGGGCGTCCCATTTCGCGGCATCGGTCTTCAGCAACACAACGACCTCCGATTCCTCGCGGACGCTGCCTTCCCAGCGGTAGATCGATCGCGCGCCACCGAGCAGCGTGCCACAGGCGATGATTCTGTCCTG
>DATICZ010000305.1:0-2381 GCA_035456525.1 Gemmatimonadales bacterium
GCTCGCGCTCGACCACGGCGATCTGTGGCCGAGCAACGTGCTCGTCGGGCCGGCCGGCTGCGCGTTCGTCGACTGGGAGGACGTGCGCGTGGCCCATCCGTTCCTCAGCCTGTTCCAGCTGCTCACCGGGGCCTACCTCGATCGCCGCTTCGCCGACCACGACGCCGCCGCGGCGCGCATCCGCGACGCGTACGTGGCCGGCTGGAGCGCCTGGGCTGGGCGCGCGGAGCTCGTGCGTGCGTTCGACGCCGCCCACGACGTCGCCGCCGTCGCCGTCGCCGCCAGCTATCGCCGCTATCCGCCGGCGGTGGTGCAGGCGCATCCGTGGATGCGCGAGATGCCGGCCTTCTGCCTCAGCCGGATCCTGGCGCGTCGGGCGGCGGCAGCAGGCCCTGGCGAATGAACCGCTCGAGGTAGCGGGCGACCAGCGCCTCGTCGACGCGCGGGCAGCGCAGCCCGGCCGCCGCCAGCGCCGCCTCGGTCGCCGGCGCCGGGGCCGCGGCGCCGATGCTGCCCCCGCGCAGCATCTCGAGCTGTCCAGGAACTGCTCGGCCACCACTATCGAGATGACGCTGCGGTACAGCCACCTGTCGCCGGACGTGAAGCGCGAAGCCGTGAAGCTGCTCGACGTGCCCGTGGCACCCAGCGGTCACCAGGCGAGCTGAAAAGAAGAAAGGCCCCGACGAATCGGGGCCTGGATGGAGCGGGGAACACGCGCGGCGCCATCTAGATGTGCTGCTTGGCGCTGGCCACCACCTGCGGCTCTTCTGCGGGCCGACGCTCCGCCGTCGGGTACGTCACGTCGTCATACTGTCCGGCCAGCTTCTCGTCGGCGCGCATCAGCTCCGCCGTGAAGGTCTGATGAGACGTGTCCCCGTACGACGCGTCGTCATGCGAGCGGGCGTACGGCGGGAGGTCGTCCGTGTTCGCGGCGGCGGGAACTCCTGCGAACGTCGTGTGCGACATGCCCCCGTACGACGCGTCGTCGTGCGATCCGGCGTACGGCGGAAGGTCATCTGCGAACGCGGGCACCACGCCCGCGATCGCGACGCACAGGCCGGCGATCGTGGCGACACGCGCGATCGTCCGGCGTGAGAGGGCACTGAGATTCATCTTGGTCGTGGTCGGTTCCTCCGCCCGACGCCACGGGTGTGATCGCTCGTGGGCGAATCCTGAAGCTGCGATCCAAAGTGTTGCACGCATCTGTCGTCTCCTGTTTGCAGAGCGCCGAGATTGGCACTGCGCGTTTGCTCCTCACAACGCTGGCAGCGCCGATTCGTTCCATCGCCCAGGTGTGGAACGGATCGGGCCGTGGCGTCGTTCAGTGGATACGGCTCTCCGCCAAGGTTCCCCCGCGGACCGACCACGTGAATCGCAGAACGAAGACGGGGGGCGGATGAGGACCCTCGTAAAGCGGGCGCAAGCGGACGCGGGGCTCGAGGCCACGGGCAACGTCCACATCCTCCGCCATACCTTCTGCACGCGCCTGGCGATGGCGGGGAAGCCGCCCACCGTCATCCAGGAACTCGCCGGCCACAAGCGCCTGACGACCACCATGCGCTACATCACGTCGTCACGGGCGCGAAGGAGGAGGCCATCGGGGCGCTCAACCGGCCGTTGCCGACTGGGCTCGCGCCGACCGACGAGCCCGCAGCTCCCGCGCGTTTTGGTCGTATTTTGGCCGCGGAGGGAGGGCAAAAAGGAACCCCCCGGCGAACCGGGGGGTTAGAGGGAGCGGGAAAGGGATTTGAAGTTTGCCTGAGGGTGAACGCTAACTGAGCGAGTGTCCACGCCCTTCTGTCGTTTCGGCCGTCAGGACGAGCACTTCGAACCCGGATCCGCTTCCCCGCCGTTCCCCGTTCCCTCCCAGGCGTCCCCGGCGTCCGGGAGACATACGGATTCGGCACTCATCCGGGATGAACTCGTGCCGAATGTTCTCAACGACCAAGGGGAGCTGAGTGTCTCCCAGATCGTACGCAGGCATCTGCCGACCGTCTACGCGTCGGTACTTGGGGGGTGGGGCCCGCTCGGCTCCACCCCTTCTCTTGCGTGGCGCACGCCGACGCGGCCGACTATCGGGCGGGCTCAAGCTCCGAACCGAGGAGACAATTCCCATGAAGGCAATCGTTGTTACGGATCAGGCGGCGGGAACGGCCGGGATGAAGCTGACCGAGCGGCCCGAGCCGGCGGCAGCGATAAACGACGTTATCGTTCAGATTCATGCGTCGGGATTCGTCCCAACTGAGCTGGAATGGCCCTCGACCTGGACCGATCGCCGCGACCGTGACCGAACACCGTCGATCCCCGGCCACGAGCTGGCCGGAGTGGTCACCGCCCTCGGCTACGGCACGACGGGACTGTCGGTAGGACAGCGAGTGTTC
>DATICZ010000306.1:0-5000 GCA_035456525.1 Gemmatimonadales bacterium
CGCAGGCGTCGTCGCCGCAGATTCGATCTCCACCACCCGCCGCCGCGCCGGCGTAACCCCCGGCGAAGAATCCGACCACGCCGCCCGCCAGACCGCCCAGCACCATGGCGCCGTCGCGCGGACCGGTCGGGGCGAATCGCGCCTCGGAGGGTGCGGGCAGGTCCGCACCGAGGTACGCGGGGGCCAGGCGCTGCCCGGCCACGCGCGGCGGGGCCGACAGCGCGGCCGCGATCACGAGCGCGGCGATGGGGCGGTACATTGGCGATCTCCTCGATCGGTGTCTGCGGGAGAAGCTCGGCGTCGCCCCTCAAGCCGTTCTCAAGCACGACGGGCCCCGGCGTGCGCCGGGGCCCGTGCAGTGAGCCTGACAGGGCGCTAGCGGCTCAGGGTAATCGGGATACCGACCGAAACCAGAAGATCCGCCTGCAGCTTTCCGCCGTTGGCCGAATTCGGTGCCGGCGAGGTCACCGTGGCCAGCCGCGGGTCGAAGGAGTAGAGATTGAGCTCAGCCCCCACGTTGAGGGCGAACTTCGGCGTGACCGAGGCGCGCACGCCTGCGCCGAGAACCCCCGCTACCGAAGTCTTCTTCGCCCCGACGCCGTCGGGCGAGTTGTCCTTGAAGGCCTGCCAGACGGTGTCGCCCCGGCTGACGATTCCGGCGCCTACGATGAAGTGGAGGTTGGTCCGCTGCGGCCGGTAGAGTAGCCGGCCGCTCGCTTGCATGATCCGGCCCTTGCCTGACACCGCCAGGCCGAATCCGGAGATGCCCACCCGCTCCTCCGCGCGACTCGGCGCGTAGGTGAAGGCGCCTTCGATCCCGATGGTGCTGGAGACCCAGTAGCTGAGACGGCCGCCGAACGCGACGGCGTTCACCTGGTGTCCCGTCACATCGCTACCATCCTTGTTGCAGTCCGTGCACATTTTCGTGAGGGCGTAGTAGCTGCCCAGGAACGGGGTCAGCTCGAGTTTCCCTTGCGCCTGCACGACTCCCGGGACCGCCACGGCGGCGGCGCCTGCCAGGATCCCCGCGAGCGTCAGCCCCCTGCCGATCCGTTTGATCGTTGACACGGTATCTCCCCTGTGTGGATTGAACGGTGACATACGCTAATGCGCCTCGACTGGCGCCGGGCTCGGCCGCCCCGTGGCCGTGCCGTCGCCGAGTTGGCCGCGAGCGTTTCCGCCCCAACAGAGGACGGATTGGGCACGGGTGACGCCGCAGGTGTGCGTGCCCCCGGCGGTCAGCGACGCGAGCGGTCGGTCCAGCGCGACCTCGACGGGCGCCGCCCGGTCCAGGCGCGTTCCGTCGCCCAGCTGGCCGTCCCGGTTCCGGCCCCAGCAGAAGGTATCCCCGCCGTCCGTGAGTGCGCACGTGTGCTCGGGGCCTGCCACGATCGTGGTGAACACCCGGGTACCGGCGACCGCCACCGGCCGGTCACGCTCGCTCTTGCTGCCGTCGCCGATCTCGCCCGCGACGTTCGCCCCCCAGCAGTACGCCTTCCCCCCTTGGGCGAGGGCACACGAGTGTTTTCCGCCGGCCGTCAGCGTGGTGAACCTCACGCTGGCGTCGACCGGGACGGGTTCTGACATCGTCTCGCGCGCGCCACGTCCCAACTGACCCGAGAATCCATCGCCCCAGCAGAGCACCCGGCCGTCGGTCGCGAGGCCGCAGGTGTGGTCGGAGCCGGCCGCCAACGCCTTGAACTTCGTGGCCCCCGCGACGCGGCGGGGCAGGTTGGCGCCCCGGGTGCTGCCGTCCCCCAGCTGCCCGGTGCCGTTGTCGCCCCAGCACCACGCGGTCCCGTCCGCCGTCAGTCCGCACGTGTGCCGGGCGCCGGCCGTGAGCATCACGAACACGTGACCGCCGGCCACGGCACCCGGAGCGGGCGACCCGGCGGTGTGTCCACCCCCGAGCTGCCCCTTGGTGTTCAGGCCCCAGCACGTCGCCGCGCCACTCTGCGTCAGGCCGCAGGTGTGGTCGCTGCCGGCGACGAGAGTCGTGAATGTGCCCGGACTCACCTGGACCGGCGCGCTGGCCGACGTCCCGGTAGCCGCGCCCCCCAATTGGCCGCTCGCGTTGCCGCCCCAACACACCGCGGCGCCGTCCTGCGTGATTCCGCATGAATGGGAGCCGCCCGCGGCAATCCCCCGGCGCGGCAGCAGCCGCGACGCCGTCTCGGTCGGGGGCGTGGGAGCCGGCTGCGCCGCCGGGGGCTGCGATTCCGCCGGTTGGGTCGGCGCGGGCGCGGGCGGATTCACGGCGACGGGCGGTGGCCCGGACACGGTGACCGTCGCCGACGCCGTGACGCCCTCGCTCGTGGCGGTGATGGTCGTCGTCCCCGCGCCGACCGCGGTCACCGAGCCGGTCGGCGATACGGTGGCCACAGCCGCGTTGCCGGTCGTCCACCGCACGTCCCGGTCTCGCAACGCACCCCCGCGCGCGTCACGCAGCGCGACGGAGAGCGCCGCCGATCGACCGACCGACAGCGCGAGGGAGGCGGGCGACACCGCGGCGGTCGCCACCGGCACGGCGCTCACCGTGACGGCGGCGGAGGCGCTGCGGGTTTCGATCTGCGCCGTGACGGTCGCCCGGCCCATCTTGACCGCGGTGGCCAGGCCCTGGGGGGTAACCGTCACGACGGTCTGATCGCTCGAGCTCCAGCTCACCTTGCGGTCGGTGATCGGCCGGTCGTGCGCATCGCGCGCCCTCACGGAGAGCTGAACGCGGCCACCGGGCTGGAGCGAGGCCGTGGGCGGAGAGATCTCCACGATCGCGACCGCGGGGGGCGTGACCGTGACGCGCGTCGTCGCCGACTTGCCCTCGGATTCGACGGTGATGACGGCGGTGCCGAGACGCAAGGCGGTCAACGTGCCGCCGGGCGACACGGCGACCACGCGCCGGTCGCTCGAGCTCCAGGTCAGCGCGTGGCCGGAGAGCGTGTTGCCGCGGTCATCCTTCGGCTGAGCCGTGAGCGCGGCGGTGTCCCCCAGGGCGATCGTGGTCGCCGGCGGGATGTCGACGCGCGCAACCGGGGCCGCGATCGCCGTCACGGTGACGCTCGCGGTCCCGCTGCGCCCCTCGCTCGTGGCCTGCACGCTCCCCGAGCCGGGGGCCACGGCGGTCACGAGCCCGCTCGACGACACGCGCACCACGGTGCTGTCGCTCGAGCTCCAGCTGACCGGTCGTCCGTCGAGGACGTTGCCGCGGCCGTCCTTGAGCAGCGCGGTCAGCTGCGCGGTCTTTCCCACCGCGATCGCGGTGGGGGAGGGCGTCACCGCGACGGACGCCACCTCCGCGGGAGGCGGTGCCTGCGGCACGGCGGCCGGCGGTGCGGGGGTCTTGTTGCGGCCGAAGATCGTCCAGGCCGCGACGCCGAGGACCACGAGCACGGCGGCGGCGCCGACGAGCTGCATCGTGTTCGTGCGTCGCGGTGCCGCGTAGGGCGGGGGCGCGGGCTCGGCACGCGAGGCGCGTGCGGGTGCGGGTACTCCCCCCGAGGGGCGCCGTTCCGCTTTGCGCGGCGGCGGTGGCTGCGGCGGCGCAGCCGGGGCGCGGGTCCGTTTGGCGAAAACGGCCGTGGGTGCCTCGGCGACCTCGGGCGGCTGCTCCGGCGTGATCGGCTCGACCGGCGTCACCGGCAGCGAGGGTGGCGCCTCCGGAGGAGGGGCCGGCGCAGCCGCGGTAGCGGGAATCGGCGTGGTCGGCGCCGCCGGGATCGGGGTAGTCGGCGTGGACGGCAGCGGCGTCGTAGGGGCCGACGTGATGACGGGAGACGGAGGCGGTGTCGCCGGCTTGGCGTAGGGCGGCACGGGGCTCACGGGCGTGGCCCATTGCGCGGCGTCGGCGAGCGAGCCCCCGCGCGCCAGCGCCTTCATCTGCTGGCGGACGGGATCGTTGTGCGGCGGCGTGCCGATGGCTTCGACGGCTTCCTCGAGCGACGCCCAGCGGTCCGCGGGCTTCTTCGCGAGCATCCGCTCGATCGCTTGCGCGACGTGGGGCGGACAGTCCGGCCGGCGATCGAGCATCGGCGGCGGGGGCTCGTGGAAGTGCTGCCACATGAGCGACATCACCGAATCGGCGTCGAACGGGACGCGGCCGGCGATCATTTCGTAGGCCGCGATGCCGAGGGAGTACTGATCGGTGGCGCCCGTGATCTCCTTCGCCGCGCATTGCTCGGGGCTCATGTAGGTCGGCGTCCCGATGGTGGCGCCGGTCATGGTGAGCCCTTGCGACTCGGTCACCTTGGCGATGCCGAAGTCGGTCACGACGGCCCACCCTTCCACGTCGAGCATGATGTTCGCGGGCTTGATGTCGCGATGGATGATGCCGTGGCGATGGGCGTAGTCGAGCGCGCTGCCGGTCTGCGACAGAATCGTCTGCACCATCTTGATGGGCAGCGGGCCGTGTTGCTTGACGATGGCGTCCAGCCCGCGTCCCTGGACGTACTTCATGATGAAGAAGAGGAGCCGCCCCGATTGGCGCACGCCGTAGATCGGGATGATGTGGGGGTGCGAGAGGGCGGCGGCGGTCCGGGCCTCCCGCTTGAAGCGATCGGCCATGCCCTTGCCGCTGGCGAGCAGGGCGGGGGACATGACCTTGATTGCGACCTTGCGGTCGAGCGAGATGTCGTGGGCGAGGAAGACGGTCGCCATGCCGCCGCGACCCAGCTCTCCCGCGATCTCGAACTCGCCCAGCGTGGCCTGGCGCAGCTCCTCGATGAGTCCGGCCTGCGGGTCATCGAGCTCCGGGGGGACGGCGAGGCGCTCGGTGGCGGGGCCGCCCTGGACGCCGGACACGTCGTGACCGCAGCGCGAGCAGAAGCGGGCGCCGGAGGCGAGCGGAGCGCCGCAGCGGGCGCAGGCGGTGGACGAGGTCGTCATGGTGTGGGCGGACGCGGGCGCGAATTTACCCCGGGGGGGCGGGGGCGGCAAAGGCGGCGCGACCGGGGTGCGGGGTCGTATCTCCAAGCGGGGGGCCCCATTGACGCGCGGGGCGGGGCTGG
>DATICZ010000307.1:0-10580 GCA_035456525.1 Gemmatimonadales bacterium
AACGGATCGATCCGCGCCACCATGGGGCGGGCCGATTGGGCGTCGCAGGCCGAGTTCACCACGGTGAACGGCGGCATCACGCTGACCATGCCCGGCAATCTCAGCGCCGAAGTGAGCGCAGAGACCGTGAACGGCGACCTCGAGACCGACTTCCCGCTCACGGTGACGGGAAAATTCGGACCCCGCCGCATGCGCGGCACCATCGGAAGCGGCGGCCGCTATCTCAAGCTGTCCACGGTGAACGGGAGTATTCGCCTGCGCAAAGCGTGACGAACTGAGCAGGGAGCACGGAGCCGCCTGCTCTGTGCTCCCTGCTCCCGCAGTTTTTCGGTCTCTCCGGCAGTAATCCGGTACTTCACCGTCGACCATCCCGTTTCATCTTGAGGCCCTTCGAACCGAGGGGCCCGCGGTGCTTCGGGAGCTTCTCACCCGCACCGAGCAGATCTCCGATCTTCGCGACCTGTTTCGCGTGCTCGGCTATCAGGCGGCGTGGGAGATCGTGCCACCCGGGCCCTGGCTCGGCTCCGCCGAAGTCGCCTCTTCCCGTATCAACGGGGCCGCGCTCGTGGCACGGCACGACGCCTTTCGCGTCGTTGCACTGGCCGCAGGCGACCCGGAAGCAGCCGCACGCGCCGGCGCCAAGCGCCTCGCCGCCGCCGCCGATCGCGGTCTGGTGTGCGCGCTGGGCGGCGCGCCCCGCCGCCTGGTCGTCGCCTCCTGGCGGTCCACCGCGACCCACCCGCTCGCCGTCCGCCTCGCGACTACCCTGCTCGAGCGACCGGCGGGAGTCGCACTCGCCACACTCGAGCGCCTCGCCACGCGCCCTGGAGAAACGGCGCTGGCCCTGTCGCTGCGGGTGGGAGAAGCCCTCGCCAGTGAGGCCGTCACTGCCCGCTTCTTCCACGCATTCCGGTCCCTGGTCGAGCGATTCGCCGCCCGACTGGTCACGCCGCGCAACCCGGCGGATCGCCACACCCTCGCGCTCACTACTCTCACCCGGGTGTTGTTCCTCTACTTCGTCCAGGAGAAAGGCTGGCTGGACGGCGACCGGCGGTACTTGCCGGCGCTGCTGGAACGCGCCGTCGTGCGGGGACGTCACTTCCATCGGGCCGCCCTCCATCCGCTCTGCTTCGGCGCGTTGAATCGCGCTCCGGTCGAGCGGTCGGCGACCGTCCGGAAACTGGGCCGGATTCCGTTTCTCAACGGCGGCCTGTTCGAGCCCACCGCGCTCGAACGAGCCCGCGGGCCTGCCGTATGGGGGAACGCCGACTGGCGCGACGCCTTCGACGAGGTGTTCGAGCGCTTTCACTTCTCGGTGCGCGAAAGCGATGCGGACGACCGCGTCGCCCCGGACATGCTCGGACGAGTGTTTGAAGGCGTGATGGAGCCGGCGGAGCGGCGCGCCAGCGGCAGCTACTACACGCCCGCCTCCCTGGTGCGGGAGCTGGTGCGTGCCGCCCTGTCGGCCGCGCTGGTGCACCGCGCGGGTCTGTCCCGTGCCGGAGCCGACGCATGGGTGTACAGCGGGGTTCCCCCAGCGGAGCCGCCCGACCTCAGCCGGCTGACACTGCTCGACCCCGCCGCCGGATCGGGAGCGTTCCTGCTCGGCGCGCTCGAGGAGATCGCTCGGCTGCGGTCGGCAGCCGGGGAGCACGATACCCCCGCGCTGCGGCGCGAGATCATCGCGCATTCGCTCTACGGCGTGGACCTCTCTCCCACCGCGGTCCGGCTCGCCGAGTTGCGGCTGTGGCTGGCGCTCGTCGCCGGGGACGCGACGACCGACGTCTCCGCGGTGACACCGTTGCCGAATCTGGACGGCCATCTGCGCTGCGGGGACGCGCTGCTCGACCCCTACACCATCGCTGCATCCCTCGCGGACGCCCGCCCGCTGACCGGCGTCTCGCGCAGCACCGCCCGGCTGGCCCGGCGGCGCCGGGAGCTGTTCGCGCTCTCCGGGAAGGCCAAGCGGATCGCCGCCCTCGAGCTCACTCGCGCCGAAAGCGCACTCGCGGAAGGGCTGTACGACGGTGCGCTCGCGGCGCTGGAGCGCGCGATCCGTGAAATGCTGGGCCTGGCCCGCACCCGCGACCTGTTCGGCCACCGCACCCGACTCGACGTGATCCAGCGGGCCCGGCTGCGCCGTTTGCGAGCCGCGCGCGCGGGGCTGCGCACCGCCCGGAGAAGACTCGTCCGCGAGGGCGGCACGCCCTTCTTCAGCGTGGAATCGCATTTCGGCGACCTGATCGCGGCGGGCGGGTTCGATGTGGTGCTCGGCAATCCGCCCTGGGTGCGGGGCGAGCGGCTGCCCGCACGGGTCCGCGAAGTACTCTCGCACCGCTACTCGACCTGGCGCTCAGGCGTTGGTCCGTTCGCCCATGTCCCCGATCTCTCCGTCGCGTTCTGCGAGCGCGCGCTGGAGCTCCTGGCCCCGGGGGGTGTCGTCGCGCTGCTGGCGCCCGCCAAGCTCGCCACGGCGGGATACGCCGAGACGCTGCGCCGGCGTCTGGCGGGCGAAACACGACTCGAGCGTGTGGCTCCGCTGGACGAGTCCGCGGCCGCCTCCTTCGGCGCCGCGGTCTATCCCATGGCGCTGGTCGCCGCCCGTCGCGACCCCGAACACGGCGCTACCTGCTGCGGAACGCTGGGACCGTTCTCCGGGAACGACCGGATTCCGCAACAGCAGTTGCAGACACCCGGCGCCTGGGTGCTGGTGCCGGACGCGGCCGCCGTCGCCGGACGGCTGATGCGGGAACACCACCGACTGGCGGAGCGGTGGCCGCCGCTGCTTGGGGTGAAGACGGGAGCCGATGCGCTGTTCCTCGCCGACGAGCCGGTCGAGGGCGCCCGGCCCGCAGTGCGCGGCCGGGACGTTACCCGCTGGCGAGTGGATCCCAGAGTCTTCGTGCTCTGGACCCACGATGCCCACGGCCGGCCGCTCGAGCGGCTGCCCACGCACATGGCCGAGCGGCTGCTTCCGCATGCCGAGCGTCTGCGTCGCCGGGTGGACTATCGCGGCGGGCCGCCGTGGCAGCTGTTTCGCACGCGCCTGGGCGTTGCGCCGCACCGCGTGGTGTGGGCGGACCTGGCCCGCGAGCTGGGAGCGGCCGTGGCGCCGCCGGAGGTCGTGCCGCTCAACACGGTGTACGGCATCGCAGCGGCATCCGATGAAGACGCGCATGCGCTGGCGGCACTGCTGAACACCCGCTGGTGCACCGCGCTGGCCCGGCTCGCGGCCGATCCGGCGCGCGGCGGGTTCCGACGCTTTAACGCGAGCGTGGTCGGACGACTGCCACTGCCGGACGTGGACGCCGTGGCCTGGCGGGCGCTGGCCGAGCACGGCCGGCGTCGTGAGCCAGCCGACGCCCTCGTCTCCGACCTGTACGGGCTCGATGAGACCGATCAGCACGCACTCGGCAACCTCGCCCCGCATTCTCGCTGAGTCGCTTCGGCCGCTCGAGGAGCCGCTCGCCCTGCTCGTCACGGCGGGACCGGAGGTGACGCCACCGACCGCGTGCCGGGCTGCGGCCCTCGCATTGCTCGACCTGCCACACCGCTCCTGTCCCGCGCCGGATTGGCTTCAGCCGCACCAGACTCCCGCCCACACCCGGTTGCTCGCCATCGTGGACCGGTTCGGCGGTGCGGTGTTGGCAGACGCGGTGGGACTGGGCAAGTCCTACATCGCGTTGGCCGTCGCCAAATCGCTCGGCGCTCCGCTCAGCGTCGTCGTACCGGCGGTACTCGTGCCGCAATGGCGCGGGCTCATGGATCGTGTCGGCGTCGCTGGCCTCCTCGTCACGCACGAGAGTCTCAGCCGTCGAGCATCGTCGGACGGTCCGACCCGCCGCTCGGTGAAGGACCCTGCGCCGCTCCTGATCGTCGACGAGGCCCACCGCTTCCGGGAGCCGGGGACGCTTCGCTATCGCGCGCTGGCCCGGCTCGCCGTGTGGGCGCGCGTGCTGCTGGTGACGGCCACGCCGGTCCACAACCGGCCGGCGGATCTGCTGCACCTGCTGCGCCTGTTCCTGCGCGACGACGCCCTGGTCGGGTTGGGTGTTCCCTCCCTGACTGCTGCCGCACGAACCGCCGCGTCCGCTCCGTTGGCGTTGCCGGCGCTCGCGCGCATCGTGGTCGCGCGCTCGCGCCGCCGCGTCGTGCAGGCTTGGGCGGGATTGCCGTTCCCCGCACGCGAGGCCGCCACCCTGATCCGCGCCGCGACCGTCGAGCCACACCTGGTCTCCTCCGTCGCGGAGAGCCTGCGGCAGCTCGAGCCACCCGGCGGCGCGGCGGCGCTGGTCCGGCTCACCCTGCTGCGGCAATTCGCGTCGAGCATCCCAGCCTTGACCCACAGCCTCCGCCGCTACGAAGCGTTCTGCGAATTGCGGCTCGAGGCGGCGCGCACGGATCGCCAGTTGGGGAGCCGTGAGTTCCGCCGGCTGTTTCCTCCCGGCGACGAGCCCTGTCTCCAGCTGGCATTCCTTCCCCTGTTGCTCGGCGAGGGTCACCCGGGACCCGACGGCGCCGGTGATCTGGAGACGCTTCGCTCACTCCTCCAGCGACTCCGTCCCGGACCCGACCCCAAGGCCG
The DNA here is from genome assembly GCA_035456525.1 of Gemmatimonadales bacterium. Lineage (GTDB taxonomy): Bacteria > Gemmatimonadota > Gemmatimonadetes > Gemmatimonadales > GWC2-71-9 > DASTHG01. The sequence goes on from DATICZ010000307.1 coordinate 4,585, forward strand.
ATGCACTCGAGCAACTGCTCACCGCGCGGCCCGCCAGGACCATCGTCTTCACCACCGCCGCCGCCACGGTGCATCACCTGCGTCGCCGCCTGTTGAGGAAGGTGCGAGTAGGAGCCGTGACGGGACGCTCCGGCTGGCTGGCCGGCGATCGGGCCTCCCGACAGGACGTGATCGCGGCGTTCGCGCCCCGCGCCCAGCGTGCGCCGCCACCAGCGGCCGCGTGCGTGGTCGATGTGCTGATCGCGACCGATCTACTCAGCGAGGGACTCGATCTCCAGGATGCCGAGCGCGTCGTCCACTACGATCTTCCGTGGAGCCCCGCCCGTGTGGCGCAACGCGTCGGGCGCATCGACCGGCTGGCATCGCCGCACCCGGACATTCATACGATCGCCTTCCTGCCCCCCGAGCCGCTGGGCCGGGCGCTCGCGCTGGAGCGGCGTCTCGCGCTGAAGGTCTCGGCGCAGCTCGGCGCCGGAGCCGCCCAGGTGGAGCACATTTCTGGCGCCGGCCACGACGAAGCCCCGCTCGACTGGTGCGACCGTCTGCAGCGGCTGGCGGAGGAGGGTGGGACGGCCGTTCCGCCCCTTCCCGGAGTGGTGGCGGCGGTCGCTTCGAGCGTGACCGCCTGTGTGCTGGTGCTCCGCCTCGGGACGGATGTCGAGGCGATCGTGGTCGAGGAGGGCCAAGCGACGGCCGACGCCGTGCGGGCCACCGCCTTGCTGGAGCAGGCGCAGCGCGCAGCGCCCCGGCCGGTCGATCAGGGAGTCCTGTCCGCCGCGGTCCGTGCAGCACTCCCGGTGGTGCGCCAGCGGCTCGAAACGATCGCCATGGCCCGATGGCGCGCCGCCGACCGGGACCACATCGGGCGCCGGCTCGTGCCGCTGGCCCTCGCCGCCGCGCGGCGTGCGGCGCGCAGCGGTCACTCCGAGCGGCTGGCACGGCTCGACGCCCTGGTCTCCCGCCTCACCGGAGGTCAGACGGCGGGAGAAGCCCACTCGCTCGAAGCGCTCCTCACGCAGCGCGCACCCTTGGCGGCCCAGACCCTGCTCGACTGGCACGAGTCCCTGCCGCCGCTCCAGGTGGTCACCGAGGCACCCCAGCCGGAGCTCGTGGCGGCCGTCGTCCTGGGTGAAGCGGGAGAGCCAGCGCACCCCGCTAGTGCCAAGGCTCCTCCGGAGGCAATTTTAGTGTCCGATGCGACACCCCTCTCTGCCCCTCCGGGCCTACATCGACCGCCTCCGCACTCTCTACGGCCGCCCCAAGCGGCCCATCCCGAGTGGTCCCTTCGAGTGGATCATCTGGGAGCACGTCGCCGCCGTCCCTGACGATGAGCAGCGGGCCATCGTATTCCGCACGCTGCGTCAGAAGATCGGCACGACGCCCCAGGCCGTCCTGCGGACCGCGAAACCCAAGATGCTCGAGCTGCTCGCGCCGGGAGGGCCCAACGCCGCGGCCAGGCTGTCACAGCTGCGGGATGCGGCCGAGCTGATGATCGAGATCGGGCTCGCCCGCGTCCGGACCCTGGTGCGCGAAAACCCGGCGGAAGCGAAGAAGCTGCTCAAGCGCTTCAAGGGGATCGGCGAAACGGGTGCGGAGCGGATTCTGCTGTTCTGCCGCACCCAGGCGGTGCTCGCCCCCGAAGCGAACGGCCTCCGCGTCCTGACACGCCTCGGGTACGGCAAGGGCGCCGGGGCGGCGGCCTACAAGCAGGTGGGAGAGGCGCTCGCGCCCCAGCTGCCGCGGGACTACAACTGGCTCATCCAGGCCCACCAGCTGCTGCGGCGTCACGGCCAGGACATCTGCCGCACGACACCCCGCTGCGACGCGTGCCCGCTCGCTCCGGACTGCGCCTGGTACCGGCAACGCGGGGGCGGGTGAGCGCGGGTGCCATTCTCGACGCTGTTGTTCGATCTCGACGGGACGCTGATTGATTCAATCGATCTGATTCTCCGCTCCTACCGCCACACGATGCGGGTCCACCGCGGCGAGGAGCCGCCCGACGACATCTGGATGGAAGGATTGGGCACGCCCCTGTCGGTGCAGTTCCGCCGCTGGACGGACGACGAAGCCGAGATCCGGGCGATGGTGGAGACGTACCGCACCTACAACCTCACGCATCACGACGAGCTGGTGCGCCCGTACGACGGCGTCGTCGAGCAGGTGCTCCGCCTCGACGCCCGTGGCAAGACGCTCGGCCTGGTCACCAGCAAGATGCGTGGCGGCGCCCTCAAGGGACTGCGCCTGGTGGGAATCGAGGCGGCGTTCGACGTGGTCGTCGGATCCGACGAAGTCACCCATCCCAAACCGCACCCCGAGCCGGTGCTGCTCGCGCTCGAGCGGCTCGGGCGAGCGCCGGCCGATGCGGTGTTCATCGGCGATTCGCGTCACGACATCGAGTGCGGCCGCGCCGCCGGCGTGAAGACCGCGGCGGTCCTGTGGGGACCTTTCGACCGCGAGCATCTGGAAGATCTCGATCCCGACTACTGGCTGGAGCGGCCGGCGGACCTTTCCACGCTGGCCTGATTCCCGGGAGCCATCACGTGCCCTTCGTCACCTTCGAGCTCGAGCGCTGGCAGAGCACCTGGGAGAACCGGGTGCGCTTCAATCTCTCCGAGTCGGGCGTGCACCCGCTCAGCGTGCGCGAGCTGCTCGAGCTGGCGGGCAGCTCGGCCGACCCGTTGCTCGACGTCCGGTTGGGCTACAGCCAGTCGAACGGCACCGACGTGCTGCGCGAGCGGATTGCCGCTTTGTATCCCGGCGCGACCCCGGACCAGGTGCTGGTCACGACCGGCAGCGCGGAGGCCAACTATCTCGCGGCGCTCCGGCTGATCGAGCCGGGCGACACGGTCGCCATGCTGCTGCCCAACTACCTGCAGCTCTGGGGACACGCGCAGAACCTGGGCGCGGTGGTGCGGGGTTTCCGCCTGCACGAGGATCGCCACTGGGCGCCCGACCCTGCCGAGATCCGGGCGGCGATCGCCCCGGGAACGAAGCTCGTCGTCGTCACCAACCCCCACAATCCGACGGGCCACATTCTCTCCGACGCGGCGCGGCGCGCCATCGTCGAGCGCGCCGCCGAGGTCGGGGCGTGGCTGCTCGCCGACGAGGTCTACATTGGCGCCGAGCGCGAGGCCGCCACGACCGCGTCCTTCTGGGGAACGGGCGACTCCGAGCGATTGGTCTGCGTCGCCGGGCTCTCGAAGGCCTACGGTCTTCCCGGGCTCCGCATCGGCTGGCTGGTAGCACCCCCGGCGCTCGTCGGCGATATCTGGGCGCGACACGACTACACCACCATCGGTCCCTCCGGCGCGAGCGATCGCCTCGCCGCCATCGCCCTGGACCCCGCGGTCCGCCCGCGCCTCCTGGCGCGCACCCGCGGGATCCTGCAGCGGAACTACCCGGTGCTCGAGACCTGGCTGCGCTCCTTCGGCGACGCGTTCTCCTGGGTCCCCCCCGAGGCTGGAGCGATCTGTTTCGCCCGCTACCGTCCCCACGTCAAAGGGGAGGATCTGGTCGAGCGGATTCGCACCGGACAGAGCGTGCTCCTCGTTCCGGGCGAGCATTTCGGCATGCCCGGCTACCTCCGGTTCGGGTTCGGCAACGAGACGACCGAGCTGCGTGAGGCCCTCACGGCCACCGCGGTGGGACTGCGGCGCGCCTTCGGGGACTAGGCGCGTGCGGGCGGTTCCGCTGGAGGAGTTCCGGGACCGCGTCTCGATGACCGCGGCGATCGAGGCGATGGAGCGTGCCTTTCGTGCCCTCGCCCTCGGGCACGCGACGCTCCCCGAGCCGATGGCCCTGGAGTTGTCCCGCCCGGTCGCGGAAATCCACGTCAAGGGCGCGTACCTGGCCGGCGCCCGGTTCATCGTGTTCAAGGTGGCCAGCGCGTTTCCGGCCAATCGTGAGCGCGGGCTCCCCTCGGCAGACGGTCTGTTCCTGCTGCTCGATGCCAAGACCGGCGCCCCGGCCCTCCTGCTCGAGGAGCATGGCTACCTCACCGATCTGCGCACCGCCGCGGCCATCGCCCTGACGCTCAAGTTCCTCGCGCCGGCGGACGCGCGCAGCGCCCTCCTGGTCGGCGCGGGTGGCCTCGCCCGCCTCACCGCCCGCGCCATGCTGGCGCAGCGGCCGCTCGAGCAGTTGACGATCTGGAACCGCACGCCGGAGCGCGCCTTCGCGCTGGCCGAGGAGCTGCGCGATGTCGTTTCCACCGGTGTGGCGACGGCGCTCGAGCCGGCGGTGCGCGAGCATCGCGTGATCGTCTGCGTGACCGCGAGCACGCAGCCGCTCGTGCTGGCGGATTGGGTCGCCCGCGGCACCCACATCACGTCCGCCGGGACGGACAGTCCCGAGAAGGTGGAGCTCGAGCCCGCCCTGCTCGCCCGGGCCGACAAGCTGTTCGCCGACCGCGTCACCCAGACCGGGCAGTACGGCAACCTGCACCACGCCATCGAGGCGGGCGTCATGACGCGGCGCGGGGTCACGGGAGAGCTGGGCGACCTCGCGGCGGGCCGGCTCGCGGGCCGTGAGCGGTCCGATGAGATTACGATCGCCGACCTCACCGGCGTTGGCGTGCAGGACGCCGCGATCGCCGAAACCGTCGTGGAGGCACTGGGACTATGAAAACGGCCGAGCGCGAAACCTCCGTCATCCGCGCGCCGCACGACGGCAGCGAAGTGGGCGTGTGCACCCTCGCCGGTCCCGAAGAGGTGCGCGCCGCCCTCGACGCCAACGTGGCGGCGGCCCGGGCCTGCCGCGAGATGCCGGCGTATGAGCGCGCGCACGCGCTGCGCAGGATCGGCGACGAGCTGGCGGCGCAACGCGAGGAGCTGTCGCGCACGCTGGCGCTCGAGGCCGGGAAGCCGATCTCCCAGGCGCGCGTGGAGCTGGACCGCGCGAACGCCCTGTTCCGCGACGCCGCCGAGGAGGCGACGCGTATCGGTGGCGAGGTGCTGCCGACCGACTGCGTGCCGGGCGGCAAGGGCCGGCTCGCCCTCACCCGCCGGTTCCCGCTGTCGCCCATCTCGGCGTTCGTCCCGTTCAACTTTCCGATCCTGCTGGCGGCCCACAAGATCGCCCCCGCGATGGCGTGCGGCGCGACGCTCACCGTGAAGCCGCCGCCACAGGATCCGCTCGCGGCCCTGCGGCTCATGGAGATCGTGCAGGCGTCGGGTTATCCCGACGGCGGGGTGCGCATGGTGCCCTGCCACGTCGAGGTCGCCCGGATCCTGATCGAAGACCCGCGCGTGCGGCTGATCACCTTCACCGGGAGCGCGGCGGCGGGCTGGGCGATCCGCGCCAAGGCCGGTACCAAGCGCGTGGCCCTCGAGTTGGGCGGCAACGCCGGCGTGATCATCGAGCCCGACGCCGATCTGGCATGGGCCGCGAGCCGCTGCGCGGCGGGGGGATTCACCTACGCCGGCCAGTCCTGCATCTCCACCCAGCGCATCTACGTGCACGAAGACGTGTCCGGTGCGTTTCTCGACGCGTTTCTCCCCAAGGTCGCGGCACTCACGGTCGGCGACGTGCTGGACGAGCAGACGGACGTAGGGCCGATGATCACCCTGGAAGCGGCCCAGCGGGTGGAGCGGTGGATCGAGGAGGCGAAAGCGGGCGGCGCCCAGGTCGCCACGGGTGGCACGCGCCGGGGCGCGTTCCTGACTCCAACGGTCCTGCTGCGCACCACGCCCGAGATGAAGGTGAACTGCGAGGAGGTGTTCGCGCCGCTTGTGACGGTCACGCCCTACCGGCGGCTCGACGAGGCGATCGAGGCCGTCAACCGCTCACCTTACGGGCTGCAGGCGGGCGTGTTCACGCGCGACGTGCCGACCCTGTTCCGGTTGCACGCCGAGCTCGACGTGGGTGGAGTGAACGGCAACGACATGCCGGGCTATCGGGTGGACCGGCTCCCCTACGGCGGGGCCAAGGCGTCGGGGCTGGGCCGCGAGGGCGTGCGCTACGCGATCGAGGCGATGACCGAGCTGCGGGTGCTGACG
>DATICZ010000308.1:0-2118 GCA_035456525.1 Gemmatimonadales bacterium
GCCTGCCGGTGCGCCCAACGCGCTGAGCTCGACGACGCGGCGCTCATGGCGTGCAAGAAAGTCGAGGCACGCATTGGTCGCGATGCGGTACAGCCAGGCGCGAAACGGGCCGCGACCCTGATACGTTGCCCGCTTCTGCCACGCGCGGAGGAAAGTCTCTTGCACGAGATCTTCCGCGTCCTGGAACGAGGCGAGCATGCGATAGCAGTGGACGTGCAGCTCGCGACGGTAGCGCCGCGTGAGCTCGGCGAATGCCGCCTCGTCCCCAGGTGCCCCGCCTGCGACTGATACAGCGTTCGCGACGTCGTGACCCTTCGGTCGTACGTCAGCCATAAGCCCTCTGATCCGATGAACTGGATGTATGACGGGCGAGCGTGGCAGAACTAACCGCCCGAACCAGGGTTTGACAAGAAAGAAGCCCCGAGGAGGTCGGTCGCGCGGGATGAGACCTATTCCAGGACCGCGACCGTAACGCCCACACCGGGGAACGAATCCATCCCTGCCAGCACAGGACCGACCTGCGATAGCGCAATCGTTTTTCCCAACAGTTGCTCAGGATGCAGCCGTCCCGTGGTGATCAGCTCCAGCATCCCGGCGTATTCCCTCGCCTGCAGCCCGTGCGTCCCCCGGATTTCGAGCTCCCGGCCAATCACCTGACTCATGGGCACGGGCGGCTCGCTCTGATCGGCGAGGAGCAGCCCAACCTGGATGTGCCGGCCCCGCTTCCGGAGTGAGAGGATCGAATTGCGGCAGGTGGCGGGGCTGCCGAGGGCATCGATCGAGACTTGGGCGCCGCCTCCCGTCTCCGCCCGGATCGCTCCCGCCACATCCGCTGTCGTCTTCGCATCGATCACGATTTCGGCGCCACAGGAGCGGGCCAGCTCGAGCTTGTCTCGAGCGATGTCGACGCCGATCACGCGCGCCTCGAGGGCCCGCGCGATCATGGTGGCCGAGAGCCCCACGCCACCGCAGCCGTGCACGGCCACCCATTCGCCGGGCTGTGTGCGGCCTTGTCCGACCACGGCGCGGTACGCCGTCGCGAAGCGGCAGCCCAAGAGCGCGGCGGTCGTGAAGGTCATGGCATCGGGGAGGCGCACCAGGTTCACGTCGGCGTACGGGAGGGCGACGTACTCCGCGAACGTGCCCCAGCCGGTGAAGCCCGGCTGGTAGTAGCGGTCGCAGATCTGCTCGTCGCCCGCACGACAGCGCTCGCACGTGCCGCATCCCATCGAGAAGGGGACGGTGATCCGGTCGCCGTTTTTCCATTTGCGTACGTCCTTGCCCGTCTCCATCACGGTGCCGGCGAACTCGTGTCCCGGGACGTGCGGTACTTTCACGTCGGCGTCGTGGCCTTTCCAGCCATGCCAATCGGATCGGCAGAGGCCGGAGGCTCCCACTCGTACGACGACGCCATCGGGCGTCGGGGTGGGATCCGGGACGTCGACCAGACGAAGCGGACCTTCGAATGTGTCGTAGCGAACGGCTTTCATTGATCAGTCGACCTGCCCTCGGTGTTCATGGACGGCGCGCCAGCAGTACCAGGCGGCCACCGTCCGATACGGCCGAAACCGTTCGCCTTCGGCCTGCAGCCGCGCAGGCGTAGGGAGCTTGCGGAGACCGTAGGCGAGGCCGTAGCCGAGCCGCACCCCGTAATCGCCGACCGGCCACACATCCAGCCGGCGCAGCTGGAAGATCAGGAACATCTCCGCCGTCCAGCGCCCGATGCCCCGCACCACGGAGAGGCGCGTGATGATGTCCTCGTCCGAGCGCCGGGCAATGCTGTGGAGCGGCACGGTTCCATCCATCACCTTGGCGGCAAGGTCGCGGAGCGAGGCCACCTTGCCCTGCGAGAGCCCGGCGGCGCGCAGCCGTCTCGGATGCATGGCCAGGACGGCTTCCGGAACCGGCTTCCCGTCGAACAGCGCGACGAACCGCCCGTGGATCGCGGCCGCCGCGGCACCGGCGAGCTGCTGGTAGTGGATGCTCTCGGCGAGGGCTGCAAAGTGGGTTCTGCCGGTTTGCGGCAGCCGAAAGGGGCCGGTCCGCTTCATGAGACCGGCCATGACGCGATCGCGGCGGGCGACGGCCGCGGCCGCGATCGAGAACGGGGTCTTGTTG
>DATICZ010000309.1:0-9947 GCA_035456525.1 Gemmatimonadales bacterium
GGGCGATAGGCGAATCCCGACCAGTCGAACTCCTGCACGCCCCCGTTGCCGGCGAACGCCATTCTCGGCACGGGGCTGTAATCCACCCGCACGCCCGCCTCGTAGAGGCGGCGGATCGAGAAGTCGTTCTGGAACGTCCACCCCATGTGCACGACGTCGGGCCGCCCCAGCGCCGCCGAGCCGATCTCGATGTTCTCGCGGATGTTGGCTTCGGACGTGTCCTGCCGTCCCGTCCGGTCGTAATAGTGCAGGTGCCACGCGATGGCGCTGCCCTGCGCGCGGGCGGCGTCCCAGACGGCACGATACCGCTCGTAGCAGTACGCCGCCGAGCCGCAGTAATCCCGGATCTGGGTGTCGGCGCGGATGTTCAGGGTCCACTTGATCTCGGGCTCCGTCTCGAGGAGGCGGGGGAGCGCCTCCACCCCCCGCCAGGTCAGGCGGTGCGGATACGTGGCGCGATCGGGATCGCAATCGATGCCGATGGCGACAGAGAGCTGCTTCACGCGCGGCGCGGCGCGAGGGTGCGCGACATGGAGAGGATCCCTGCACGATCCGGTGTGCAGGGCCATACCTCTCCAGCGGCGGGGGCGTCACGCGCCGCGGGCGCGCCGCCGTCAGGTCGCCGTCAACGCGCCGTGAGAAACCCGTGGAGTGCGGAGGCGCCTACCGGTTGGCCGTGTTGTCCAGGAACGGCCGGTTGGTCGCCGTCGTGGACACGACGGTGATGTCGCCTCTCGCCCCGATGGTATAGACCCTTCCGGCGAGAAACGAGACGGCGGTTCTGCCGAACGCGTTCGTGCTCACGCCGGCGTACCGCGCGCCCAGGTCGTACACGCCGGGGGGCAGCGCCGTGAACGCGCCGGCCGACTTGTAGGCCAGCTCGGCGCCCACCGCTACCTCGTTCGCGGTGGTCGTGTTCTTCGCGTAGAGGGTCAGCGGATTCGCATTCGAGATCGCGTGGACGAATCGGACGTACGCGACCGAGAAATCGAACTGCTCCGGAACGTCGTCTTCCACGATGAAGGCGTCCACGGTCTTCGCCGTGGCGTTGTAGAATCCGCTTTGATAGAACGAGTACGCCTTCCCGAGCTCGAGCGTCGCGGGAAGATTCGAAATGGCCAGATCCTTGTCGGTCGCGGCCGCGATTCTCCCCGACAGGGTGTACTGACCCGCCGCGAGCGCCGAATAGAACCCCCCGGCCCCCACCCCGCCGTACGTGACGCCGGTGGTGGCTTCCTGCCCGGTCGCGGAGCCGATTGCCGTTACCTTCGTGGTATTGGCGTAGAAGTTCACGCCGGGGGCGTTCACCCCGAAGTTGAAGAACTTGATCATGGCGCCCGGAGGAACGGGGCCGCCGATTTCCTGCACGGCGTTCTTGTCGCAGGACGCCAGGACGAGGGCGCAGAGCAGCGCCGCGCGCGATGCATGTCTGGTCATAGGTCCGGGCTTCACGGTTCGGTAATCCACAGCAGTTTGGTGTGATAATCCGGGGCCAGGCCGCCGATGGCGTCGAGGCCGATCCGGTTCCAGACGTATTCCGAGTTGTAGCGCGGCCGGATCCGCTGAACCACCTGCCCGCCGTTATCGGGGTAGAGATTGGTCGGCGTCGGCGGCGCGAACCCGCGGAACACCTCCACGGCGCTCACGGGATCGAGGTCGGTGTAATGAAAGCGGCGCATGTCCAGCCACATCTCGTTATGGCCCCAGCCGAACTGGGCGATGACCTTCTGGGACATGATGTGCGACAACGTCAGGCTCCCCACCGGGGGCACGATCTCCGGGGAGGCGAGGAAGGCCGCTTTCTCCGCCGCGGTGATCTGGGGGGGGGTCAGTCCGGCTTCGAGGTTCCGCGTGTTGACGAAATCGATGTGGGCGCCGATGGCGTTGCTGTATGCCGCCAGCGCGGTGGCCTGATCTCCCATCCGCAGCGCCGCTTCCGCCTTCACGAACTGGAGCTGCGCGTAGGTCATGATGGGGGCCTTCGCCCGGTCGTCGAACAGGTACCGGCCAGTCGCCTGGAATCCGCCGGTCCCGGTGTAGCCGAAGAAATTCATGGGATACTGCGCCGAGGTCGACGAGATGCCGCCACCGATCACGTTGATGTTGAGCCCGCGGTACTGTCCGTCGGGCGAGGGCGCGAGCATGCGGCTCATGCGCGGGTCCACCGCGCCGCCGAACTGCGTGCCATCCATCAACCCGACGATGAACTGGGTCTGCCGGTAGCTCGTGATGTTGTTTCGGGTGCGCCCGTAGAAATTCTTGTCGAGGTTGTCGGGGTTCTGACCCGGATACGACATCAGCGCATCGTCGGCGTTGGAGGTGAACGACGCATCGACCTCGGCGATCACCCGCGCGGGATCATACGACGCCTTGTTGCTCAGGTGATTCAGGTGCAGGGCTAGCAGCCCGTGCGCGAACCGCAGCCACTTCGTGCGATCGCCGTTGTAGACGTGGTCCCCCTGGGCCAGATAGGCCTGATCCACGGCGCCGTCGGTCCGCCCCAGCAGCACGATGGCGCTGTCCAGCAGGCGCTCGACCTCCTGATACGCGTACTCCTGCGTGTCGTAATCGAAGGAAGTCCGCGACTGGTCGAAGGCCTCCTGGATGATGATCTCGCCGTGCAGGTCGGTCAGCACCTGCCAGCCCCACGCCTTGAGGACCACGCCGACACCCAGGAGATCCCAGCGCTGCTCGGCCTGGGCCTTGGCGTTCATGTCGATGAGGTTCTGCCCCAGCGACCAGTAGACGTCGCGCCACTGCTGGCCGCCGTTGTCGCTGCCGGGATCGTACCCCATCCGGTCCCAGGTGCTGAACCCCGTGCTGAGCGGCAGCTCCCACTGCTGCGTGTAGCGGCCGACGAAGCGCCCGTCCCACTGCGGGGACGTCCCCATCCAGTACAGCATCGGCGGGAGGTACAAATTCGCCGAGACGCTTTGCGGCGTATTGGGATTGGTGTTGACGTCCAGCCAGTCGGTACACGCAGCCGTCAGGCCCACGACGCCGGCGAGCAGTGCAGCAGCGGTCTTGTTCATGGTCAGAACCCCACCTTCACGCCGAAATTGAACCCGCGCGGCACCGGGAAATTGCCGTAGTCGATGCCCACCCCGCCCGAGCCGCCCACGGCGGCGGTATTGCCGTTCACGATCGGATCGAGCCCCGTGTAATTGGTGATCAGGAAGAGGTCGGTGCCGCGGAGATACAGGCTGGCCTCGCGCGCGCGCAGGAATCGCAGCGCCGCGCGCGGCAGCTCGTAGGAGATCTGCACGTCGCGCAACCGCATCCAGTTGATGTCCCGCTCGATGAACAGCTCCTCGCTCATCCCTGTGTAGAAGGCAGGCTGCACGGCCGGGATGACGACGATGGTGTTGCGCGTGGGATTCGCGGTGTTCTCCTTCCCGTCCCGCAGCACGCCCGGGATCACCCGGGGCTCCTCACGATCCAGCGTGCGCATGGTGAGCCCGCGCACGGTGAGGTAATGGCTGGTCGCGTCGAAGACGTCGCCGCCCCTGCGGATATCGAACAGGAAATCCAGGGTCCAGCGCTTGTACCGGAGCGTGTTGCCGAGCCCGATGGTGTAATCGGGCTGGCGATCGTAGCCGGCATCGATGAAGTCGGCCGACCGGACGGGGAGGCCCGAGGTCGGATCGATCAACAACTGCCCCTGGTTGTTCCGGAGGTAGAACGTGCCGGTGAGCGCCATGGTCGAGAGCCCCGGCCTCGTGCCGGCGCGCACGTTCCCGTACAACCAGGTGTCCGACACGTAGGACTCGGGCAGGTCACGGGGCAGGGATAACAGGATGCTCCCCGAGGCGGCGAAGTTCGCGCTGAAATCCCAGGAGAACTGGCGCTTCTGGATGGGCGTGCCCCGCAGGGTAGCCTCCACTCCACGACTTCTCGTCTTCCCGCCGTTCACGTTGAAGAGCACGAAGCCGGTCCCGTAGCTGCCGCGGATGTTCTGGATGATCTGGTCCGTGGTCACCTTGCGGTAGGCGGTTATGTCGACCCCGATCCGGTCGTCCAGGAAGCCCAGCTCGACGCCGCCTTCGACGGAGCGGGCGAACTCGGGCCGCAGGTTGAGGTTCGGGCCCCAGAAGTTGTACCCGTAGCCGCCGTAGGAGGTGGTCTTGTTCTGCAGCGCCGGCCGGTAGGAATACGGCAGCGCGTCCTTGCCCGCTTCGGCATAGGCGGCTCTGAGCTTGGCGGTCATGAAGCGGCCGATCCCCGGCACCGCGTCGGAGAGGATGAAGCTCGTCGAGACCGACGGATAGAAGAACGAGTTGTGCCCCGGCGGGAGGGTCGAGCTCCAGTCGTTCCGGCCTGTCACCGTCACATAGAGGAACTGCTTGTAATCGAACGTCGCGCTGCCGAAGAGGCTGACCACGCGGCGTCGTTTGAGCGTGGTGAGCGGCAGTCGCGTTCTCGTGTTGTTGATCGAGACGAAGTTCGGGTCCAGGAAGTCCACCCCGTCTGCCGCGTCCGTCGACGACTTCTGGTCGATGACCGCGTGGCCCACGAGGCCGCTGATCGAAAAGGCGGGCGTGACCGCCTGGGGGTTGACGTTCAGGATCGACTGCGCGCTGAGGTTGCGGGTGACGTCGGTCCCGACATCGAGAATGCCGTTGCTGCCGACCCCGATCGCGCTCTGGGGATCCCGCACGATCTGCAGCTCGTTCGAATAGCCGTCCACCCCGAGGTTGGTCTTGAGGTAGCCCCAGGAGAACGGCGCGACGGTCAAGCCGAGATTGGTGATGAGACGGTTGGTGCGAGCGTTTTGCAGGTTCCTGGCGACGTTGAAGTACGGGTTGTCGATCTCCGCGCCGGCCGTCAGCAGGGTCAGCCGGCGGCGGGTGCCGGCGGGGGTGAGCCAATCCTTGGCGTTGTCGGTCTGCGGCCAGACCAACAGCCCGAGCAGCGGCCCGTTGGTTCCCTTCCACGGCTGATCGTTGACGTCGTAGGCGTACGTCATCGACAGATCGGCCGTCAGCCAGTCCTTCACCTGCGCGCGGGACGAGCCGGTCACGTTGTACCGATCGTAGTTGGCATTTGGCACGACGCCGTTTTGCTGCACCGCGCTGGCGCTGATCCGGTAGTTGATCCGGCTGTCGGGTGTGACGCCGCTGAACACCAGGTTGTTGTGCGCGGTCACCGCCGTCCGAAAGAAGCCGTCGATGTTGTCGTAGAACGTCGTCCCGGCGGGATACGGATCGCCGAAGTACGAGAACGAGCCGAGCAGGCCGCCCGTCAGGCTCGTCGGGCCGTAGGTGCGCTGGATTTCCGGCCGCGCGCCGGTGCGCGCCATGGTGAAGCTGTTGCTGTACTCGAAGCTGCTCGCCCCGGTCCGGCCGCGCTTGGTGGTGATGACGATCGCGCCGTTCGCCGCGTCGATGCCGTAGAGGGCGGAGGCTTCTGGCCCCTTCAGGACGGTCACCGTCTCGATGTCCTCCGGATTCAGGTCGGCCGCGCGGTTGGTGAAGTCGACCCCGCGATTGCTCAAGGCCGTGTTCGAGCTCACGTCGGACGCGAGCGATTCCGTGTTCACCGTCTTGTTGTCCAGCGGCAGCCCGTCCACGATCAGCAGCGGCTGGTTGCTGCCGCTGATGGAGCTGACTCCCCGGATCGTGATCGACGTGGATGCGCCGGGCACGCCCGACGTGCTGGTCACGTCGAGGCCGGCGACCCGGCCCTGCAGGGCGTTGATGAAGTTCTCCCGCTGCGTCTGCGCGATGTCCGTCCCCTGGACGGTCTGTTGCGACGCCCCCAGAGCCCGTTGGGCGGCGGTTTGCCCCAGCGCCGTCACCACCACGGCCTCGAGGCTCAAGGCCACGCGCCGCAGCGCGACATCGATCACGTCTTCGGTGCCGACGGTCCGCTCCGCCAGCGCCGTCCCGATGAACCGGAACTGCAGCACCTGCCCGGTCTCGGCCCGGATGGAGTACTGGCCGTCGTCGTTGGTCGAGGTCGCGATGCTGGTCCCTTTGACGCTGACCGATACGCCGGCCAGGGGCGAGCCCTGCTCGCTCGTGACCCTGCCCGTGACGATGCGCTCCTGCGCGAACACAGGCGCGGTGATCAGGAGGAAACCCATCAACACCAGGAGAACGGTTCTTTTCATATGACGGCCACGGGGTTAGTGGACAGTGATCGAGCGCTGGCGGCCCGCACGGGCGCCATAGAGGGCTGATTTACCGTCCGTTCGGGGGGACCGCAAGCCGAACCCATGAGCGCCACGGCGTATCCGCGGTGCACGCGGGAGCGTTCGTGGGAATGTCCGCGACAATGCCGGCAGTCGGGACTACGGAGACCATCCTGGGTCGAGGGACTGCGCCGAGGTGATGCGGGTGACGAGGGCACCCGACCGCGTCGTGACGTACACCGCGTCCACTCCATCCCGTGACGAGACGAAGGCCAGCCGTTTCCCGTCCGGCGACCAGGCGAAAGATCCATCGTACGCGGGGCTTGCCGCGACTTGTCTCCGCTCGCCGCTGAGAACCTCGATCACGTCGACGTCATAGTCATCCCCGCGAACGGCCTGCACGGCGAGACGCCTGCCGTCCGGGGACCAGGTCGGCCGCCCGTCGGCGGCCGAGCCCGCGGTGAGTCGACGAAGTCCGCGGCCATCGGGGTGCATGAGGTAAACGTCCCGCTTGCCGCCCCGAGTGGAGGTGAACGCGAGGAGCCGGCCGTCGGGAGACCAGGCGGGGTCGTCATCCGTGGCGGGGTGATTGGTCAAGCGAACCCGGGTGTGAGTCACCAGGTCCAGGACCCAGATATCGGAGTTTCCATCGCGCACGGAGGTGAAGGCGATGTGGCGTCCGTCCGGGGACCAGGCCGGATTCAGATCGTCGGTGCTGTCCCCCGTGAGCTTTGCCAGCCCTGCGCCGTCGATCCCCACTACGCAGATGTCTCCGCTGCCGCGCCGGCCCGCCGCGAAGGCGATGCGGCGACCATCCGGGGACCAGGTCCGGGGACTCTTGGCAATGATCTCCGGGGCGAGGCGTATCTGGTGCGTACCGTCCGACTCCATGACCCAGAGCTCCCAGCGCCCGGCACCAAGGGAGCCGAAAGCGAGATGCGTGCCCTCCGGGGACCAGACCGGGAATCGTTCCTGGGTCGGGCGGGAGGTGAGGCGGACGGGCTTCGGATCGTCCGGGTCCACCAGGAAGATCTCCCAGTCGCCCGCGACCTTGGAGGCGAACGCGATCCTCGAGTGCTGAGGACCAGGCTCCGTGGGCGTCGCTGGGTATCCGAGCAGCGGGAGCAGCAGCCCGGAGCAGCAGAGTCCGAGGCGTGGCAGGAGCGTCATGGCGGCATCCGTGGAAGAGTGGAACACGCGAGCTCCCCCTGAGATGCCGGACCAGACGCCTGGGTTTACACCTAGCCGATCAGACTCTTCGCGAGCAGGGCCGCACCGTAGGCGAGGGTGAGCATATAACTGAACTGCAGTAGCGGGTACCGCCAGCCTCCCGTCTCTCGTCGTGTCACGGCAATCGTGGACACGCACTGCATCGCGAAGGCGAAGAACACGAGCAGCGCTACCGCGCCACCCGGCGTCAGGTCGTGGCGCAGCGCCTGCTGCAGGCCGGCCGAGCCCGCGTCACTCTCGATGCCGTGGATGGTCCCGAGCGTGCCGACGATCACCTCGCGGGCGGCGAGCGAGGTGACCAGCCCCACCCCGATCTTCCAGTCGAACCCGAGCGGTCGAATGGCCGGCTCGATCGTCCGGCCCATCGTCCCGGCGACGCTGTGCGACAGATCGGGGGCGTGCCCGTTCACGAGCGGCAGGTGGCACAACAGCCACAACCCCACCGTCACACCCAGAATCACCGTCCCGGCGCGGGTGAGAAACGCGCGTGAGCGGTCCACCAATCGCAGCCCCAGCGAGCGCAGCGTCGGCCAGCGGTAGGGCGGCAGCTCGAGCAGGAACGGCGCGCGCTCGCCTTTCAGGATCGTGGACCGGAGCAGCAACGCCGTTCCCACCGCCGCCAGGAAGCCGAGGACGTAGAGGCCGAGCAGCGCGGCGGCGCGCACCCCGAACACGGGACCGAGCAGCGGGGTGTTCGGGAGGAAGGCCGCGATGATCAGGGCGTACACCGGCAGCCGCGCGGCGCACGTCATGAACGGCGCCACGAGGATCGTGGCGAGCCGGTCGCGCTTGCTCTCGATGGTGCGGGTCGCGAGAATCGCCGGCACCGCACAGGCATAGGCGGAGAGCAGCGGAATGAAGGATTTCCCCTGCAACCCGATGCGCGCCATGGTGCGGTCGGCAATGAGGGCCGCCCGCGCCAGGTACCCCGAGTCCTCCAGGATCCCAATAAAGAGGAAGAGCACGGCGATCTGCGGCAGGAACACGATCACCGACCCGACACCGGCCAGGACCCCCTGCACCGCCAGGTCGCGCACCACGCCCGCCGGCAACAGGGCGCTGGCCCACTGACCCGCGGCGCCGACCACCGCTTCGAGGCCGTCCGAGAGGGGCGCCGCGGCGGCGAACATCGCCTGGAAGACGCCGAGCACCACCGTCAGGAGCAGGAGCGGCCCCACCACCGGATGCAGGAACACGCCGTCGAGGCGACGGCTCCAGAGCGGTGGCGCGGGCGCGCGGTAGGTGGACTGGGATGCGAGTCGCCCGGCCCACAACCGGCAGGCGGGAATGTTCTGGACCACCGGCAGTGGGACGCGGGCGGGAACGGCGAAACGGCCCGCCAGGAATTGGCGGATCGTGTCGAGGCCCCGCCCGGTCGCGGCGCTCGCCAGGGCCACCGGCGCCCCGAGCTGCTCGGCGAGCGCGGCGGGGTCGAGCGAGCCGCCGCGCCGCTCGAGATCGTCCGTCAGGTTCAGGACCACGAGCGTAGGGAGACCGAGCGACAGGACCGGCGCCGCCAGCACGAGGTGGCGCGCCAGGTTGGTCGAGTCGAGCACCAGGAGGAGTGCGTCGGGCCGTGGGATCCCCGGCATCCGGCCGTGCAGCACGTCGTCGGTGATACGCTCGTCCTCGGAGCGCGATTGCAGCGCGTAGGTGCCGGGGAGGTCGAGCAGCTGGACGTCGCGCCCGGCGCCGAGTCGCACGCGGCCGTGCCGTTGCTCCACGGTGACGCCCGGATAGTTCGCGACCTTCTGGCGCAGGCCGGTGAGCCGGTTGAAGAGCGAGGATTTCCCCGAGTTGGGCGGCCCGACGAGCGCGACGCTCACGACGCCGGAAGCGGCTCCGGATTCGACGTGGGCCGCGAGCGCGCAGTCGTGGCAGCCGCTCACGGGTGGGGGTCGGGCAGCAGGTGCAGCAAGCGCGCCGTTTCGCGACGCAGGGCGATTTCGGCGCCGTCTACGCGGAACACGCGCGGGTCGCCGCCGGGGGCGGCGCGCACCGCATGGACCAGGGAGCCGGGGAGAAAGCCCAGCTCCATCAACCGCGCGGCGTCGTCGGCCGAGACAGCAAGCTCGGCAAGCACTGCGTGCCGGCCGAAGGGGAGGTCCGCCAGCGTGTGGGTCACGGGTCTAAACAAAGTGAGGAAGGGCTCAAGGCTTCACAAAGCCGGCGTGAAGAGGCCTTCACTCCTCCGGCGGCGGCGTAACCCCCGTATCTTTCGCGGGGTGAGCGCCGCTCCCGCGTTCGTGTTCGATCTCGACGGCACGCTGGTGGACAGCGTGTACCAGCACGTACTCGCCTGGCGCGAGGCGCTGGAGCGCGTGGGGGTGCCGTTGTCGGTGTGGCGCATCCACCGGCGCATCGGCATGAGCGGCGGGCTGCTGGTGAACGCGTTCCTGCGGGAGACCGGGCGCGAGATGAGTCCCGAGGAGGCGGAGCAGGTGCGCCGGTTCCACGCGCAAGCCTACGCGCGGATGGCGGGGACGGTCCGGCCGCTGCCCGGCGCCCGCGATCTGCTGGCGCACCTGACCCGCCTCCGCGTTCCCTGGGCGGTCGCCACCAGCGGCTGGATCGAGAGTGCCCG
>DATICZ010000310.1:0-3419 GCA_035456525.1 Gemmatimonadales bacterium
CGTGCACATCTCGCGCCGGCCGTCGGCTTCGACGGTCAGTTGGTGGTAGCCGAACGGGAGGGTGGACGTCTCGAGCGGGACGACGGCGCCGCTTTCGAGCCGCAGCTCCGCCTGGATGGGGCCGTCGGCGACGATCTCGAGTGGAGGCAGGATCCCGTCCCAGGCAACGAGCACGGGCGGCACGAGGTTCAGCCCTCCGCCGGTCTCGAGGGCCCGCAGGGCGTTCACGGCATCGCCGACGTTGGCCACGGGTGCGCCCAGCGCGGCGCAGACGCGGACCAGGGTCTCGGGAGCCACCAGGACGTGCCTGCCGAGGCCGTCGGTATAGCGGGTATGGACCCCCATCGCCTTGGCGAGGGAGCGCAGTGCCCTCAGCTCATCCATGCGTGCGGGAGGTGGGGCCGGCTCACGACCCGCGTTCGGCTTTCCTCCCGCCCCGGAGCGCGAAGGCGAGCATCACGAGGCCGAAGGCGAGCAGCACCAGTCCCCACCACAGGTTCACGTTGATCCCGAGCGACCGGCTGTAGATCGCGCGGTCCGACGCGAACCCGTACAGCGTCAGGATGGCGCCGAAGATCGTGAACATCAGCCCGATCGGCAGCCGCAGGTCCAGTTTCATCGGGTCACCAGAAGATGATGTTGAGCACGAGGGTGAGCGCCAGCACGACGACGCCCAGTGTGGCGGGGCGCTTGTACCACGGCAGGTGCTCGTCCCGCTGCCGCGGGGTGAGAGCGTACACCAGCCCCTTGAGATCCTCGTCCGACTTGTTGGGCCGCGTGAGGAGCGAGATCACGATCGTCGCCACGAAGCACGAAGTCCACGCGAAGATGGCGGTCCAGAAGTTCTGGGCCATCTCGCTCGGATAGGTGTGCAGCACCGCGCCGAGGAAGCCGCCCTTGAGGCCGGGGGCCGCGCCCTGCGGCAGCACGAGTCCATGGTGCAGGGCGGCGACGAGCGTCCCCGTGAGCAGGCCGAAGAACGCGCCGTGGCCCGTGGTGCGCCGCCAGAACATGCCCAGCAGGAACGTCGCGAACAGCGGTGCATTCACGAACGCGAACACCAGCTGCAGCATGTCCATGATGTTGTTGAACTTCGTGGTGGCGTAGGCCGCGGCCACGCTCGCCAGGATCCCGAAGACGGTGGCCGCGTGTCCCATCCGCAGGTAGTGGGCGTCCGGCCGGCCCGGCCGGATGTAGGACTGGTAGATGTCGTAGGTCCACACGGTGTTGAACGCCGTGACGTTGCCCGCCATCCCTGACATGAATGACGCCATCAACGCCGTGAGTCCCAGGCCCAGGAGGCCCGTCGGCAGGTAATGCGCGAGCATCACCGGCACCGCGAGGTTGTAATTGGGCGTGCCGTCGCTGCCGATCGGCAGCAGGCCGGTGCCGGCGCCCTGCAGCGCGATGACGATCATCCCGGGGAGGATCACCAGGAACGGGAACAGCATCTTGGGGAACGCCGCGAGCAGCGGCGTGCGTCGCGCGGCGGTCATCGAGTCGGCGGCCATGGCCCGCTGCACCACGAGGAAGTCGGTGCACCAGTAGCCGAACGACAGCACGAACCCCAGTCCCATCACCATCCCGAACCACTCGACGCCCATGGGATTGGCGCTGGCCGCGTTCATGTGGCGCCAGGAGTCGGACCAGGCCCCCGGGGCAAACCCCGCGTTGGTCGCCACGGTCTCGAGCTTCGCGGTCAGCCCGGCCCAGCCGCCCACGTCCTTGAGGCCGAGGAGCACCAGCGGCAGGAAGCCCAGCACGATGAGAAAGAACTGCAACACCTCGTTGTAGATCGCCGAGGTCAGCCCGCCGAGGAAGATGTAGGCGAGGACGATGACGGCGGACAGCAGCACGCTCATGTGGAAGCTCCAGCCGAGCACCAGCTCGAGGAGCTTCGCCAGCGCGTACATCGAGATCCCCGAGGAGAACACCGTCATGACGGCGAACGTCACGGCGTTGAAGCCGCGGGTCTTTTCGTCGAAGCGCAGCTTCAGGTATTCCGGGACGGAGCGGGCGCGCGAGCCGTAGTAGAACGGCATCATGAAGAGGCCGACGAACACCATCGCCGGGATCGCGCCCACCCAGTAGAAGTGGCTCGTCATGATCCCGTACTTGGCGCCCGAGGCCGCCATGCCGATCACTTCCTGCGCGCCGAGGTTCGCCGACAGGAAGGCGAGGCCGGCGATCCACGCGGGGATCGAGCGTCCCGAGAGGAAGAAGTCTTCGCTGCTCCTGACGTGGCGCCGCAGTACCCAGCCGATGCCGAGTACGAAGGCGAAATAGACGATCAGGAGAGCGTAATCGACGGCGCCGAGCTGGATGTGCTGCACGGGCGGTGCTCGCGGAAAACGGTGCCTACCATGTACACCGCTTCGGACCGGGGGCGCAAGCCGGGCCCGGGACCGCCGTCAGCGCGTCGGCAGCAGCGGGCTCTCCCGCGGTAAGCTCCACTGCACGACGGCGATCTCGGCGTGACCCTCCGGCTGCCGTCGCCCGCCGGAGGCGTCCAGCAGGATCCGTCCACCCGCCGAGAAGCTGATGGCCCGTTGCATGGGCGTTTGCAGAGCCCGCGCGACCGCCGCGATGAGCCAGCTCGTTTTCGGGATGAACCAGCGTGATGGGCGCTCGTCGTCACCGGTATTGCAGAGGAAGGGATTCCAGCTCCGGTCGAACGAGATCGCCACGCAGCCGTCGTGGGTGAAGCAGGACGGCAGGTCGCGCGCCGTGCGGTCGATGTTCGTAGGACGTTGATACTCGAGGGGCTTTTCGGACTTCCGCACGCAGGCGATGGCGACGGCCATCTCGAACTGGGCGAGGTCCTTTTCCGATACCTGAATGGCGACCACAATACCTGCCGATCCTGTGTCGACTGCAAGGAGGACCTGGGGCCGGGTGGGTCCCGGCTCCGGCACCGGCCAGGGCCGGCGTCCTCCTGAATGCTACACTGGAAGCGGCGGCTTCCGTGTAACGAGTTTCCCCTAGGCCTTCTTCACGATCGGCAGCCGCCGCACCGGCTTCCCCGTGAGCACGAGCAGCGCGTTGCACACCGCCGGCGCGATGGGGGGCGTCCCCGGCTCGCCGATCCCGCCCATCGGATCGCCCTCGGCGACGATGTGGGTCTCCACCAGGGGCATCTGGTCGATCCGCAGCACCTGGTAGCTGTCGAAGTTGCTCTGCGCCGGCCGGCCCTGGTCGATCGTGATCTCGCCGTACAGCGCCGCCGAAAGGCCGAACACGATCCCGCTCTCCATCTGGGCCACGACCGTGTCGGGGTTCACGTACTGCCCGCAATCGACGGCGCACACGACACGGTGCACGCGCGGCTCGCCGCCTTCGCCCAACGACACCTCGGCGACCTCGGCCACGATGCTCCCGAACGACTCGTGCAGCGCCACGCCGCGCGCCCGGCCCGCGGG
>DATICZ010000311.1:0-10047 GCA_035456525.1 Gemmatimonadales bacterium
TCGGGACGCGGTTCCGGCGGGAGATGAAGCGCATCCGCCCGCTGGTCGACGCGATTCACCGGCACGAGGCGCGGCTCAAGGACCTGAGCGATACGGAGCTCCAGGCCCAGACCGCCAAGTGCCGGGGGATCATCGCTGAGCGCACCGCGGAGCTGGCTGCGGAGGTGGACCGCCTGAAGCGGGCCAAGCACGACTGCCCGGACGCGGAAGAGCGGGCGCGGCTGTCGGATCAGCTCGGCCAGGCCGAGCAGCGCTACGCGCGCGCGCTGCAGGCCGCCCTGGACGACATCCTGCCCGAGGCCTACGCCACCGTGCGCGAGGCGTGCCGGCGGCTGCTGGGCACGAAGGTCACGGTCACCGGGCACGAGCAGGCCTGGGACATGGTGCCCTACGACGTGCAGCTGATCGGCGGCATCGTGCTGCACCAGGGCAAGATCGCCGAGATGGCCACCGGGGAGGGGAAGACCCTGGTCGCCACGCTGCCGCTCTACCTGAACGCGCTGGCCGGGAAGGGCGCGCACCTCGTCACGGTGAACAACTACCTGGCGCGGCGCGACTCGCAGTGGATGGGCCACCTGTTCACCTGGCTGGGCCTCACCGTCGGCTGTATCGACGACACGCAGCCCGCTTCGCCCGAGCGGAAAGCGGCGTATCGCTGCGACATCACCTACGGCACGAACAACGAGTTCGGGTTCGACTACCTGCGCGACAACATGGTCGGCCGGCTCGACGAGCGCGTGCAGCGCGGGCATTACTACGCGATCATCGACGAGGTCGACTCGATCCTGATCGACGAGGCGCGCACGCCGCTCATCATCTCGGGAGCCGTGGGCGCCGAATCGGACGTGAAGTACGCGCAGTTCAATGCGCAGGTCGTCCAGCTGGTCCGCAAGCAGACCGGGGTGGTGAACGATCTCATCGGCAAGGCCGAGCCGTTGTTGGCGGACGAGAAGACGCAGTACGAGGGGGCCAAGCTGCTCTACCAGGCGCAGCTCGGTATGCCCAAGAACAAGAAGCTGCTGAAGCTGCTCAACGAGCAGGGCATCAAGACGATCGTGCAGCGGGTGGAGCTCGATCGCCTCGCCGACCGCAAGCTGCCGTCGCGCGACCAGAAGATGCGCAACGTCGAGGACGACCTCTACTTCGTGCTCGACGAGCGCGGCCATTCGGTGCACCTCACCGACAAGGGCGTCGAGACGATGTCGCCCGACGATCCCACCCTGTTCGTCGTGCCCGACATCTCCCACGCGGTGCACATCATCGATCGCGACGAGACCCTCACGCCCGCCGAGAAGCTGGAGCGGCGGCGCGTCGTGGAGGGGGAGTACGCGGGCAAGAGCGAGACGCTGCACATCATCCACAAGCTGCTCCAGGCCCACGCCCTGTACGAGAAGGACGTGGAGTACGTCGTCCAGGACGGCCAGGTCTTCATCGTGGACGAGTTCACCGGCCGGCTGATGCCGGGGCGACGCTGGGCCGAGGGCCTGCATCAGGCGGTCGAGGCGAAGGAGGGCGTGACGGTACGCGAGGAGAGTCAGACCCTCGCCACCATCACCATCCAGAACTACTTCCGCATGTACGAGAAACTCGCCGGCATGACGGGCACGGCCGAGACCGAGGAGACCGAATTCTTCCAGATCTACAAGCTGGAAGTGGTCGTCATTCCGACGAACCGCCCGGTGCGCCGGGTCGACAAGCACGACCTGATCTACAAGACGCGGCGCGAGAAGTACAACGCCATCGTCGAGGAGACGGAGCGGCAGCACAAGCGCGGTCTGCCGGTGCTGGTCGGCACGGTGAGCGTCGAGGTCTCCGAAACGCTCTCCCGCATGCTCAAGCGGCGCGGGCTGAAGCACGAAGTGCTGAATGCCAAGTACCACGAGCGCGAGGCCGAGATCGTGGCCCAGGCCGGGCAGCCGGCCGCGATCACGATCGCCACCAACATGGCGGGCCGCGGTACCGACATCAAACTCGGCCCCGGCGTGAAGCAGTGCCAGGTCTGCGGCATCCGGGCGCGCGGCGAGCCGGCGTTCGGGCAGGCGATCGAGCACGCCGATCTCACCGCGGAGCGGATCAAGGAGCTCGACTGCAACGACGACCCGCCCTGCGGGCTCGTGATCGTGGGCACCGAGCGGCACGAGGCGCGCCGCATCGACCGCCAGCTGCGGGGCCGCTCCGGGCGTCAGGGCGATCCGGGGCAGAGCGTGTTCTACCTCTCCCTGGAAGACGACCTGATGCGGCTCTTCGGATCCGACCGCATCGCGCGCTGGATGGACCGCGGCGGCGCCGAAGAGGGCGAGGTCATCACCCATCCCTGGGTGACGGGCGCCATCAGCCAGGCGCAGAAGCGGGTCGAGCTGCAGAACTTCCAGGCCCGCAAGCGGCTGCTCGAGTACGACGACGTCATGAACCAGCAGCGCGAGGTGATGTACTCGCTGCGGCTGTTCGCGCTCGAGGGCGGCGAAGAGCTGAAGGCGGAAGCGCTGCGCATGATCGACGCGGCGGTGGAGCGACTGGTGGATGAGCGCACCGCGATCTACAAGGATCCCGCTGAGTGGGATCGGGAGTTGCTCGCGACCGAGCTGCTGCAGCGCTACCTGCTCTCGGTGCCGGACCTCACCGATCCCGCGAAAGTCCGGGGCCGAGACGACCTCGTGCACGCCGCGCAGCAGGCCGGGCACGAGTCGTTCGGCGGCAAGCTGTCCCAGCTGCGGGACGCCGATGCGATGCTGCGGCGCGACCTCGAAGCCCGGTTGCGGCGCGAGACCGACGCCGTCGTGCGCGCGGCGATCGAGGCCCGGCTGGCGGAGCAGACGGGACTCGCCGAGCAGGCCCTGTCCCAGATCATGCTCTCGGTGATCGACGAGAAGTGGAAGGACCACCTCTACGATCTCGATCAGCTCAAGGCGGGCATCCAGTATCGCGGCTGGGGGCAGAAGGACCCGCTGATCGAGTACAAGCAGGACGCGTTCGAGATGTTCAAGGGCCTGATCGACGACGTGCGCAGCACGTTCACCGAGCGCTGGCTCAAGCTGCAGATCCAGGTCGGGCCGCCGGGGGCGGGGGCGACCGGGCCGGCCGGCGGCCGTCCCCGGCCGCAGAGCGGCGGCCCACCGGGCCTGATCGGCGGCCCCGCGCCGCGGCGTCCCACGCCGATGGTAGCGATGAAGCCGGAAGCCGACGGGCTCGTGAGCGGCGGCACGTCCACCGGCCCGCTGCCGCCCTCCGGCCGACCGTCTCCGGTCGAAGCGGCGGTGGCGAATCCGTACGCCGGCGTCGGACGCAACGACCCCTGTCCCTGCGGCAGCGGCAAGAAGTTCAAGAAATGCCACGGCGCGGCGTTGTGAGGCCCGGCGCGCGAAAGGCGTCCCCCGCGTTTCTTTGATACCGCGGCCGGCGTCCCTCCCCCGTACGTTGATCGCATGGCGGAAATCGCTGCGTCACCGGCGGGCGCGCGGGACCGGCCCCGCGAGCGACTCTGGCACCTCGGCAGTCACGCTCTCACGGTCCAGGAGCTCCTCGCCATCCTGCTGGGCACCGGGTGCGCAGGTCGCAGCGCCCTCGAGGTCGCCGCCGCCCTCCTCGCCCGGGTCGACAGCTCCATCGCGCGGCTCGCCAGCCGGCCGGCCGCGGACGTGGCGCGGATTCCGGGCGTGGGACGCGCCAAGGCGGCGCGGGTCGCGGCCGCGCTGGAGCTGGGTCGCCGCCTGGGTGCCGAGCTGACGCCGCCCCCGGAGCGCATCGCGGGACCCGCGGACGTTCATCGGCGCTGCGCACCCCGCCTGCGCGATCTCGCCGTGGAGGAATTCCACGTCCTGGCGCTCGGGAGCCAGAGCCAGGTCCTTGCCGACCTGCTCATCACGCGCGGCATCCTCAACAGCTCCCTGGTGCATCCGCGGGAGGTGTTCCGGGGCGCCATCGCCGAAGCCGCGGCAGGGATCATCGTGGTTCACAACCACCCTAGTGGCGACCCCACCCCCTCGGCCGACGACCGCGCCGTCACCCGCCAGCTCGTGGACGCCGGGCGATTGCTGGATCTTCCGGTATACGACCACGTTATCATCGGCGCCGAGCGCTACGTGAGCTTCGCCGAAGCCGGCTTGCTCTAAATCGCCCGTTTCGCCATCCTCCACGGGTGACGACGGCAGCATCCTCCACACCCTCCCTGGCCCCGGAGCTGGCCAAGGCGCTGGCGCCGCTGCGCGAGCGCCTGGACCTGGACCTCCTGAGCCGGGCGTACCGCACCAGCGCCCGGGCCCATTCCGGCCAGAAGCGCAAATCCGGGGAGGATTTCCTGTCGCACAGCGTGGCGGTGGCCACCATCCTGGCCGAGCAGCAGATGGACTCGACTACGATCGCCGCGGCTCTGTTGCACGACGTCGTGGAGGATTCCGACGTCTCCCTCGAGCAGATTCGGAAGGAGTTCGGGGCCGAAGTCGCCGATCTGGTGGACGGGTTGACCAAGCTGTCGGGGCTCACCTTCCGCTCCGCCGAGGAAGCGGCGGCGGAGAACTACCGCAAGCTCCTCCTCTCCATCGCCAAGGACGCCCGGGTCATCATCATCAAACTGGCCGACCGGCTGCACAACATGCGGACGCTCGAGCACCTCTCCGAGGACAAGCAGCGTCGCATTGCGCTGGAGACGCAGGAGATTTACGCCCCGCTGGCTCACCGCTTCGGCATGGCGGGGATGAAGGCGGAGCTCGAAGACCTCGCCTTTCGCTTTCTCGAGCCCGAAGAGTACCGGGCGCTGCTCAAGAAGATCCAGGCACGCCGCAGCGAGCGGGAGCAGACGATCGAGCGGTTGCGGGCGCCGCTGGCCGAAGAGCTGAAGCGCGCCGGGCTTGCCGACTTCGAGATCACCGGGCGGCCGAAGAACCTCTGGTCCATCAGCAAGAAGATGAAGCGGCGGGACAAGCCGTTCGAGGAGATCTACGACCTGCTGGCGATGCGCGTGCTCGTCAACTCGGTCGCCGACTGCTACCACGCGCTCGGCGTCATCCACCACCAGTGGACGCCGGTGCAGGAGCGGATCAAGGACTACATCGCGAGCCCGAAGTCCAACGGCTATCAGTCGCTCCACACCACCGTCTTCGGCCCCGGCGGGCAGCTCTACGAGATCCAGATCCGCACGCGGGACATGCACCGCACCGCCGAGTACGGCATCGCCGCCCACTGGTTGTTCAAGGAGGGGAAGGCGCCGGACGAGCTCGACCGCCACCTCGCGTGGTTCCGGCAGCTGCTCGAGCTGCAGCAGGATGCGCATTCTCCGGAGGAGTTCCTCGAGTTCCTGAAGGTCGACCTCTATCAGGACGAGATCTTCGTGTTCACGCCGCGCGGCGACGTGAAGCGGCTCCCCAAGGACGCGACGCCCATCGATTTCGCGTTCGCGGTGCACACCGAGGTCGGCTACCACTGCCACGGCGCCCGGGTGAACGGCCGCATTGCCCCGCTGCATCGCCCGCTGAAGAACGGCGACTCCGTCGAGGTGCTGACGAGCGTGCAGGCCCGCCCGTCACGCGACTGGCTGGCGCACGTGCATACCGGCCGCGCGCGGCACAAGATCCGCCAGTGGATCCGGTCCGAGGAGCAGACCCGCAGCGTCGCGTTGGGCAAGGAGATCCTGGACCGCGAAGTGCGGCGCCGGCGTCTGGAACCCCCCGATGCCGACCAGCTCGCGCGGGCGGCCGTCGCGCTCTCGGTGGGGAACGCCGAGCAGCTCGAAGCGGTGCTGGGGCGGGGAGACGTGGCCCTGGGCCTGGTGATGCGGGCGTTGTACCCCGACCTCCCGGCCGAAGACCTGCAGGCGCCCAAGCCGACGGCATTCGGTCGCGTCATCCAGCGCCTGCGTCTGGGGCGCGGCATCCGGATCCAGGGCGTGGACGGCCTCATGGTCCGCTACGCGCAGTGCTGTCAGCCCGTGCCCGGCGATCCGGTCGTGGGCTACGTCACCCAGGGGCGGGGGATCTCCATTCACCGCAGCGACTGTCCCAACCTGCTCCCGCTGTCGGCCGAGGCCGAGCGCCGCGTCGAGATCGATTGGCAGGAGTCCGAGGGCGAGACGTTCGTGGTGCGGCTCGTGATCGCCGGGGAAGACCGGCGCGGTCTCTACGCGGACATCTGCGAGGCCGTGAGTCAGTCGGGGACCAACATCCGCCACGCGGAGCTCTCCTCGCGCGACAGCGCCGTATACGGCCATCTGCTCGTCGAGGTGGAAAACCACACCCACCTGAACAAGGTCCTGCGCGCCGTGCGCCGGGTGAAAGGCGTCACCGAAATCGCGCGCCGGGACGTCGGTCCCCACCAGGCCCAGGCCTGACCGCGCCCCTGCCGGACTTGGCGCGGTCGTTAGCTTTCGGTCATGCCGTTCGATCTCGTATCGCCCTTTAGCCCGGCCGGCGACCAGCCCGAGGCGATCCGGTCCCTGTCCGCCGGTCTGGCGCGGGGGGACCGCTATCAGACCCTGCTCGGCGTCACCGGGTCGGGCAAGACGATGACGATGGCCCACGTCATCGCCGCCCATGGCCGTCCCACGCTCGTCCTCTCCCACAACAAGACCCTGGCGGCACAGCTGTACGGAGAGCTCAAGGCGTTCTTCCCCCGTAACGCGGTGGAATTCTTCATCTCGTACTACGACTACTACCAGCCCGAAGCCTACGTCCCGCAGACCGATACCTACATCGCCAAGGATTCGTCCATCAACGACGACATTGACGCGCTGCGCCTGCGGGCGACGTCGAGCCTGCTGGAGCGCGACGACGTCGTGATCGTGGCGAGCGTCTCGGCGATCTACGGCCTGGGAGATCCGGAGGCGTACCGCCGGCTGCTCCTCACCGTCGAAACCGGGAAGGACCGGGGGCGGGACGGGATTCTCGAGGACCTCGTTCGGATCAACTACCAGCGCAACGACGTGTCCTTCGAGCGCGGCACCTTCCGGGTCCGGGGCGATACCATCGAGATCTTCCCGGCCTACGACGAGCAGGGTGTCCGCATCGAGCTGTGGGGCGACGCGGTCGAGCGCATCACCAAGATCGATCCGACCACCGGCAACACCATCGCCCAGCTCAATCGGGCCGTCGTCTATCCAGCCACGCACTTCGTGACCGAGCGGCCGACGGTCGAGCGCGCGGTGGCGGCCATTCGGGCCGAGCTCAAGGAGCGGCTGACGGAGCTGCGGGCCCAGAACAAGCTGGTCGAGGCGCAACGACTGGAGTCCCGGACGCTGTTCGACGTCGACATGCTGCTCGAGGTCGGACGCTGCAGCGGCATCGAGAACTATTCGCGCCACCTCACGGCGCGCCGCCCCGGCGAGCGACCGGCGGTGTTGCTCGACTACTTTCCCGATGATTTCCTCTGCGTCATCGACGAATCGCACCAGACACTGCCGCAGCTCGGCGGGATGTACGAGGGGGACCGCTCGCGCAAGCAGACCCTGGTGGACTACGGGTTCCGCCTGCCGTCGGCGCTCGACAACCGCCCGTTGCGCTTCGACGAGTTCATGAGGCTGGTGCCACGCCTGCTGTTCGTGTCCGCCACCCCCGGGGACCAGGAGCTGCAGCTCTCCGAGGGCGTGGTGGTGGAGCAGATCATCCGCCCCACGGGGCTCGTGGACCCCGAGGTCGAAATCCGGCCGGTGAAAGGGCAGGTGGACGACCTGCTGCACGAGATCCGGGAGCGCGCCCGCGCCACGGAGCGGGTGCTCGTCACCACGCTCACCAAGCGGATGGCCGAGGATCTGACCGACTATCTCCAGCAGCACGGCGTGCGCGTGCGCTACCTGCACTCCGAGATCGACGCGATCGAGCGCGTGGAGATCATCCGCGGCCTGCGGTTGGGGGAGTTCGACGTGCTGGTGGGGATCAATCTGCTGCGCGAAGGACTGGACCTGCCGGAGGTCTCACTGGTGGCCGTGCTGGACGCGGACCAGGAGGGATTCCTGCGCTCGGATCGCTCACTCATCCAGACCGTGGGACGGGCCGCCCGCAATCTCCACGGCAAGGCGATCCTGTACGCGGACCGGATCACCGGCTCGATGCAACGGGCCCTGGACGAGATGACCCGGCGGCGGACCAGACAGCAGGCGTACAATGTGGAGCACGGCATTACGCCGCGCTCGATTGTCAAGTCGGTCGGCGACATCCGTTTCGTGACCCGCGTGGCGGATGCCCGCGGCAGCCGGGTGCCGGAGGCGCCGGTGCGGCGCCCCGCCGATGCCGCCGAGCGGGAAGCGATGATCCGGCTGCTCGAATCCCAGATGCAGGCCGCCGCCGAAGCCCTCGACTTCGAGTTGGCCGCGCTGCTGCGGGATCAACTGCTCGAGCTGAAGGCGGAGCTCGAGCCACGGGGAGGACGGCGTGCGCCTGCACGTGGACGAGCTCAACCAGTTCGGTGAGCGTCTGGGACGGGACCTGCGCGCTCCCGCGATCATCGGCTTCTCCGGCGATCTGGGATCGGGGAAGACGACGCTGATCCAGGCCATTTGCCGCGGGCTGGGGGCCGCGGTGCCGGCCACGAGCCCGACGTACGCGCTGGTGCACCGCTACGAGTCTCCAGCGGGGACCGTGTTTCATGTCGACTGCTATCGCCTCCGCTCCTCCCAGGAGGCCCGCGACTTGGGTCTCGAGGACGTGCTCACGCAGCGGGCGATTCTCCTAGTCGAGTGGCCCGAGAAGGCGGGACACATGATGCCGCCGCTCGACCGGTATTTCATCCTCGCCCACGACACCGATCCCGACTACCGCACGCTGGAGGAGCGGTGAGCGGGCCCTGGCTCGCCATCGATACCGCGACCGGCGTGGCGTCGGTGGCCGTAGGGACGCCCCCGGCGGCCGAGAGCGTGACGGTCATCGCCGGCGCCAGGTCGCAGGCCGCGCAGCTCATCGAGCTGGCGGACCGCACCCTCGGGGCGGTCGGTCTCCGCGCCGCGGATCTCGCCGGCCTCATCGTCGCCGATGGGCCGGGCAGTTTCACGGGCCTGCGGATCGGCTGGGCGGCCGCCAAGGGACTCGCTCAGGAGCGTGGCCTTCCCATCGTCGCCACGCCGGCCCTGCTGGCCGCGGCAACGGGCGCCGCGGCCATGCTCGGCCCCGTTCCGGTGGCCGCGTCCTTCGACGCCTTGCGCGGGCAGGTATTCGCCGCCGTGTACGTGGTGCACGCCGCGCGCGTCGAGACCGTGGTCGCGCCTCTGACCTGCACGCCGGAGGAGCTCGTCGCCCGCTGTCCACTGCGACCCCGAGTGGCGGTGGGCGATGGTGCGATGCGGTATGCCGACGCGATGGAACGGTGGACCGGGACGGCGCCGCTGCCTCTCATGAGCCTCCAACCGGGGGCCGTGTCGCTCCTCGCCCTTCACCCGCGGTCCGATGCGGGCCGCATCCTGGCCGACGCAGCCGTGGCCGAACCCGACTATGGCCGTCCTGCGGAGGCGCAGGCCCGCTGGGAGGCGCGTCACGGACGCTCGCTGTCACATCCGTCCGGCTCAGGCGGTTGACCTGCCGGCCCTGGTCGCGATCGAGCGAGTGGCCTTCACGGATCCCTGGTCCCGAGGCGACTTCGAGGACTGTCTCGCCTTGGGGGTGCAGATCCTCGTCGCCGAAGGGGACAGCGGGGTACTGGGCTATATCGTCGGCCGTGCGGTGCGCGACCAGAGCGAGATCCTGAACCTCGGCGTGACGCTGAACGCCCGCCGCCGAGGCGTCGGCGCCAGCCTCGTTCGTCATCTCCTCGCGTCGTTCGCCGCTGGCGGTGTGCGCGAGGTATTTCTGGAAGTGCGCGAATCGAACCTCGCGGCCCAGGGTCTGTATCGAGCGTTTGGCTTTCAGGACGTCGGGCGCCGACGACGATACTATCGCCGGCCGGTGGAGGACGCGGTGATCCTCCGGGCCGCCATTCCGGCAGCCGAGCCGACTGCGTAGAAATGGTACAAGTGGCGTATCTTTGATTGACAGAATGACTTGCGGGTCATATAATCTGGGGCATCCTTGGCCCCCGCCCGCCCAACGTCCGGAGGCAGCCGTGAGCAGAAGCCTGAACAAAGTCATGCTGATC
>DATICZ010000312.1:0-3204 GCA_035456525.1 Gemmatimonadales bacterium
GGGCGCATTCCGGCTCCGTACGCGCCGGGCGAAAGGTCGAAGACCGGGCTCTCATCGAAGAACACGTCCACGCGCTCCGGGAATCCCCAGGCGAGGGGCCGAGTGGTGTCCACTCGCATCCGCAACACCGAGCCCGGTACAAAGAACGCCGTGCGGGACAGCGGCTTCCCGTCCTGCACGAGGTGACTGGAGATTGGGAGATCGAGGTACCGCGCCAGGCTGGTGGAGCCACCGAGCGCGATGATCGTCCCTCCGTCGCTCAGGAACTGCCGTAACTGGGGCACGGTCTTCACGGCCGTCATGCGGCCCAGCCACGGGCGGTACTCCGGAGGAATACGCAGCGAGTCGGGCGCCGCGCCGAGGCCCCCGCCCCCGCCGGTCCCAGTCCCACTGTCCGCGAGCGCGCCGTCCGGCAGCACCAGCACGTCGAATCGCGCCGCCAGTTTCCCGGTGTCGAGCGCGGCCGGGTACACCACCGCGAACGGGAATTCGAACCGCTCGAGCAGCCAGCGCGTCCAACCCGAGGGAATCGAGCCGCCATAGCGGTCCCACAGGGCGATGCGCGCCGGGCGGAGGCGCAGGGCGTCCCCGGGGGGCGCCGTCGCGGTGCCTTCGCCGCGCAGGCCGAGCTCCGCCGCCCCGTGTTGCAGCAGCGGCAGGCTGGTGGGTGTCGCGGGGACGTAGACCGTGCCGGCGGGGTACGTCGTCCCGCCGATTGCGAACGGCCGGGTGAGCCAGTAGACGGCCTGCTGCTTCGCCAGCAACCGGTTCGTGAGGATCGCGACGTCGTTCACCCGGTGATCGAGCAGGAAGCCGGCGGCCCCATCCGCATGTGCGAGCGTGCCGGGCGGGGGCGTCGCGAATCCGTCGATACGCGTGAACGGCCCGTCGAACCCGTCGAGCACGCGGTCGAACTGCACGCCCATCTGGTAGGCCAGGGTCCAGCC
The DNA here is from genome assembly GCA_035456525.1 of Gemmatimonadales bacterium. Taxonomy (GTDB): domain Bacteria; phylum Gemmatimonadota; class Gemmatimonadetes; order Gemmatimonadales; family GWC2-71-9; genus DASTHG01. The sequence continues at coordinate 948 of DATICZ010000312.1, forward strand.
GGCATTGTCGTACGGCGGAATCGGCGGGCCACCCGGATACTGGAGGTCGTTCGGGTGGTCCTGCGGCTCGAACATGTCGAGGATGTGCGGGCGGAACGCCTGTGCCGTCTTGACGACGTACGACCCGGAGGGGTAGCGCTTCCCCGCCACCTCGAAGTCCCGGGTCGCCCGGAGCACGGAGACGCCGTTCTTGATGAGCGTATTCACGAACTTCGTCGCGGTCGGGAAATCGGGCTGATCCGCAGGCAGGACGTAACCGCGCGGATCGCGTCGCTCGGGGTCACGCAGCAGCGCGAACAACTTCGCCGGCACGGAGCCGGAAGGGCCGGTCCGCGCCGCGCGCGTCGTGTCGCTCCGCGCGCTGTCCCGGGCCGCCTGTCTCACGACCTCGATGAGCTGGGGGTGGATCGTCCAGCTGTCGCGGCTGCCGCGCTCGATCGCATGCTTCCCCATGAGGTAGATGTCGTAGAGCAGCGTCTCGCGATAGCGGGACGCGTAGTCGAGCACGGCCCGGTTCATGGAGATCGAATAGTCGATCGACTGCCGGAAGTGCCAGCGCTGGGGCTCCACCGGATAGGCGAGGTCCCCCTTCGGGAGCGCCCGGTCCGGAATGAACGGGATGTCCACGGGCGTAGGGTTGCCGATCGTCTCGGTCAGCAGGCCGATCATGTTGTGGAAGTACGCGGTGGTGCGCAGCCCGCCGTTCCACCATGTCGAATAGCTCGACCCCGAGCGCATGGTGGCGCCCGGCTTCCCCTCGGCGGCGAGTCGCGAGTGCATCGCGGCCCCGACCATCTCCACGCCGAGCGGGATGAGGGGATCGTAGTTGTAGTTGAACGGGTCGCGGAACGGCGGCGCGAACAGCACCGTCCCCGCCGGCCCCGTCTGATGGTGGTTGTAGACGATCTGCGGAAACCACTCGCGGAACATGACGCGCGCCAGGTTCTCGGTTTCCGGTTGCGCCACCATGTAGAAGTCGCGGTTGTTGTCGTGCCCGATGTACTTCTGGTACAGGCGGGGGATGGTGGACGTCGCGCGCTTCAGGGTGTCGGGCTCCCGCATATACCACGTGGACACGAGCTCCATTCCGTCGGGATTCGCGTGCACGGCGAGCAGGATCACGTCGTCGAGGATGCGCCGGGTCTCCGCGTCATCCCGGCTCAGCATCTGGTAGACGAGCTCCATGAGCTGATGCGCGCCCAGCACCTCGGTGGCGTGCAGCCCGCCGTCGACCCACACCACCGCCTTGCCCTCGCGCGCCAGCGCGCGGGCCTGATCGTCCGTGAGCCCCTCGGCCAGGGCCAGCCGCCGGGCTATTTCCTGGTAACGACTCAGCTTCTTGAGATTGGCGGGCGACGAGATGATGGCCATGAGCTGCGGGCGGCCTTCGGCCGTTTTCCCGATCTCGTGCAGCACCATTCGGGACGACTGCTTTGCCAGGGTGCGCCAGTACGCCTCGAGCTGCGCGTAGGTCGCGAGTCGATAATCGTCACCGATGTCGAACCCCAGGGCGTCTCGTGGTGATGTGACTCGGCCCTGGGCGACGGCACGGGGGACGGGAAGGGCGGCGACCAGGCTCACCGCCAGCAGGAGGCGAAACGGCGCGTTCACCATGACGGAACCCCCACTGTGGAAACGCATGCGCATGCCCAGCGCCGCGGGCGGGTGGGCTACGGGTAGATGCGGAACTCCACGGGCACCGCCCGGTTGCCGGTGCCCGCACGGTCCAATACGATGACGGTGTCCCGGTAACTGCCAAGGACGAGTCCGGTGGGATTCGCCCGCAGCTGCGGAGCGGGCGTCACTCCCGCTGTCCCCGTATCGGGGGCCATGGAGAGCCAGGGACTCGAGTGCTTGATTATCGCCCGCCACCGCAACTCGCCCCCACCCTCGTTTATGATCTCGATGGTCATGACGCGCGGGGTCGTGCTGCCGGCCGCCGCGGAATCCAGGAGTCTGTCAGGCTTTACAGCGAGAACCGACCCACCAGTGCACGCGCAGATTATTCCCTCGTCGCACGCGCCAGCAAGATAAAGCGCGGCGACGAGTGCCAATTGACGGAGAAGAATCCGCACGGCGACCTCCGAGGTCGACTTGGAAGCGGTCAGCGCACCCGGACCTTGAACCCGCCCCCCGCATCGTCCGGCGCGTGGTCGGCCACAAAGGCGCTCAATTCCCGCTTCAACAGGGCCGCCACCTTCCGCTTGAGCACCGGCCCGGCGACCGATCCCTTGCCCTTCCCCGTGATGAAGTGCAG
>DATICZ010000313.1:0-16836 GCA_035456525.1 Gemmatimonadales bacterium
CTACAACGAGATGATCTACAACAAGGCGCAGCTGTTCTACGAGCAGCTGCGCTACGTGGTGGGCGACGACGTCATGCGCCGCATCCTGCGCACCTGGTACGAGCGTTGGCAGCTGAAGCACGTGGACGAGGACAAGTTCCGGGCCGTGTGCGAGGAGATCTCCGGGCAGGACCTCGGGTGGCTCTTCGGGGCTTGGCTGCATGGGACGCCGCTGATCGACTACCGGCTGGAGCGCGTGGAGCGCCGGCGCCTGCCCGACGGGAAGTGGAACGTCACGGCGACGATCCGGCGCCTCGGCGACGGGTGGATGCCGGTCGAAATCGGAGACGCACAGCGTATCTACGCGCGGGCCACGGGCCAGCCCGAGTTGGAGCGCGTGGAGTTCAGCGCCGACGCGAAACCGGGCCGTCTGATGCTCGACCCGCGGGCGCGCGCGCACGACTGGAACATGCTGAACAACGCTGAGCCGCGAGGCCTGTTCCGGGATCGGGCGCGGCGACGGTGGCGGCTCGACGATCCGGCGCACGAAGCGGTGCGGCGCGACGGACTCATGGTCGGCTTCCTGCCAGTGGGCTGGTACAACGATGCGGGTGGAGTGACTCTCGGCATCCGGAGCCGGGCGAACTACCTCGGGCGTTACGAGCGGCACCTGTTCCTGGGCACGACCGGTACGCGCGGCGACGCGCCGCAGCGGAGCGCGTTCTACGGCCGCATAACCGATCCCGTCGCGCACCTGATGCCGCGCACCGAATCGAAGGTCGCTGGATGGTGGGCAGAGGGTCGCGCCGGCGTCGCGTTCTCGGTGGACCGGTCATTGCGCGAGCGCTGGGTGGACCGGGCTGACCCGCACGCCGGATTCGACGCGCTCTGGATGGCCACGACGAACGTGAACTTCATCGACCCGCGGCTGTGGGACGATGCCGGCACCGTGGAAGCCGGTCCCTGGTTCGCCTCGAGCTGGCCGGCCGGCCGTACGGCGCTGCACACTCGCGTCGGCGTCCGGGGCGGCGTCCTCTATCGGTACCCCGGTCCGGGGATCGCCTCGAAGGACCGCTACGACGTGGAAGGGTTCCTCCGGGGGACCGCCGAGTTCTCCGCGCGCCGCCCGTTCGTGGGCGGCACCAGGCTCGGCGTGCGAGCGTTCGCGGGGGGCTACCTGGCGGATTCGCCCCCGCCGCTGCAGCGGCGCGTCTACCTCGCCGGCGCCGACCCCTACGAGACGTTCACCAATCCGCTGCTGCGCAGCCGCGGCGCGCTGTTCGTCCGGCCCGATTTCCATTACCACGCTCCCGGGGGCGCCAACCTGCGGGGCTTCGCGCCCGAGCTGGGGGGCCGGTGGGCGCTGAGCGCCAACCTCGAGCTGACCCGCAGCCTGCTGAGCCGGCGGCAGGGAGTGGTGCGCAGCATCGCGCTCGAAGCGTTCGGCGACGCCGGTGTGGTGGACTCGGCTGCCGTTCCCTCGGCTACCGGACGGCGCGCGTCGTCGACCCTGTGGGACGCGGGAGTCGGGCTCGTCTCCACCCATCAGATCGGCGACCTCGGGTTGATGATGCGGTTCGAGCTGCCCGTGTTCGTCAGTCGCAGCGATTTCGCGGCGGATCGGGATGCCGGTGACGGGCGAACCGCGTTCCGCTGGTTGTTCTCGCTGGCGCCGAGCTTCTGAGATGGCTGAGGACGCCGGAAACCGTCGGACATTCTTCCGGGACGCCTTTGGGCGCCTGGCGCGCGAGGTGGCGCGCCGCGCCGCGGATCGCGTCGTGCTGCGGCGCTGGTTCCGGCCGCCCGGCGCCGCGCCCGAGATCGCGTTCCTGGCGTCGTGCACGCGGTGCGGGGCGTGCGTGGACGTCTGCCCCGCTCACGCCATCCGGAGGGCGCCCGCGAATGCTGGACTGGCCGCGGGGACGCCGATCCTCGAGCCGTCGATCCAGGCCTGCGTGGTGTGCGTGGACATCCCGTGTGCCCGGGCCTGTCCCACGAGCGCGCTGGTGCTGCCGCCCGACGGGTGGGACGGCGTCCATCTCGGCGTGCTCAGCCTGGACGTGGATCGGTGCATCACCTTTCACGGCGCCAGCTGCGGCGTCTGCGCCCGGTCATGCCCGGTCGGCGAGCGGGCGCTGGCGATGGACCGCGGCGGGCACCCCGTGCTGAAGCCGGAGGGGTGCGTGGGATGCGGAGTCTGCGTGACGGCCTGCGTGACCACGCCGTCATCGCTCTCCCTGGCGCTCGTGCCGGAGGAGCTGCTGTGAACGACCTGCCGTACCGGGTGGAGAAGCCCTGGGGCCACGAGGTGATCTGGGCGCGCACCGACCGCTACGTGGGGAAGATCCTGCACGTCGAGGCGGGCCACCTGTTGAGCCTGCAGTATCACGAGCGCAAGGACGAATCCATCTACGTGCTGGCCGGCGAGATCATCCTGCGGTTGCAGCAGGGCGACACGCTGATCGAGCGCCGCCTGGGACAGGGCGAAGCGTTTCACATTCATCCGAAGCTGGTCCACCAATTCGAGGCGGTCGTGACGAGCGACCTGCTCGAGGCCTCCACTCCGGAGATCGACGACGTGATCCGCCTGAAGGACCGCTACGGGAGAGTGCCGTGAAGGTGATCGTCCCGCTCGCCGGCAAGGGCACCCGCCTGCTGCCCCTCACCAGGCGCGTGCCGAAGCCGCTGGTGCACGTGGCCGGCCGGCCGGTGATGGACTACGTGATGGACACCGTCGCCGGGTTCGACGTCGAGGAGCTGCTCGTCATCACCGGGCACCTGAAGGAAGACGTCGAGCGCTACATCCGGCGCCGCTATCGGATCCCGTCGCGGTTCGTGGAGCAGAAGACGCTGGACGGCACGGCCGGTGCCATCAACCTGGCGCGGCCGTGGGTGGACGGGCCGGTGCTGATCATCTTCGTCGACACGCTGTTCGACGCCGATCTGTCGCTCATCCGCACGGCCGACGCCGACGGGATCCTCTGGGCGAAGGAAGTGGAGGAGTACCAGCGCTTCGGCGTCATCGTGACCGATGCCGACGGCTATATGCGGCGCATCGTCGAGAAGCCCGATACCCCGGTGTCCCGCCTCGCGAACATCGGGCTGTACTACATCCGGGACTGGCGCACGCTGTTCGACGGCATCGCCCACGTGCTGGGACAGGCGGCGGGGAAGGGGGGGGAGTTCTACCTCACCGACGCGTTCCAGTACATGGTGGACCACGGGCGGCGGCTGCTCACCGCGAACGTCGGCGGCTGGTACGACTGCGGCAAGGTGGACACGCTGCTCGAGACCAATGAGCACCTGCTGCGGACCGGGCGGGGCCTCGTGCCGCCCGCGGCTCCGGGTGTCGTGATCCGGGACCCGGTGCGGATCGAGCCGGGGGTGACGCTGCGCGACTGCACGGTGGGGCCCAACGTCACCGTCGAGGGCGGCAGCGTGATCGAGCGGAGCACGGTCGAGCACAGCATCCTGGGCCGAGACGTGCAGCTGCGCAGCGCGCAGGTGAAACGCTCGGTCATCGGGGATGGCCAGCTGATCGAGAACCGCAGCGTGTCCGACAGCGTGATGGACGGCGGGGAGCTGGTGCCCGCGAAGTAAGTGGTATGGCCGTCCCGGCGGCCACCGGCCTGCCGTTGCTGACCGATTGCTCACAGTCGCGCGCGAGCAGATCCCTTGCCGATCGGCCGCGCCTCATTTACTTACTGACCATTCAGTAAGTAAATCGTGAGGCGTTTCACCATGGCACATCCTGCTACCCGCCGTCCCGCCCGCCGCCGCGCCAAACCGCGCTGGCAACGGCGCAAGGACGCCCGCCCCGAGGAAATCGTGGCCGCCGCGCTGGAAGAGTTCGTGGAGCGCGGCTTCGCCCCCACCCGGGTCGAGGACGTGGCCCGCCGTGCCGGGGTCACCAAGGGCACCGTGTACCTCTACTTCAAGAACAAGGAAGCCCTGTTCAAGGCGGTCGTGCGGCAGACCATCGTGCCTGTGATCGCCAAGGGAGAGTCGCTCGCCCGGGCGTTCCCGGGGAGCGCCCGCGAGCTGCTCGAGCGGCTGGTGCGCGAGTACTGGCGCCTGGTGTTCGAGACGACGCTCGCGGGGATCCCGAAACTGATGATGGCCGAGGCCGCGAACTTTCCCGAGTTGGCCCGGTTCTACTACGAAGAAGTGGTGACGCGCGGACACAAGCTCCTGGGCGGCGTGATCGAGCGGGGCATCAAGAACGGTGAGTTCCGGCGCGTGGACGTGCGGTTGGCCGCCAAGCTCGCGCTGTCCCCCCTGCTGCACGCCACCGTGGCGCAGCGCGCCTTCGCCCACTGTATCCCGGAAGGGTTCAACGTCCGCACGTATCTCGACACTCACATCGATCTCTATCTCCATGGTATCACGAATGCGTAACTCGCTCTTCCTCGCCGTCGCGCTGGTCCTTGGCTCCGCACGAGCGGCGGCGCAGGCTCCTCCCGTGGGGCTGCGACTGTCGTTCGAAGACGCAGTTGGCCGCGCCGCCGTCGGCGCACCGGCCGTCACGCTGGCGGGCGCCCGGGCCGACGAAGCGCGGGCGCGGGTCCGCCAGGCGCGCGCTCCGCTGCTCCCCGATCTCTCCGCTACGGGGAGCTGGGTCAGCCAGACGCTCAATCCCCAGGCGTTCGGGTTCAAGTTTCCGGGGTTTGCGCTGCCTCGAATCCTCGGACCGTTCGACCTGTACGACGGCCGTCTCCATCTGCGGCAGGCGCTGTTCGACTACGCCGGCACCGTGCGCGTGCGGGCCAGCCGCTCGCTGCTGTCCAGTGCCCAATCCGACAGCAGTCTGGCAGTCGAGGCCGCCGCCCAGGTGGCCGCGGCGAGCTACCTCAGGGCCGCCCGGGCGCAGGCGGTGGTCGGGGCGCGGGCAGCGGATTCCGCGCTCGCGGCCGAGCTGGTGCGATTGGCGCAGGCCCAGAAGGACGCGGAGGTGGGCACGACGATCGACGTGACGCGCGCGCAGACCCAGCTCGTCGCCTCGCAGGGTGCCCTGGTGGTTGCCCGCAACGAGCTCGAGCGAGCCCGGATCGACCTCGCGCGCAGCCTCGGCCTCCCGCCCGAGACGCCGATCGAGCTGAGGGATACGCTGGCGGCGGCGCTGCCGGTGGTTGACCTGCCCGTGGATCGCGACTCGCTCGTGGCGCTGGCGCTGGCGCGCCGGCCGGATCTCCAATCGGAGCAGTCGCGGGGCCTCGCGGCCCGGCGCACCGCGTCGGCGATCTCCGCCGAGCGGCTGCCGCGGCTCGACCTCGCCGCGGACTACGGGGCCATCGGCCTGGCGCCACTCGACGCGATCGCGACGCGACAGGTCGCCGTGCAGGTGACGGTGCCGATCCTGGACGGGTTCCGCCGCGAGAGCCGTCATGCGGAGCAGGAGGCGGTGGTGCGCGGGTCGGACATCCGGGTCGAGGATCTGCGGCGGCAGATCGCCGCGGAGGTGGATGGGGCCCGGCTCGACCTGGCGTCGGCCGGTGAGCAGCAGACGATCGCGCGCGAGCGCCTGGCCCTCGCGCAGGCGGAACTGGACCAGGCCCGCGAGCGCTTCAAAGCAGGGGTGGCGGGAAACATCGAAGTGATCCAGGCGCAGTCTTCGCTGGTGCGGGCCCGGGATACGGACATCGATGCGCGGTTTGCGGCCGCGGCGGCCCGCGTGGCGCTGGCAGGCGCCGTCGGCGTCGCCCGGCTGCTCCATTGACGGTTCACAGAGGTACCGAGACTAGAGGACGATCATGGCAACGACGATGGAACCTGACGTAGAGCAGCAGCGACCCTCCCGGGCGGGCACCGCCAAGAGCTCGCCGGCCGAGCAGCGGCCGGCCGCTGCCGGTGGACGGCGCCGGATCGTGTTCGCCATTCTCGGCCTGGCGCTGCTGGCGCTCATCGCAGGCGGCGTGCGCAAGCTGATCTGGGCGCGAACCCACGAGTCGACCGACAACGCCCAGGTGGATGGCCACATCCTACCGGTGCTGCCGAAGGTCGGCGGCTTCGTGACCGCGGTACGGGTCGAGGAGAACCAGCCGGTCCGGGCGGGGGACACGCTCGTCGTGATCGACCCGCGGGACTATCAGGTCCGGCTGCAGCAGGCCGACGCCGACTTGGGCGTCGCCCTGGCGACCGTCAGCTCGCGCCAGCGCGTGGGGCAGGCCGACGCCGCCGTGCGACAGGCCGAAGCCGCCGCCCAGAAGGCGCACGCGGATCTCGACCGGCTCACGCCGCTCGCGGCGCAGGGCATCGTGAGCCGGCAGCAGCTCGACGCCGCCCAGACGGCGGTACGCTCAGCAGACGCCGCGCTCGCGGCGGCCCAGGCGGCGTTGACCGGCGCCGACGCCCGCGTGGCCTCGGCCCGGGCGGCGCGCGACCAGGCGGCCCTGCAGCTCTCCTACACGCACATCGTCGCGCCGACCGACGGTCTGGTCAGCAAGAAGACGGTGGAGGTGGGCGAGCTGGTGCAGCCGGGTCAACCGCTCATGAGCGTGGTGCCGCTCCAGGCCGTATGGGTCACGGCGAATCTCAAGGAGACGCAGATCGAGGATGTGACCCCGGGCGACCGCGTGGAGTTCACCGTGGACGCCTACCCCGGCGTCCACTTCGGCGGGATCGTCGAGAGCCTGTCGCCCGCGACGGGGGCGCGCTTCTCCCTGCTCCCGCCGGACAATGCCACCGGGAACTTCACGAAGGTAGTGCAGCGCATCCCCGTGCGGATCCGTCCCGACGGACTCGTGGACGCCGCGCATCCGCTGCGGCCGGGGATGAGCGTGGACGTCACCATCACGACGAAGTGACCTCGGCATGACCGCGTTGTCGCTTCCCGCCGCCGTGCCGGCGGACCGGTATCGCTACCGCTACATCATCGCGATCACCGTTTCGCTGGCATCGGTGCTCGAGCTGCTCGACACCAGCATCGTCAACGTGGCGATCCCGCACATGATGGGCTCGCTCGGGGCGACGCTGGACGAGATCGCCTGGGTCTCGACCGGCTACATCGTGGCGAACGTCATCGTCCTGCCGATCACGGGGTGGCTGTCGGCCTACTTCGGCCGGCAGCGTTACTTCGCCACGTCCATCGCCGTGTTCACGATCGCGTCGTTCCTGTGCGGCAACTCCCACACGCTGGCCGAGCTGGTCCTGTGGCGCATCGTCCAGGGTCTGGGGGGCGGGGCGCTGCTGTCCACCTCGCAGGCGATCCTGTACGAGGAGTTCCCGCGCGAGGAGTACGGCACGGCGATGGCGATCTTCGGGATGGGCGTCATGGTCGGCCCGACGCTCGGCCCGACGCTGGGCGGCTACATCACCGACGCCGCCGGCTGGCCCTGGATCTTCTACATCAACATCCCGTTCGGGATTCTCGCGCTGGCGCTGACGCTGAGCTTCATCAAGGATTCGCGCCACCAGGAGCGGGCCGAGCGGGTGGACTACGTGGGTCTGCTGCTGCTCGCGGCCGGGATCGGCGCGTTGCAGACGATGCTGGAGCGGGGGGAGCGACTCGACTGGTTCGATTCGAAGGGCGTGACGGCGCTGGCGCTGGTGAGCGCGTTCTCCCTCGCGGGGTTCGTGTGGCACGAGCTGCGCACCGAGCATCCCGTGGTGGACCTGCGGATTCTCAAGAGCCGGCAGCTGGCGGTGGGAGTGCTGTTCGCCGCGGTGCTCGGCGTGTGCCTGTACGCCACGGTGTTCGTGCTGCCCGTCTATCTGCAGAATCTGCAGGGATTCACCGCCGAGCAAACCGGGTTCGTGATCCTGCCGGGCGCGCTGGCGAGCGCCTTCACCATGGGGGTGATGGGCCGCCTGTCGCGGAACTTCGATCCCCGGCTGTCGATCGTCGCCGGGGTCGGACTGTTCGCCCTGTCGATGTGGAAGCACGCGCACTTCACGACCGACAGCGGGATGACGGACTTCTTCTGGCCCTTGATCTTCCGCGGGGTGGGCCTGGGCCTGATCTTCGTCCCGCTCACGAACCTCGCCCTGGCCGATCTGCCGCTGAGCCGGATCCCGAACGGGACCGGGCTCTTCAACCTGACGCGCCAGCTGGGCGGCAGCGTGGGGATCGCGCTCTCGGCGACGCTCGTGACCCGGTTCGCGAACATCCATCGAGGGGATCTGATCGCCAACGTGACGCTCTACTCCCCCGTGACCCAGGAGCGCCTGGCGATGCTGGAGCACGGCCTGGCGGCGCAAGGCGTCCCGACCACGCTGCTGCAGACCAAGGCCGTGGCCATTCTGAACGCCATCGTACAGAAGCAGGCCCTGATGCTCTCGTTCGAGCAGCTGTTCCTGCTGTTCGGTGCCGTCTTCCTGGTCTCGCTGCCGCTGCTGCTCCTGATGCACGGGAGCCGCGGCGGCCCCGGCGGCGCGGTGGCGCACTGATGGGAAGCGCACCCCAGGTGGGCGAGAGGGCGCCCGACTTCACCTTGCCCCGGGCCGACGGCACGCCGTTCCGGCTCTCCGAAGCGGTGCGCCGCGGGGTCGTCGTACTGTACTTCTATCCCAAGGACGAGACGATGGGATGTGTCGCGGAGGCGTGCGCCTTCCGAGACGAATACGACGTCTTCACCGAGGCGGGTGCCGAAGTCGTCGGCGTGAGCATGGACTCGTCCGAATCCCACCGGCGGTTCGCGGCGCATCACCGTCTGCCCTTCGTGCTGCTGACCGATGCCGTCGGCGCGGTACGGAAGCTGTACGGCGTGGGAAAGGCGCTGGGGATCCTCGACGACCGGATGACCTACGTCATCGACACCAAGGGCGTGGTGCGCCACGTGTTCTCGTCGCGTCTGCAACCGACACGGCACGTGGCGGAGGCGCTCGCCATCGTGCGGGGACTGGCGGCATGAGCCGCCTGCGGTCTTTCCTGCCCCGGCTCGCGGTGATCGCGACGATCTGGACACTGCTGCACGTGTACCTGGCGGCCCACCTGCCCGGTCCGACCGCCGCGCGGTGGGCGGCTGCGATGCTGCTCGCCTGGCTCCCCTTTGTAGGGTTCGCGGCCGGGCGGAGCCGGTTCCGCGGCAAGCGGGCGCTCGAGTGGGCCGGGTACGTGGCGATGGGGCTGTCGTCGCTGCTCCTCGTCGCCTTCGCGGGGGCGGACCTGCTGCACCTCCGGAACGAGGGCCCGGCGATCCTGGGAGGGGTGGCGCTCCTGACGCTGGTGGGGCTCATCCAGGCCCGGCGGCCGCGCGTGGTCCACGTTCCGGTGCCCATTCGTGATCTGCCGCTCGATCTCGCAGGGCTACGCATCGTGCAGCTCTCCGATCTCCACGTGGGGCCCACGATCCGGCGTCCGTTCGTCGAGGCGGTGGTCGACGCGGCAAACGCTCTGGCGCCGGACCTGGTGGCGGTGACGGGGGACGTGGCGGACGGCTTCGTCCCCGAGCTGCGCGACCACGTCGCCCCACTCGCCCGGTTACGGGCGCCGCTCGGCACCTTCTTCGTGACGGGGAACCACGAGTACTACTGGGACCCGCGCGGCTGGATGGAGGAGCTCGAGCGGCTGGGTCTGGCCGTCCTCTCCAACGAACACCGGCTGCTGACGCGCGGCACCGGACGGCTTTTGCTCGCGGGCGTCACCGATCTGAGCGCGGGACCGGATCCGTACGCGGCCATGGCCGGCGCGCCCCAGAGCGACGTGCGGGTGCTGCTGGCGCATCAGCCACGCAGCGCGTACGACGCGCGGGCGGCGGGATTCGACCTCCAGCTCTCGGGCCACACGCACGGCGGCCAGTTCTTCCCGTTCAATCTGCTGGTTCGCCTGTTCCAGCCGTTCGTCGCCGGACTGCACCGGCTGGAGGAGATGTGGCTGTACGTGAGCCGCGGCACGGGGTATTGGGGGCCGCCGCTGCGACTCTGGGCGCCGTCGGAGATCACGCTGATCGAGCTGATCGCAGCCGCCTGAGCAGGACCGAGACGACTCCACGGTCGAGGAGGGTGAGGTGAGTGCGAATACTTTCATCGACGTCGTCCTGCGGCGCTTCGAGTCGCCGGACGAGACCCGCGTGATGCAGAAGGGCAAGTTCGAGCTCGTGAAGATCGGCGGGCTCACCATCGGACGGGCGACCTACGAGCCGGGGTGGCGCTGGTCCGAGCACGTCGGACCGACGGTGGGGGCGCAGCGCTGCTCGGTGGAGCACGTAGGCCTCGTCCTGGCCGGCACCGCGACCGCGGCGCTGGAGGATGGCCGGGTGTTCGAGCTGCGGGCGGGAGAGTTGTTCTACATCCCGCCGATTCCGCACGACAGCTGGGTCGTGGGAGACGAGCCGTACGTCTCGCTCCATTTTCTGGGGGCTGACCACTACGCCCGTTAGGGGATCGCGGCCAGCACCCCCCGGGTGAACGCGATCTCGTCGTCGTTCACTAGGTGGCCCATTCCGGGATAGATGCGCTCGGTGACCGCCGCGCCCATGCGCGTGAACACGGCCGCGGTCTCGTCGACGCGCGTTTTCGGGACGTGCGCATCGACGTCGCTGCATCCCAGGAAGATCGGAGTACCGTCGAACGACCCGGGATATTGCCAGGCGGTGCCGGGCGGCCCGATCACGCCGCCGCTGTAGAGGATCACGCCGCCGTAGCGCGCCGCGTGCTCCACGGCGAACTCGGCGGTGAGACACGCACCCTGTGAGAAGCCCAGCAGGACGATATGGTCGCGGCCGATCCCGCGCGCGACGACGTCCTCCACCAGTGCCCTGAGCACCCAGAGCCCGGACGACAAGCCCGGCTCGTTCTTCTCCTTCTCGGCCATGAAGCTCAGCGGATACCAGGTGCGCCCGGCGGCGGCCGGCGCCAGGTAGGTGAGGTCGGGGCGCCCCAGCCGCGGCACGAGGTCGAGGATGTTCGAGGGTCCGGCATTGCGGCCGTGGACCATGATCACGACGGTGGGACTCTCCCCCAGCGGCCTCCCGGCGCTCGCGAGTGGCTCGCCAGCGTGGGGCTTCACGCCCGGGGGGACTCGGCGTCGATGGGCGGCAGCTTCGCGGCGATCTCGGCCCGGTTGAGCTCCTCCCAGGGCGGCAGCTTGAGTTCCTGGCCGAGGCAGGGCAGCGTCTCGTCGATGGTGAACCCGGGCGGGACGGTGGCGAGCTCGAACAGCACGCCCCCGGGCTCGCGGAAGTAGATCGAGCGGAAATACTGCCGGTCCATCACCGGAGTCACCTGAAGCCCGAGGCGCAGCAGCTCGGCCCGCATCCGCAGCTGCTCCTCGTCGTCGCGCACGGCCATCGCGACGTGATGCACGGTGCCCAGGCCGTTGATGCCCGGAGGGACGTCGGCCGCGTGGACGACGTCGATGAGGCGTCCCGGAAGATCGCCGTTGACGGCGAGCCGGGTCCGGCCAGGGCCTTCGTTTACGACGTCGAATCCGAGCACCTGGGTCATCAGCTCCAAGGTCTTGGCGGGCGCGCGGATCGGCATCGTGACGCTATGGACCCCGCGGATGGCGCGCTCGGCGGGGACGCCACTCGAAACCCAGGGGGATCGCTCGTCCGCCCGGCCTGCCACGAGCTCCAGGATCAGGCCCGACGGGTCGGTGACGGCGATCGATTCTTCCCCGAAATGCGGCGGTTCGTCCTGGACCGTCGCGCCGCTGTCGCGCAGCCGCGCCTTCCAGAAGTCGAGCGAGCCCGCCGGAACCGAGAACGATGTGACGCGGATCTGCCCGGCACCCTTCTGCCCGACCGGCACGCCCCATCCCTTGTATGGGAAGGTCGTCATGATGGTGCCCGGGGCGCCGGCCTCGTTGCCGTAATAGAAGTGGTAGACGTTGTGATTGTCGAAGTTGACGGTCTTCTTCACGAGGCGCAGCCCCAGGATCTTCGTGTAGAAATCGAAATCCTGTTGGGCGTCGTTCACCGTCGCCGTCACGTGATGCAGGCCACGCACGAGTTTCTCCATGTGGTGCAATCTAACCATGGCGAACTCGGCTTGACCGGCAGGGGGAGCATGGTGATGCTGCTCGCATGGCGATCCCGGGATACAAGCGGCTCGTCCCCTGGCTGCTCGCGTGGGCCAACGGACCCTATGAGCGCTGGATGGCCGAGCGCAAGCGCGGGTTGTTTGGCGCCCTGCGCGGTGTTGTGGTCGAAATCGGGCCCGGGGCCGGGGCCAATCTTCCTTATCTACGGAGCGACGTGCGCTGGATCGGCGTCGAGCCGAATCCGTACGCGCATCCGTACCTGGAGCGCGCGGCGCGGGCTGCGGGCGTGGCGTACGAGGTGCGGGAGGGGAGCGTCGAGCGGCTCCCGGTGGAGGCGGCCGGCGCGGACGCCGTGATCGGGACGTTGGTGCTCTGCTCGGTGAAGGACCCCGGAGCGGCATTGCGCGAGATTCAGCGCGTGCTGAAGCCGGGCGGGCGCTATGCCTTCATCGAGCACGTGGCGGCGCCCGCGGGGACGTGGCGGCGGCGCCTGCAGCGCTGGGTGCGGCCCGCCTGGCGCGTGGTCGCGGACGGATGCTGTCCCGACCGGGAAACGCTGCAGGCGATTCGCGCGGCCGGGTTTGCGCGCGTCGAGGCGGAGGAGTTCCTCGCGCCGGCCGGGCTCGTCGCCCCCCATGCCGCCGGGATCGCCGTGAAAGAAGCAGCCTCGGCTTGACCGTTACGAGGAACCGGGCGACACTACGCGCATGGACGAACGGGAGCTGATCCACGACTGGAACCGCGTCGGGGCGTCGTTCGACTGGTCCCGCGCCCGCGTGGACCTGAACGACGAGACACTGCGCGACGGCCTCCAGTCGCCGTCGGTGACGGACCCTTCTCTCGATGTCAAGCGCAAGCTGCTCCACCTGATGGCCGATCTGGGCATCGTGGCGGCCGACATCGGCCTGCCCGGCGCCGGGCCGCGGGTGGTGGAGCAGGTGCGGGCGCTCGCCCGGGAGATCCGGGACCACAAGCTGCCGATCTTCCCGAACTGCGCCGCCCGTACCGTCATCGCCGATATCGAGCCCGTCGCGCGGATCTCCCAGGAGATCGGCATCCCGATCGAAGCGGCGACCTTCATTGGATCCTCCCCGATCCGCCAGTACACCGAGGACTGGACGATCGAGCGAATGCTCAAGGCCACCGAGGACGCGGTGACCTTCGCGGTGCGGCAGGGGCTCCCGGTCATGTACGTCACAGAAGACACCACCCGGGCCAAGCCGGAGACCTTGAAGCAGTTGTACGGGACGGCGATCGACTGTGGGGCGACGAGGATCTGTCTGGCGGACACGGTGGGGCATGCGACGCCGGACGGCGTCAAGGCGTTGGTGGGCTTCATCAAGCGGGACATCGTCCAGCAGAAGGACGTGAAGATCGACTGGCACGGGCATCGGGATCGGGGGATGGGGCTCGTCAACTGCCTCGCCGCGATCGAGGCGGGGGTGGACCGGGTGCACGCGACGGCGCTGGGTGTGGGCGAGCGGGTGGGGAACGCGGAGATGGACCTGCTGATCGTGAACCTGAAGCTGCTCGGCGCCCACAAGGGCGACATCGCGAAGTTGCCGGAGTATTGCCGCACTGTGGCCGAGGCGGTGGGCATTCCCATTCCGCTGAACTATCCGGTGATGGGGAGCGACGCGTTCCGCACCGGCACCGGCGTCCACGCTGCGGCGATCATCAAGGCGAAGAAGAAGGGCCACAACTGGCTGGCGGACCGGGTCTACAGCTCGGTGCCGGCCGAGGAGCTGGGGTTGGAGCAGGTGATCGAGATCTCGCCGGTGTCGGGCCTCTCCAACGTGAAGTTCTGGCTGCAGCATCACGGGTACGATCCCGACGACGAGGCAGCGTGCCAGGCGCTGTTCGACGCCGCGAAGCGGGCCGACCATACGCTGACCGCGGAGGAATGCCACAGCCTGCTGCGGCAGGGCGCATGGCGCTGAGCGCGTTCCGGGAGCTCGAGCGCTCGTACTTCGATCTCCGTTGGCATCTCGATCCCGTCGCGGCGACGCTGGCGGGCCTCACGACGCACGACGACCACTTCGGCCGCTACAGTCCCACCGTGCTGGCCCCGCACCTCGCGGCCCTCAAATCGATCGGGGCCGCGCTCGAGGAGACCACGGGGGACGACGTCGAGGTCGAGATCGACCGCACCGCCCTCCTGAACGAGATCCGCGTCACCATCCGGCAATTCGAGAAGCAGCGCCCGCAGGCGAAGAACCCCGAGTTCTGGCTGACGCACCTGTTCAACGGCCTCTACGGCCTGCTGCGGCGGTCCGATCGCGGCTCGGCGGCCAACGCGGCGTCGGTCGCCGCGCGGCTGGAAGACGTAGCGCCGTTCCTGGACGATGCCCGGGCCGCGATCGTGGAGCCAGTGCGGTTGTTCGCCGAGACGGCGCTGCAGATGTGCCCGGGGGGCGTCCTGCTGCTGCGGGAGATCCGTTCGGCGTACGCCGATGGGCCCGCGGGCGAGCGGGTGGGCGCCGCCGCGGAGACTGCCGGGGCGGCGCTCGCGGCGTTCGAGCACGACCTCGACCGCTGGGTGGAGGCGGGGAGCGGGCACTTCGCGGTGGGGGAGGACGAATTCAACTTTCTGCTGCACTACCAGCACGTCCTGCGCGACACGGCGCCGGAGCTGTGGCGCTACGGCCTCCGGCTGAAGGACGAGGTGATCGCCGACCTGTCGCGCCGCGCCGAGCGGCTGGCCGGCAACGCCGATTGGCCCGCGCTGGTGGACCGGCTACGGGGCGACCATCCCTCCGCCCAGGGGCTGGTCGCGGCCTACGCGAAAGAGATGGAGCGTGCCCGCGCGTTCGTGGCGGCGCGCGGCCTGGCGCCGCTCCCCGCGGTGCCGCTCGACGTGATCGAGACGCCGGAGTTCATGCGCCCGCTGCTCCCGTTCGCGGCCTACGACAGCCCGGGGCCGTATTCGAGCGATCCGCGGGGCCTGTTCTACGTGACCGTCCCGGATCCGGCGCTGCCGGACGCGGCGCGCGAGCGGGTCCTGCGCGATCACTCGAACCACGAAATCGCGGCGACCGCCCTGCACGAAGGGTATCCGGGCCACCACCTGCAGCTCGTGCTGGCGCAGGCCAGCGCCTCGGAGACGCGGAAGAACGTGTACACGCCGCTCACGCTGGAGGGGTGGGCGTTGTACTGCGAGGAGCTGATGGCCGACGAGGGGTTCTACTCCTCGGAGGAAGAGAGATTCTTCCAGCGCGTGCACCTGCTGTGGCGTGCCATGCGGATCGTGGTCGACGTCGGGCTGCACACCCGCGGGATGAGCTACGACGAAGCGGTGCGCCTGATGGCGGAGGGGGTGCACATGGAGCAATCCCTCGCCGAAGCCGAGGTGGACCGGTACTGCTCCACTCCGGCCTACCAGCTGTGCTACGGTGTGGGGCGGCGCGAGCTCTTGCGCCTGCGGGACGACTACCGCGCGGCGCAGGGCGCCCGCTTCACGCTGCGCGGCTTCCACGACGTCGTCCTCTCCTACGGCGGACTGCCGGTCACCCTGATGCGCTGGGGCATGGGCCTGGGTGAGTAAGCTCCCCCGCCCGGTCTTGCTGTTCGGGCTCGTCTCGCTGTTCAACGATTTCGCAAGCGAAATGATCTACCCGCTGCTGCCGGCGTTCGTGACCGTCGTGCTCGGCGGCGGTGCGCTGTCGCTCGGCGCGCTCGATGGCGCCGCGGAGTTCGCGGCCGCGTTCGTCAAGTACGGGGCCGGTCGCCTGGCCGACGCCCCGCGACGGCGCGGGGGCCTCATCATCGTGGGGTACCTGGTCGCGGTGCTGGTTCGGCCCGTGATCGCCCTGACCGGCGCCGCCTGGCAGGTGATCGGGTTGCGGGTGACCGACCGCGTGGGGAAGGGCATCCGCACGCCGCCGCGCGACGCACTCATCGCCGACGTCACCCCGCCGCCGCTGCTCGGGCGGGCATTCGGATTTCAGCGCGGCCTGGACCACGCGGGGGCTGTGCTGGGCCCGCTCGCCGCCTGGTGGCTGCTGTCGTCGCAACGCCTCGATCTGCGGGGCGTGATTGGGGCGAGCATCGTGCCGGGCCTCGTGGTGCTGGTGCTGGCGGTGTGGGCGGTGGTAGACGGAAGAAGGCGGGAAAGGGCGGAAGAAGGCGGAAGAGGGCGGAGCGAGACGAACGAGCCTCTTCCGCCTTCTCCCGCCTTCTTCCGCGCTCTTCCGACCCTCCTCGCCATCTCCGCCTTCTATCTCCTCCGCATGCCGGAGACGCTGCTGTTGCTGCGGACCCAGCAGCTCGGGGTCTCGGTGTCCTCGGTGCTGCTGCTCTGGGCGGCCCTCCACGTGGTGCGGTCGTTCACGAGCTTCCTGGGCGGGGCGCTGTCGGACCGCTTCGGTCCGCTGCGGACGATGTGGCTCGGCTGGGTGTGCTACGCGGCGATCGCCCTGGGGTTCGCGCTCGAAGGCAGTGCGGCCGCGGCCTGGGGGCTGTTTCTGGTCCTGGGAACGGTGGCCGGGCTGACCGAGAGCCCGGAGCGCGCCATCGTGTCGCGGCTGGCCGGGAGCAGGCAGGGCACCGGCTTCGGGGCGTATCACGCGGCGACCGGGCTCGCAGCCCTGGCCGGGGGCCTGCTGCTGGGCGCGCTATACCAGTCGCGTGGCGCGCCGCCGGCGTTCATCATCAGTGCCGTGGGAGTGACGCTGGCCGCCGTCTGGGTCGCGGTGGCCGCGCGCCGTCGTCCCGCGATCGCGACCTGAGGTTGCGGACATCGCTCGTAAGGGAGGAAACCATGCGTCTGATCACGTTGCTGGCCGTGCTCATCGTGCCAGGTGGACTGGCGGCTCAAGACCGTCAAGTGATCCACACAAAGGACGAGGTGGCCGGATTGCCGTTCTCCACGGCCGTGCGCGTGGGGAACCTGCTCTTTCTGTCCGGGATGATCGGCAACAAGCCCGGCACGCGCGAGC
>DATICZ010000314.1:0-19485 GCA_035456525.1 Gemmatimonadales bacterium
CGGCGGCGAGGAAGCGTTTCGGAAACCCGGGGTCGCCGACGCGGATGCCGAGCTTGTAGCACGGCAGTCGCGGCTGGGTCACCTCGAACACCGCTGTGCCGATCCGCCACCGCACGCCGGGCAGCGCCGCGCCCAAGTCGACGCCCTGCAGAGTGAGGTTCTCGCCGAACAGCCCCGGGTGCGTCGGCAGCCCCTGTTCCGTCCAGTAGCGGTAGTCCTCGACGGCGTATGCATAGACGGCCTTGTCCGGGCCGCCGTGTACCATCGGGTCCGCCTGGGCGTCGCCCTCGAGTCCACCGCGGCTCACGCGAACGCGCCCACCCACCGGCTCCTTCCAGATGGCCGTCCGGATCACGCGCCCGTCCCGGACGATCTCGCGGACGGCGCCCACGTTGACCGAAACCACTTTCGGCTCGGGATCGCTCACGCGACGCCGGAGCCGGTTGCCGAAGCGACGTCGCGTGAGTGTCGCGCCGGTCGCACGAACGTGGCTCCCATGTTCGCGAGGTGCAGCATTGCGGAGCGGCGTACCTCGTCCGCGGTCAGCTTGCCGAGCACCGGGTCCTCCAGATCGCGCGCGCCGGTGGCCTCCGGGTCCAGCGCGACGGCGAACTCCCGGATCAACGCTTCACGGGTGGACGTCGAGACGCACATGTGGGCGTAGAACCCGACGATCAGTACGGCGTCCACGCCATGCTCACGCAGCCAGGACTCGAGGCCGGGCGCCGCGAACGCGCCGAACACGTCCTTGTCGAACAGCCGTTCCGGCCCATGCCCGGTCTCCGGCCCCAGACCCGGCGACAGCTCGGCACCCCAGGACCCGGGCACGAACGCCTTCGACTCGTGCGGTTTGTTGTGATGCCGGATCCAGGCGATCGGGCGGCGCTCGCGCCGCGCCTGATCCACATGGGCGCGGATGTTCGCGAGGGCCTGCTCGTGATTCGGGACGGGTCGCAGTCCCGAGGCCGAGAACTCGTTCTGCGCATCCACCACCAGCAGCGCCTGCATTCGCTCCTCCTAGAACGATGTTAGGTGGTACAGGACAAGATTACAATGCCATTTGACAAATCGACAAGTTCTCCGAATATTATTCGGAGACTCTCGACCATGCCCACGGATCTCGATCAGACCGACCTGCTGCTGGTCGACGCGCTCCAACAGGATGCCGCGCAGCGGCTCGAGGATCTCGCCCGCGTCGTCCGGCTGGCGCCGTCATCGGTGCACGAACGCCTCCGCCGCCTCGAGCGCGACGGTATCATCCGGCGCTGGAGTGTGGACCTGAACGCCGAGGCGCTTGGCCTCGGCGTGCTGGCTTACGTCGGGGTGCGGGCCTCCCGGCCGTGCAGCGAGCTGGTGGACGCACTGGGGAAGATCCCGGCGATCGAGGAGTGCCACTCGGTCGCCGGCGAGCTCAGCCTGCTCCTCAAAGTACGAGTGGCCACTACACCGGCCCTGCTCGAGCTGGTCGAGCGCATCCGACAGATTCCGGGCATCGAGGGGACGGAAACGACGATCGTCCTGAAGACCCAGCTGCAACGCCCCATCCCTATTCCCATGCCGTCGTCCGGCCGCGGACGACGCCCGCGGGAGTAGCGCGTGAACGAAGCCGAGCTCGCGGGATTCCTCGAGTTTCTGCGCGCGGCCGAGCGCCTCAAGACGGTGACGCGAAGCGGCTACACCTCCGCCGGACACTCAGAGAGCGTGGCCGAGCACACGTGGCGGCTCTCGCTCATGGCGCTGCTCCTGGCGCCGGAATTCCCGGATCTCGACGCGGCGCGGCTGCTCAAGATCTGTCTGGTGCACGACCTGGGTGAGGCGATCGGCGGGGACATCCCGGCGCCCGAGCAGTCGCGCCGGGCGGCGGCCGGCGGCGCCGGCAAGGCCCACCAGGAGCGGCGCGACCTCGAAGAGCTGCTTCGGCCGCTCGCCCAGCGGCAGCGCGCGGAGCTCCTGGCGCTGTGGGACGAGTACGACGCCGCCCGTACGCCCGAGGCGATGCTGGCCAAGGCGCTCGACAAGCTGGAAACGATTCTCCAGCACACGCAGGGCGACAACCCGCCCGACTTCGACTACCGGTTCAACCTGGGCTACGGCCGGGAGCACACGGCGCATCCGCCGCTCATCGCCGCGATGCGCGCCGTTCTGGATCGGGCGACCGAGGACCGTGCCCTCACTCGAGACCGAGGTGCTTCCTGAGGAACGTCGTGGTGCGCGGCCACGCGTCCTTGAGCGCCGCGAGGTTCGCCGCTTCGACCACCTAATCGCGCGGGGTCCGGGGATCGTCCTGGGCACGGGCGAAGCCGTGGATGGCGTTCTCGTAGTTGGTGCCGACGTAGTCCTTGTGGAGCGCCCGCATGATCGAGTCGATGGCGGGCATGGCGGCGCCGATGCGCGCGTCCTTCGAGCCGTTCAACAGCATCACCGGCACCCGGATCTTCGCCAGCGAGTCGGCGTCGGGCACTCCGCTGTTCATGTACGGCAAACCGTAAAAGGGGACCCCGGCGGAGAAACCGCTCACGCCCTGGTTGACGGCGTGCATCCACGTGGTGGACCCGCCCCAACAGAAGCCGATCACGCCGTAGCGCTGGGAAGCCGAGGGCTGGGACATCGCATAGCGGGCGGCGGCTGCAACGCCGAGGGTGCGTTCCGCCGGGGTGACACCGCGTATCAACTTGACGGCCGAATCGGACGGAAGCTCGTCGCTGCTCGGCCCGCCACGGGCACGCGAGACGAGGTCCGGCGCGATCGCGATGAACCCGTCCGCCGCCACCTGATCGGCCACGCCGCGCACCCACGTCGACAGCCCGAAGATCTCGTGCACGACCACCACCACCGGCGTCTTCGGACGCGAAGTGACCGGGTACACGATCCACGCCATCAGCGAGTCGGTCGAGCCGGGCGCCCAGGGGATCTTCACCCACTCCGCGTGCCGCGGGCTGGCCGCGAGACGCGCCGCCGCCGTACTCGCGCTGGGCGGCAGCCCGGCGGTTCCCTGCGTCGCGGCGCGCGGCGTGATCCGCGGCGCGGCCATGGAGGCCGCCGACATCCCCATGAGGTGATCGTCCATGGCCGTCGTGGCCACGGCGGGTGCGGGCCGTTGCCACGCACAGGCGGCTGCCGCAAGGATGGTCAGACCGGCGGAGAGGAGGAGACGGCGTACGGACATGGGTCGCTCCGGTAGCGGTTGAAGTCGAAAGAACACGCTACCCTCCGCGCACGCCGGGCGGAAGCCGAGGCGTGACGCTAGCGGACGTCAGGAAGCGGTAAGGATGCCTGCCCGAACACGTACTTCCAGCCGGCCGCCGTGCGCACGTAGGTATCGCTGAACCAGAGCCGGTGGTCGAACGGCTTGCCGTGGTCGCTTCCCTTCTCCCACAGCAGCGCCGTGACCACGGCCGTATTTCCCCACAGGCGAACCGTCCGGCTGGTGTCTTCGTTGTGCTCGTAGACGACGCCCGTGTCCTGGGCCGATTGCAGCAGGTCGGCCTTGGTGAACACGCGACCCCTGCCCGTCACCAGAACGAAATCCTCAGCCAGAATCCGGTCCATCGTCGCCACGTCGTGCGCCTTCACCGCGGCCTGGTACTGGACATCGAGCGCACCCACGACGCTCGCATCGTCAGGCGAGACCACGGCCGCCGCTACCGTCACGAGTACCAGAGCAGGCAATCGGACCATCATCGTCCCTCCTGAGAACGTTCGCGGAAGGCTATAGATTGGGACGACGATCACAATACCCACTTGGGGCGTCCCCGACATGGCCACGACTCCCGACCCACGCACCCTCGAGCACGTCCGCGTCTTCCGCCGGTTGCACGAATCCGGCTGCTTCGTGATCCCCAACCCGTGGGACCGCGGCAGCGCGATCCTGCTCGTCCAGCTCGGTTTCCCGGCGCTCGCCACCACCAGCGCCGGATTCGCCTGGTCGCTCGGCCGGCAGGACAACCACGTGACGCTGGAGCAGGCGCTGGCGCACTACCGGTCGATCGCCGAGGCGGTCACCGTGCCGGTCAACGCGGATTTCGAGGGTGGGTTCGCGGTCGCCCCCGCGGATGTCGCCGCCAATGTCGCCGCCGCGACCGCCACGGGAATCGCGGGTCTCTCGATCGAGGACTCGACCGGCGACCCGGCGAACCCGCTGTTCGAGTTCCCCCTGGCCCTGGAACGGGTGCGCGCCGCACGGCACGCCATCGACGAGAGCGGCACGGGCGTCCTGCTCACGGGCCGGTCCGAGGGTTTCGTGGCGGGCCGGCCGGACCTCACCGAGACCATCCGGCGGCTCACCGCCTACGCCGAAGCGGGTGCCGACTGTCTGTTCGCCCCCGGGGTGCGCGCCACGGCCGACATCGCCGCGATCGTGCGGGCGGTCGCGCCCAAGCCGGTCAACGTGGTGGTGGGCGGCGACTACACCACCGTCGCCGACCTGGCGCAGCTGGGGGTGCGCCGCATCAGCGTCGGCGGCTCATTGGCACGGACGGCCTGGACCGGTTTTCTCGCGGCGGCACGGGAGATCGCCGAACAGGGGACGTTCGCGGGCCTCGCCCGCGCCATCCCCGGGGCGGACATGAATCGGTTCTTCGGCTGAGACCGGCGAGGACCTCAGGCGGTCTGGAGGGTTTTCCAGCCGCGATAGGCGAGCGCGAGCATGATACCGCTGATGACGACGTGCGGCAGGTTCAGCAGCACGTTCGACAGCAGCGGGCGGTGCTGGATGACGCCGGTGATCAGGTAGATGGCGGCGTCCACGGCGTAGTACCATCCGAACGCCAGCAGGCCGAGGCGGCTGGCGCGCGCCGAGACGAGGGCCGCCACGAGCAGCACGAGCGCCGTCAGGCCGTGCGTGACGTCGTCGGCGGTGCCGATCATGTAGAGCCCGAGCATTCTGTGCTCGCCCGTCTCGGTCATGGCGACGTGGCCGGTGTCGCTGTTGAGCGCCGGGATGTACCCGAGCGCCACGACGAGCGCGAAGAAGACCCCGAACCCGAAGGCACTCCACCGCAAGGCCCGATCCGATGACATGGTTGCGCTCCCGCAGGCGCGTCGAGGTCCCTGAAGGTACGCCGCCGCGCACGATCTGGAAGCGGGTGCGGCGCTGGCTGCGCAACGCCGGCCTGACCTTCGCCGGCCTGGTGCTGTACGGCGCAGTGGTGAGTCTGATCGGCTTCTGCCGGGCGCCGGCGGTGCCCGTGACCGCCCTCCCGGACAGCGGCGTGCGCGTCGCCGAGGTGACGGGGTTGTACCCGGTGACCATGGGTCGCGTCGTCACCCCTCACACGGTCGAGGAGATCGCGCGCGCGGTGGCGGCTACCCCCGGTCCCGTGACGATCGGCGGGGGCCGCTACAGCATGGGAGGCCAGACGGCGACGCCGGACGGGCTGCAGCTCGACCTGCGCGAGTTCCGGGGCGTCGTGGACCTGGATACCGCGGCGCGGACGGTCACCGTGCATTCCGGGACGCGCTGGCGCGAGGTGCAAGAGGCCAGCGATCCCGCCGGGCTGGCCGTGAAGATCATGCAGACCTACAACACCTTCACCGTGGGCGGGGCGTTGTCGGTGAACGCGCACGGCCGCTATATCGGACAGGGGCCGCTCGTCCGCTCGGTCCGGGCCATCACCCTCGTGCTCGCCGATGGACGGATCGTGCGCGCCAGTCCGGACGAGTACCCCGAGCTGTTCTACGGCGCCATCGGCGGCTACGGGGCGCTCGGCGTCATCGCCGACGTCACGCTGGATCTCGCCACGAACAGCCGCGTGCAGCGCATCGATTCGACGCTCCAGGTCGCCGACTATCTGAGCTACTTCCGGCGGCGGATCCAGCCCGACACGGGCGTCGTCTTCCACAACGCGGATCTCTATCCACCGGCGTACGAGGTCGCGCACGCGGTGTCGTACGTCCAGACCGCACTGCCGGTCACGGTGCCCGGGCGCATTCAGCCGGCCGACCAGGGGTCGTGGACGCGCCGGCTCGGGTACAAAGTCATCGCGAGCGGCGGCCTGGGGAAATGGCTGCGCCAGCACGTGCTGGACCCGGCCATGTTCCGCGGGAACCCCGTCACCTGGCGCAACTACGAAGCCAGCTACGACGTGAGCGAGCTGGAGCCCGCTTCCCGGGCACACAGCACGTACGTGCTCCAGGAATACTTCGTGCCGGCGGACAGTCTCCCGGTCTTCGTCCCGCGCATGCGGGGCATTCTCCAGTCGCACCGGGTCAACGCCGTGAACGTCTCTATCCGCCACGCGCAGCCCGACCCCGGCACCTACCTCGCCTGGGCGCCCGGCCCGAGCGACGTCTTCGCCTTCGTGCTCTACTACAAGCAGGGGACCGGCCCGGAGGCGCGGCAGGAAGTGGGACGCTGGACGCGCGAGCTGATCGAGGCCGCGATCCAGAGCGGCGGACGCTACTACCTGCCCTACCAGCCCTTGGCCACCCGCGGGCAGTTCGCCCGGGCCTATCCGCGCGCCGTGGAGCTGTACGCCCTGAAGCGCCGCATCGATCCGACCGCCAAGTTCACCAACACGCTGTGGGACCTCTACGAGCCCGGCCCGGACGGCGGCATCCCCGACGTGTCGGCGGCGCGCATGCCGGCCCAGCTCCCGGCCGAGGTGAGCGTCGTCCTCGACACCATTCGCGGATACGTGCGGTCAGAGGGCGCGGAGTACCTGACGCATCCCGAGTGGGACCTCGTGTACTCAAGCGAGGCGTACGCGCGGTGGTTGCGGGACGGGAGGGCGCCGAGCGAATTCCCCTACGCCAAGTCGGTGGGGACGTTCTGGCGCAGTTACCTCGGCACGTGGCGCGCCAGCCGGGCGCGCTCCCCCGCGGGGATCGGCACGCACGTCATGCTCGGGGTCATCGGCATCAGCACCGCCGTGGAGTACGGCCTGAAGGGCATGTACGAGGAGACGGTGGGACGGCTGTCCGAGCAGGCCGCGCCCGCCGGCGGTACGGCGGAGGATCGCTATGCGGCGCGGGTCGCGGAACAGTATGCGCAGCTCATCAACCAGAAGGGGTGGTACGAATTCTCCTTCGGGCGCGCGCTGGTCCACCTCTGGACGGACGTGCCGTGGATCGGGCCCGGGATGCTCCGGAAGTGGGAGCGGCGCTTCGCGCTGACGGTGGAGTACGCGGTCAAGGCCGTCTATGCCAGTCTCATCGGCTTCGGCACCGGAGCGGCCTACAGTCCCGATGAAGCCCAACGCTACCTGGTGGTCGCCGGGTGGAGCGACTCCCTCGAATCATCGGACACGACGGCGCTGCAACGCTTGCGCCGGGTCGCCTGGCTCGATCGCCGCTATGCCCTGCTCTCGGTGCCCCGCTACGCGCCGTTTCGCGACGCCCTGCTCGACCTCGCTGGGCAGGCGGCGCGGGTCCGCGTGGCCGAGATCTCCGGGAATACCGTCGTTACCCTCACGGGTACCGCACCACGCGGATGGCGGCCGCCCCCCCGGAGCCGGGTCGTGTTGGCGTACGCCGCGCCCGCCGAGGCGTCTCGCGTCCGGATGCTCCTGGCGGTGGAAGCCCGCGACCTGCTCACGGTGCTGGCGGACGTGCGGGCCGGCGGGCAGCTGCTGGTGGACCACATCTACGATTACTGAAACGACGGGCGACAAGTGGCCTGTGCGCGGTCGGCACAACTGGCTCTCCCGCCGGCTCGCGTTCGTTCCTAAGCTTGCTGCGCCGTGCCGTTCGGCCCCCCAACTCAGGAACTCCGCATGACCGCACTCGCGTTGCCGCGATCCCGCTCCCTGACCCTCGTCCTGGCCGGCGGCATCGTCGCCGGCGGGTTGGACATCGTGTACGCGATCGTATTCTGGGCGGTGAAACGGGGGGTGCCGGCGCAGCGCATCCTGCAGTCGGTCGCCGCCGGGCTGCTCGGTCCGGCGAGCTTTCAGGGCGGCACACCCACGGCCGCGCTCGGCCTGGCGCTGCAATTCTTCATCGCCATCACGATGGCGGTCACGTATTACCTCGTCGCCCGGCGGTGGCCGCTCCTCGTGCAGCGACCGGTCTGGTGCGGCCTCGGCTATGGTCTCATGCTGTACGGGGTCATGAACTACGTGGTCGTCCCCCTGTCGGCCGCCGGCAGCGGATCGCGGGATCCGGTGTGGGTCATCCTCAGCATCCTGGTGCACATGGTCCTGATCGGGCTGCCCATCGCGCTGTTCACCCGGCGGGCGCTCGCGACGACGTAGGCTGGCGGGACCGGCGGCATCCGCGATCTTTCCGTGGATGCTCGATCCCCTGTCCCGCCGTGAATGGGTGAAACTGGTGGGCGCCGCCGGCGCCGGCGCGGTCATTCCCACCCGTCCCTCGTCCCCCATCCCTCGTCCCTCTTCAGGTCAGATCCTCCCGTTATCCTCGACGAGCGACGTGTTCGTACCACCGCGCGGCCGAGCGTTCCAGAAATTCAGCTTCGATTTCCCCGAGCCGTCGGTCGAGTTCGCCGGCCTGCGCTTCGGGTTTCTCGTCTTCTCGCGGGAGAACGCGTACGGCCTCGACGCGAGCCGCATGACGGTCGCGGCGACGGGCGGCGGTCTCGAGCTGACGGCCACGGGTCTCGTCTGGGCGGGTGGTCAGGAGCGCGCACCGGGGAAACTGGTCGCACGGCTCCGGCAGGACGGCGACGCCGTCCTGTGGGATGTCACGGCTGAGATGGACCAGCCGATCAAGGCGGTCACCACCGTCCTGCGAGGCGTGCCGCGCGGCAGGATCTCGAGCGGCGGCAGCGAGCCGTTCGATCCCCGGGACGACGAGGTCCTGTTCGGCTATCCTTTCGGCGGCGGCGACCTGTTCGGCGGCAACGTGGCGTGGGGCATGGGGACGCCGCTCGTCGTCGTGCAGGCCGGCGCACAGCGGTTCCTGGCGCTCTCCTCGCTCGACGATCGCGTGCGCACCAAGCGGTTCCTGTTCCAGCCGGGCGAGGCGGGATACCGCGTCGAGCTGGTCCACGAGGTCGAAGGGTGGCTCGACCGGCCGCGGGTCGAGGTTCCCACCTGGCGCGCGGGCTCCGCCACGACGCTCGACAGCGCGGTCGCACCGCACTACGCGCACCTCGAGCGGGCCTACCGGCTGCCGCGCTGGGAGTCGCGCGCCGACGTCCCCGACTGGCTGCGGCGCACGGCTCTGGTGGTCACGCTGCACGGGATGCACTACACGGGCTACGTGTTCAACGACTTCGCCCGGATGCTCGACGTCCTCCGCTGGATCGCCGGCCAGATGCCGGCCGAGCGCGTGCTCGTCTTCATCTCCGCCTGGGACGGACGCTACTACTGGGACTATCCCTCCTATCGGGCCGCCGAACGCCTGGGCGGCGAGGCGGGGTTCCGGCGCTTGGTCCAGGAAGGCCAGCGGCTCGGCTTCCGGTTCATGCCGATGTTCGGCGCGAACGCCGCCAACCGTCGCCGGCCTGAATTCACGGGAATCGCGGATGCGAGCGTAGCCAAGGTGGATGGAGACCGGCTCGACATCAACTGGGTGGACTGGGACAACGACCGCCACCAGGAGGGCTGGCTCTCCTACATGAACCTCGGCGTGGACTCGTGGCGCGCCTGGCTCACCGCGCGCATCGCCGACGCCGTCGAGCGTTATGGGGTGGACGCCTACTTCCTCGACATCGTGGGCGGGTGGACGAACAACACCAGGGCGGACATGCACGAGGGGACGCGCAAGCTCGTGGCCGACCTGCGGGCGCGCTATCCGCGGGTGCTGGCGTGCGGCGAGTTTCTCTACGACGCGCTGCTCGAGTTCATTCCGCTCTATCACGTCCATACGCCGCGGGCCGTGCCGTTCGCGCGGTTCTTCTCGCATCTTTCCCATCCCGCGCCCGGACGGGGATCGAGCGGCGTGCACGAGTCGGGGTTCAGCCCCTGGAACGCGGCCACGCTATCATTGTCGCGCCGGGAAGGACTGATCCCGACCTTGATGGTCGTGGACGACACCTTCACCAGGTATCGGGACGAGATGGCCGCGGTCATCGCACGGGCCAGGGAATGGGGGTCGTGATGAGACGCCGGGAATTTCTCGCCGCCACGGCGGCCGCCGCGCTTCCCCTGCACCGCCTCGGCCGGATCGGGGAGATGCAGGCCGGCGGCATCGTGCCTCCGGTCCGCCCGTTCGAACCGTCGGCCATCCGCCTGCTCCCCGGCCCCTGCCTCGATGCGATGGCGGTGAACCGCCGCTTCCTGCTGGCGCAGGACCCCGACCGGCTGCTGCACATGTTCCGTCTCACGGCCGGGCTCCTCTCTACCGCCGAGCCGCTGGGTGGATGGGAAGCGCCGGACAACGAGCTGCGCGGCCACTACACCGGCCACTACCTCTCGGCCCTGGCGCTGATGTCGGCGAGCCAGGGGGACGGCGAGCTCAAGACCCGGGGCGATCAAATGGTCGCCGAGCTGGCGAAGTGCCAGAACGCGCACGGCTACGGTTACCTGAGCGCCTTTCCGGTGGAGTTCTTCGACCGGCTGCGAGCGGGGAAGCCGGTGTGGGCGCCGTTCTATACGTTGCACAAGATCATGGCCGGCCTGCTCGACATGCACACGCTGGCGGGCAACGCACAGGCGCTCGATGTGCTCCGGGGGATGGCGAGCTGGGTTGCGTCCTGGACGCAGCCCCTGGGCGACTACGAGATGGCGCGGGTGCTGGAGCGCGAATACGGCGGCATGAACGAGGTGCTGTACAACCTCTCCGCCGTGACCGGGCAAGAGCGGTGGCGCGACGTCGCGCACCGGTTCGACCACGAGCGCTTCTTCGCGCCGCTCGCGCTGGGGCGAGACGAGCTGAAAGGACTGCACGCCAACACCAACATCCCCAAGGTGATCGGCGCGGCGCGGCGCTACGAGCTGACCGGCGAGCTCCGCTACCGCCGCGTCGCCGAGTACTTCTGGCGCCAGGTCACGACCCAGCGCGCCTACTGCACGGGGGGCACCTCCAACGGCGAAGGCTGGGAGACGGAGCCCGGCGTGCTCTCGACCCAGCTCTCGGGGTACACGCAGGAAGACTGCACCACCTACAACATGCTCAAGCTCACGCGCTACGTGTTCGGCTGGACCGCCGATCCCACCGCCGCCGACTACTACGAGCGGGCCCTGTTCAACGGCATCCTGGGCAGCCAGCATCCGCGCGACGGCGAGAAATTGTACTATGTGAGTCTCGCCTCCGGGCTGTGGAAGCTCTTCGGCACGCCGACGCAGGACTACTGGTGCTGCACGGGCACCATGAGCGAGGCGTTCGCGAGCCTGGGCGACAGCATCTACTTCCAGGACGACGCCGGGGTGTACGTGAACCTGTTCATCGCCTCGCAGCTGGACTGGGCCGCGCGCGGCGTGCGCCTGGTGCAGCAGACGCGCTTTCCGGAGGAGGAAGGGACGACGCTCGTGGTGCACGCACAGCGGCCCGTGCGGTTCGCCCTGCGGATCCGCGTGCCGTACTGGATGGGCGCGGGGGGAACCGCGCGGCTCAACGGACGCGCGCTCGAGGGCTTCGCGGCGCCCGGCGGCTACTTCGTGCTCGACCGCACATGGAAGGAGGGCGACACGGTTGCCGTGACGGTCCCGATGCACCTCCACCTGCAGCCGTTGCCGGACGATCCTTCGGTGCAGGCCGTGATGTACGGACCGCTGGTGCTGGTCGGACGCCTGGGGACCGAGGGGTTGACCCCCGGGGTGCTGCGCGCCGAGCCGACCAAGCCGCGGACGGTTCCCGAATACAAGAGCGAGCCCGTCCCCGCCCCGGCCTTCAGGGCGAAGGGGGCGGGGCCGGCTGACTGGATCACCCGCACAAGGGCCCAGTCGCTCGAGTTTCGCACGACGGGTCAGCAGCAGGACGTGACGCTCGTCCCGTTCTACACGCTGTTCGACGAGCGCTACGCCGTGTACTGGAAGATCACCGCCGCGTGAACACGGCCGGCGCGCGATTGGGCGTCTTCACGGCGCGGCTGGCGTACGTGGGGGTGCTGGCTCTCGCCACCCTCGCCCCGTTTCGTTTCGGGGTCCCGCCGGACGGGCTGGGCCCCGGCCTCAGCAACGCCTTCACGTTCCGGTATTCGCTGGCCACCGCGGTGGACGCCGTGCAGAACGTGCTGCTGTTCGCCGGTTGGGGTGCGCTCTGGGTGACGACGAGCCGGCCCGGGGCGCTCGCGCGGGGGATCCGTGTGTCCGCCCTCACGGGCGCCGCCATGAGCGTGCTGGCCGAGGCGCTCCAGCTCTTCCTCCCGGACCGGCGCGCCACCGTGCTGGACGTGATGACCAACACGGCGGGCGCGGCGCTGGGCGCGCTCGCGATCGCGATCGCGGTCCAGATCGCCAACGCGATGCGCCGGCAGAAGTCCTACATCGGGCTGCCGGCCGTGGGCTTCGCCATCGCGTACCTGAGCGCCGCGGTGACCGAGGCGATGCTGCCGCTCCAGGAGACCGCCGTCATCGCCACGCGCGCGGGCGCCCAGCTGCGCCGCATGCGCACGGTCACCCCGCGCCTCGATTGGAGCACGCTGTGGCACGTGCCGCCGGTGGACATCGTGCTGTTCTTTCCCCTCGGCGTCTTCGGCGTGATGGCCCTGGTCGAGTCCGGCACGGAACGCTGGGCCGCGGTCCGGCAGGTCAGCGCCTGGGGCGCCCTGGGGGCGGTGCTCATCGAGCTGACCCACGGTCCGCTCGGCCAGCCCATTCAGCTCGGCGCGGCGCTCGCCCACCTCCTCGGCGTCGGACTCGGAGCGGTCGCCTGCGGTCTCTGGCTCCCCGGCTTCTCACGCCTGGTGCGGGGCCGCGGACGCCCCGCCGTGGTGCTGGTCGCCTACGCGCTGCTCATCGCCATCTGGGCCTGGCGTCCGTTCGTGCTCGAGACCGACCCGGCGGTCATCCAACAGCAGTTCGCCCCCGAGCGGCTGATGCCGCTCTACGGGCTGGCACGACGGAGCGACCTGGCGAGCGTGGCCGAGATCGTCAAGCCGTTCTTCCTGTTCTTCCCGGTGGGCGCGCTGCTCGCGGTCTGGCCGCTGCGACGGAGCGGGATCCTGGGCTTCTGCCTGCCGGCGCTCTACCTCGCCGCCGTCACCGAGGTCCTCCAGGGGTTCATCAGCGGGCGCTTCTTCGACGGGACCGATCTGGTGATTCAGTGCGCGGCGGCGGCGATCGGCTGGGCGGTCGTGCGGCAGGCGGGATACGAGCCGCACGGCACGCTGCTGGGCTGACCAGCGAACTCGTCGCTCATTCGGAGGCTGCATGCATCGTATCGGAATGACGCTGCTCGCCACCACCCTGCCGGTGTGGGGTCACGTGGCGGCCGCTCAGGGCAGACCCGCCGACCTCGTGCTGCTGCACGGCGCCATCGTCACCGTGGACGCGAAGCATCCCGCCGCAGCGGCCCTCGCCGTCTCCGGCGACACGATCCTGGCCGTCGGGACGGACGCCGAGATCCAGCGCTACGTCGGCCCCGGGACGCGCGTCATCGACCTCCACGGGGCCACCGCGCTGCCGGGGTTCATCGAATCGCACGGCCATTTCCTGGGCCTGGGCGAATCCAAGATGCAGCTCGACCTGACGAAAGCCGCGAGCTGGGACGAGATCGTGCGCCTGGTGGCGGCCGCGGTGAAGGCCGCCAAACCCGGCGCGTGGATCCTGGGGCGCGGCTGGCACCAGGAGAAATGGGACCGGCCGCCTCAGCCCAACGTCGAAGGGCTGCCGGTGGGCGACGACCTCGCCGCCGTCTCGCCCGACAACCCCGTGCTGCTGACGCACGCGAGCGGCCACGCCGTGTTCGCCAACCGCAAGGCGCTCGAGCTGGCCGGGATCGGCGCCGACACGAAGGATCCACCGGGGGGAGAGATCGTGCGCGACGGCACCGGCCGCGCCATCGGCATGCTGCGCGACCGCGCCGCGGGGCCGGCGCGCCGGGCCTACGCCGCGTCCCAGGCCGGCCGGACGCCGGCCGAAGTCCGCACGCACCTCGAGCGGGCGATCGAGCTCGCCGCCCAGGACGCGCTCGCCAAGGGGATCACCGCGTTCCAGGACCAGGGCGAGTCCTTCGCCACCATCGACATGCTGAAGGAACTCGCCGCCCAGGGCCGGCTGCCCATCCGGCTCTACGCCATGGTCGGCGGGGCGCCGCTCGACACGCTCGCCGCCCAGCTCGCCGCCCACCGCGTCGTGGGGTTCGCGCACGATCACTTCACCGTCCGGGCGATCGGGGAGATCACGATGGACGGCGCCCTGGGCACGCACAGCGCCTGGTTTCTCGATCCCTACGACGACCTGCCGACGTCGAGCGGCTTCCCCGTCACGACGCCCGACCAGCTGCGGCGCATCGCCGAGCTCGCGATCCAGAACGGCTACCAGGTGGCGGCGCACGCGATCGGCGACCGGGCGAACCGCGAGACGCTCGACGTGTTCACCACGCTCGCCGCCGCGCATCCCGACCTCAAGACCGCGCGCTGGCGCATCGAGCACGCGCAGCATCTGGCGCCCGCCGACATCCCGCGCTTCGCCGCGCTGGGAGTGATCGCCTCGATGCAGGGGATCCACGCCTGCTCGGACGGACCCTACGTCGCCAAGCGGCTCGGGGCGCGGCGCGCGGTCGAGGGCGCCTACATGTGGCGCGCCCTCCTCGCCTCGGGCGTGATCATCGCCAACGGCACCGACGTGCCCGTCGAGGACGAGGATCCGATCGCGAATCTCCATTGCTCCGTCACGCGCCAGATGAAGGACGGCACCCGCTTCTATCCGGACCAGCGGATGACGCGCGCCGAAGCGGTCGCGTCCTACACCCGCGACGCGGCCTACGCGATGTTCCAGGAGGACCGGCTGGGCTCGCTCGCACCGGGGAAGCTGGCCGACATCGCGGTCCTGGACCGCGATATCATGACGGTGCCGGACGATCGCCTCCCGGGCACCCGGGTGCGGTACACGATTGTGGGCGGGAAGGTCGCCTACCAGGCGCCGCGCTAGAAACACGAACGGCCGGCGCCGCTCGGCGCCGGCCGCATGCCCTGGCCCGGATTCGAACCGGGACGCCTTGCGGCACTGCCCCCTCAAGACAGCGTGTCTACCAGTTTCACCACCAGGGCGGCGAGGGGAAGCTAGAAACCGCCGCGCCGAGGGTCAAGCCGACTGCGTGATGCGTGATAGGGACGGGCGAGACGGAGGGACGGCCCGCACCGCCCGCTACCACGCATCACCACTCCGATCGATCAGTTCGGGGCGTGGACTCCCTGCCCCGAATACGGCCGGCCCTGGCCGATGCCCGGGCCCGACGGGAAGATGTCGTTCAGGTCGTTGTCGATCCGGGCGATGAACTGCCGGATGGCGCCCGGGAACGGCGTGGTCCGCGCGTGGCGCCCGAACGGATCGCTGTACCACACCTCGGGTCCCTCCCGGTTGCGGATTACGGTGGAGTTGACGTCCACCACGCGATGCGCGCCGTCGAACGCGGAGCGGGGATCGTTGAACGCCACTCCGGTATCCGCCCCGTTGTTGGTGGACGTCTGGCACGGCCCGCCGCGCGCCCGCTCGCCGTTCGGCCCCACCCAGTAGCACACGTCGATCGGACGCCCGGTGACGTTGGGGGCCGACGGATCGTAGAAGCGGCTCGGCAGGAACACCTGGAAGTAGGGCCCGAAGAACGTGAGCCCGCGTCCGTTCTCCGCCACCACCGCATTGGACGTCTGCCAGCTCTCGTGCAGCAGGCCCCAGTCCGACGTCTGACCGGCCGGGACCAGGAGCCGGTCGGCGCAGGTGCGGTCGGGGATGAGGCGGCGCCCGCCCCCATCGGGTGAGTTGACGGGCGTCGGCGGCCCCACCACCACGTCCGTGTCGCCGCCGCAGCCGCGCGTGAACTGGCCCGGCGTGCCGATGGCGGTCAGCTCCGCGACGTGCAGCTCCACGCCGTCGCTGCAGCGGAAGTGATACGCCAGCTCGTGCAGATTGTTGGTGAACGCGTCCTTGGAGTGGGTGCCCTGGTGCAGCTTCACCAGAACGTCGCAGGTGATGTCGAACAACTGATCGGCCGCGTCACTGTTGAAGTGCAGCTGGACATCGTTGGCCCACTCGATCTTGTGCCCGAAGTGGTCTTCGTGCCGCGGATTGGCCGGATCGTACACGTCCAGCTGCTGGTTGGCGTAGCCGAACGGGATCGGGCCGGTCCCCTTGTAGAGATCGGAGCCGCGCGGATCGCGGCCGTGCTCGTGCCCGAAGGTGCACCCCGTGGCGGGATCGACCGGCGGATGCCACGTCGGATACACCAGGCCATCGGGACCCGCGACGGAATACCTGTCGTGCGTCTCCTTGGTGCAGGTGTCGCCCGGACCCGGGGTCCACAACCCGTAGGCGGCGCTGAACCCCTTGGGCTGCGACGGAACGATCGAGTCGGTGCGGCACGCGAGCCCCGCGACCAACGCCAGCGGCGCGCCGGCGCGCAGCGCCTGCACGAATGGGCGCATCAGTATGGTCATGCTGGTGGCCTCGCTTCCCCTCTTCCCCACTCCCGGGCGCGTCACTGCGAACGTCGGCGCCCCCCAGATACGCCCGAGGCGAAGTCGGGGTCCGTGACTATCGTCACGCGACTTCGGGCAGCACTCCCTGGCTGTTGAATTGTCGGAGCCGCCGTCGTACTCATTACGGCATGCGGAGCACCATACTCTTCTTCGTCGCCGCGGCGCTCGCCGCGCCGCCCCTCGCGGGTCAGCGTGCGGCGCGTCCCGGCATGTGGCTCGGCGGCGGACTGGGTCTCGGCTGGGCGCGCGTCAACTGCCGCTTCTGCGACGCGAACCGCGGGCGGAGCCTGTCGGGCTACGCGCAGGTCGGCTCAAGGATTTCCGACCACGTGCTGCTGGGTGGTGAAATCGCGGGGTGGCTCCGGAACGCCGACCCCTCCCAGGACCGGAATGCCGACGAGTTGATGGCGGCGTTCAGCGTCGTCACCTACTGGTATCCCTCGGCGCGCAAGCCGTACTACCTCAAGGCCGGGCTGGGGATGGTCACCTACCGCATCGACGACGGCACCGACCGGCTCACCTCATCGGCGCTGGGGCCGCAGATCGGGGCCGGATGGGACCTCCCCGTCGGCGCCCACTTCTCTTTCATTCCGTATGTGAACCTGATGTTCGCGTCGACCGGGGCGCAGCTGAAGTTCAACGGCGCGCCCTTCCTGGACGGCGCGAGTCTGGAGCTGTTTCAGATCGGACTGGGGCTGGCGCGACGCTAGGAGGACGGTGGAGGGCGCCCTCCACCGTCTTCCACCGTCCTGTTTCAGGCTTTAATCGCCCCCTTCGGATAGACCGCCGTCTTCATGATCATGTCGTGGAACGCCTGCTTCGCGGCGCCAAGCGTAAAGAAGCATCCCACAAAGATGATGAGCCCACCGATCCGTCCCAGCGTGACCAGCGCGTGCACGCCCACCAGGAGACCGGCCAGGGAGAGAACATAGTTGCAGTTCTTGAGCAGGTAGCGTCCCAGCAGCGTCGGGACGCCCGCCGCCGTGCCGTCCGCGTTCGCGACGCGGATACCCAGGATCAGCTTGCCCAGCGTGTAGCCGGTGAAGCCCTCGATCAGGAAATAGAGGGTCCCGATGACCATGAACGCGATGACGACCCCGATCATCGCGCCGATGATCCCGCCGACCGCCGCCATATTCACCGCCGTAGTGTCCGCCGCGGACATGGCGTCGGCCGTCATGGACGCCGCGGTCCCACCGAGCATTGCTCCGATGGTCCCCGCGCCGAGCCAGGACAGGACGAAGACCATAATGCAGTCCAGCAGCAGTGCCCCGAGCCGCTTCCCAAAGCCGATCCGCTGCTCCATGCCGCCACCTCCCTCGCAGTGGGTGAGCCAACGTGCGCCCCCATATGCGACTCGGCGACCGTCCCGTCAAGGGCGGGAGGCGATCGCCCGCGCGAGGCGCCGGGCCGCCTCCGGCGTCCCCTGCAGGAAGAGCGTCGGCTCGAACACCTCCAGCTCCATCACGAGAAACTGCCGCCCCTCGCCGCGCTCGACGCCGTCCACCCGCGCGTAGAGCCAGGGGCCGGGGACTCGGGCCAACGCGCGATTCCCCGCCTCGAGCGCCGCGGTTCCGACGGTGGCCGGCTCGGTCCACCCGCCGAAACGCTCCTGCACGCGGAATTCCCCCGGGCCCGCCCGCTTGCGCACGGCGTGGCTGAACTCCCCCGCCAGGTAGACCAGCGACAACTCGCCTGCGGTCATCACCTCGGGCACGAATTCCTGCACCAGGGCTCCTCCACCCGCCACGAGGCGCGCCACCCGCGGCTGGTCCACCGCGGCCCGGCGGCGATCGGTCAACCAGGTTTCGTGGCCCGAGGCCGAAACCCGGGGCTTCACCACCGCCTGATCCCAGCCACGCGCCTCGAGGACGGCGCCGAGTGCCCGCCGGTCCCCGGGTGCGAGCCACTCGGTGCCGGGCAACTGGACGCCGTCACCGGCGAGATCGGCGAGATAGATCTTGTCGGCGTTCCAGCGAACGACGGCGGCGGGGTTCCAGAGCCGCGTTCCGGCGCGCTCCAGCCCGTCGAGCCAGCGGCGGAACTCCCCGTACCGGAGGTAATAGTCCCAGCAGGAGCGAAGGACGACCGCGTCGAATCCCGCCCAATCCACCCCCGCCTGATCCCAACACACCGCATGCACCTTCGCGTCGAGCGCGCGCAGCGCGTCGCGCAGCGGGTGGTCGTCGGGATGCAGCTCGGGCAGCCGGCGGTAGGTGACGAGGGCGATGTCCACGGCCCAATGCTAATCACCCACCACTGCTGCTCAGAAGCGCCGGGTTCCCGGTCACGCTTGCGTCCGGGCGACGGCAAACGCATCGTCCCTGCCCATGCGACGCAGCGGAAAGACGGCACAGCAGAAGGCGGCGGAGGCACTCTCGGCCAAGGAGACCGCGCGGCTGCTGCACGCGGCCGACCAGCTGGCGCGGGCGGTAGAGGAGTTCCTGCGCCGCCGCGTGCCGCTGCACACGGCCCCGGAGTGCCGCGAGGGCCAGGTCGAGCTGCTCGACTGGTCGGCCGCGGGGTGCGAGTCCCTGTGCCCGCTGTGCCTGCTGAACCGGGCCCTTTCCATTTATCGGATGCGGGCCTGAGGCGAACCCTCCCGCCGGCACGTCCCATCTGTCGGGCACCCGTCGGACGTCATCCTGACGCTCACATCTTGACAATCAGTATGAGGCGCGGCCAAGTTGATCGCGCCCCCCTGCTGCGGAGTATCCGTGGACCAGCCCAGCACCGACGTCATCCAGGGCACACTCGACCTGCTCATCCTGAAGACCCTGAGCCTCGAGCCGATGCACGGCTTCGGCATCGGCCGGCGCATCGAGCAGATTTCCCGCGGTGTGTTCAAGGTGAACCCGGGATCGCTCCTCACCGCGCTGCAGCGTCTGGAGCGCGCCGGCTGGCTCGATGCCGAGTGGCGCGAAACCGAGAACTCGCGGCGAGCCAAGTACTACTCGCTCACGCGCACCGGCCGCAAACAGCTCGACGTCGAAACCGCCGACTGG
>DATICZ010000315.1:0-4222 GCA_035456525.1 Gemmatimonadales bacterium
CTCATTCGGCCTCCAGAAAGCTCGCCACCTCAGCGGCACTGCCCAGCGAAACAACGTTTGCCCCTGGAAGGATCCTCCGCAGCAGTCCCGCCAGCACCTGCCCCGGGCCGATCTCGATGAAACGCGCGCCTTCCCCGGCGAGCCGGGCGGCGTGATGCATGCACTCGACCCACCGCACCGGAGCGGTGAGCTGGTCCGCCAGGGTGCGGCGTGCCCGGGCCGCGTCCTTCACCGCCTCAGCGGTGGCGTTGGCCACGACCGGGAACGCGGGCTCGGCGAACGCCGCCTTGTCGAGCGCCAGGCGCAACGCGTTCGCCGCCGGGGCCATGAGAGGCGAGTGGAACGCGCCGCTCACCTTCAGCGTCATCACGCGCTTGGCGCCCTTCGCCTTGCAGAGCTCGCCCGCCTTGTGCACCGCGTCGGGGTCGCCCGAGATCACGGTCTGATCCGGCGCGTTCAGGTTCGCCGGCACGACGACGTCGTCCTGGCTCGACGCGGCGGCACACGCTTCCTCGACCTGCGCCGCCGGCAGCCCGAGCACCGCGGCCATGCTGCCGCGCCGCGCGTTGCCCGCCTCGTACATCAGCTCGCCACGCCGCCGCACCAGTTTCGCCGCCTCGGTCGCCGTCAACGCCCCGGTGGTGATGTAGGCCGAGTACTCGCCCAGCGAGTGTCCCGCGGCGGCGGCCGCAGTGTCCACGCGCGGGCCGACGACGGCGAACACGGCGGCCGAGTGGGCGAGAATCGCGGGCTGCGCGTTCTGGGTGAGGGTGAGCTCGTCCTCGGGGCCGTCGAAGATGATGCGGGAGAGCGGCGTGCCGAGCGCTTCGTCGATGGCGGCGAACGTGTCGCGCGCCTCCCGAAACCGCTCGGCCAGGTCCCGCCCCATCCCCACCCGTTGCGCGCCCTGCCCGGGGCAGAGCCAGACGGTGGGGCCCGCTACCACTTCACGGCCATGCTGGCCCAGGTCAGACCGGCGCCGAACGCCACCAGCAGCACCGTCATCCCGGGCACGAGCCGCCCCGTCCGCACGGCTTCATCCAGGGCGATGGCGATCGACGCCGCCGAGGTATTGCCGTAGCGGTCCACGTTGACGTACACCTTGTCCATCGGGAGCCCGGCGTGCTTGGCCGTGGCCTCGATGATGCGAATGTTCGCCTGGTGCGGGATCAGGAGATCGACGTCGGCGCCGGTGAGTCCCGCGCGCCGCAGCGTCTGGTCGCACGCATCCGCCATGGAGCGCACGGCGTGCTTGAAGACCTCGCGCCCCGCCATGTGGATGTAGTAGCTGTGATCCTTGAGCAGCTCCTCGTCGGGCGGGTGGAGCGCGCCGCCGCCCGGCCGGTACAGCAGCTCCGCCAGCGTCCCGTCGGATTTCATGTAGTTCGAGAGGATGCCGCGCGTGCCGTCGCTCGGGCGCACGAGCGTCGCGCCGGCGCCGTCGCCGAACAGCACCGCCGTGGAGCGGTCGGACCAGTCCATGATCTTGGTGAGCCGCTCGGCCGCGATCACGAGCACCTGGCGCGCCTGCTCGGCGGCGATCAGGGCTTCGGCGACGTTCAGCGCATAGACGAATCCCGCGCACGCCGCCCCCACGTCGAAGGCGGCGGCGTTCTTCGCGCCGAGGATCGCCTGGAGATCGCAGGCCGCGGAGGGCAGCAGCCGGTCGGGGGACGCCGTGGCGTAGACGATCGCGTCCACGTCGAGCGGCGTCATGCCGAGATCGCCCAGCACCTGGAGCGCGGCGACCTTGGCCATGCAGGCGTTGGTCTCCTGCTCGTTCGCGATGCGCCGCTCGCGGATGCCGGTGCGCTCCCGGATCCACTGATCGGACGTGTCGAGGATCTTCGCGAACTCGTCGTTGGTCACGACGCGCGCGGGCGTGTAGCGTCCCGTGCCCACCAGCTCGGCGAAGGGGCGCTTCACGCGACCACCTCGCCGCGGGCGAATTCGGCGCCGATGTCCTGGCTCAGGTGGCTCTCCACCGCCTGCACCGCCACGCGGATCGCGTGCTTGATGGCCCGCGCCGGCGACGCGCCGTGGCAGATCACGGAGACGCCCTGCACGCCGAGCAGCTGCGCGCCGCCGTACATGGACCAGTCGAGGATCTTGAGCACGTTGCCCATCTCGGGGAGCTTCAGGACGTCGGGGGTCTCGCGTTTGACGAACGAGACGAACACGCGGGCCGCGGACTCGTAGAACTTGAGCACCACGTTGCCCACGAAGCCGTCGCACACCACCACGTCGAGCGGGCCGCCGCGCACCTCGCCCGCCGGCACGTCCCGTCCCTCCACGTTGCCGACGTAGCGGAAGCCGGTCTGGGTTTTGAGCAGCTGGTGCGCTTCCTTCACCACGGCGTTCCCCTTCTCGTCCTCTTCCCCGATGTTCAGGAGCCCCACGGCCGGCTCGGCGCGTCCCAGCACGTCGCGGGCGTAGACGGCGCCGAGGTGCGCGAAGCCCACCAGCTCGCGCGCGTCGCAGTCCACGTTGGCGCCGGAGTCGAGCAGCAGCAGCGGATTCTTGCCGGTCGGCAGCACCGCGCCGATCGCCGCGCGCTGCACGCCGGGGTGCAGCCGCAGCACCAGCGTCGAGGCGGCCATCACGGCGCCCGTGTTGCCGGCGGAAATGAACGCGTCCGAGCCGCCGTTCTTCTGCAGCCCGAGGCCGATGGCAATCGAGGATTGCGGCTTGCTGCGCAGCGCGGCGAGGGGCTTCTCACCCATGCCGACGACTTCCGGCGCCTCGATGATCTGCAAGCGCTGGCGCGGGAGCTGCGCGTGCCGCGCGAGGGAGCGCTCGATCTCCGTCGTGCGGCCGACCAGCTGCATCATGAAGGTGGGTGGGAGCTCCGCGAGCGCCTGCGCCGCCCCATCGACCTCCGCTTCCGGGGCAGTGTCTCCTCCCATCGCGTCCAGCGCGATGCGGATCACTTCAGGCGTCCTCGACCTCGATACGCTGCTCGCCGGCGTAATAGCCACAGGTGGGACAGACACGATGCGGCTGCTTCAGGTCGCCGCAGCGCGGGCAGGGCTGCAGGGCGATCGGCGCCGCCTTGTAGTGGGTGCGGCGTGCGCGCTTCTTCCGCTTCGACGTTCTCCGCTTCGGTACGGCCATCGCTCAGCGCCTCGTCTAGTCGCGGAGTTTGCCCTTGAGATCGGCCAGCGCCCGCCACCGGGGATCGGCGGCCGGCCCGCAGCCGCAGGGGCCCGCGTTCAGGTCCTTGCCACAGCGCGGGCACAGCCCGCGACAGTCCTCGCGACACACCACGTATCCGGGGGCCGCGAGCGCCAGCTCCTCGCGTACGGCCGGCCGCAGATCCACGTCGGTAGCACGGGGCGGCAACGGGTACGCGTCCGGGTCGTCCAGCGCGTCTTCGGCGAACAGCGCCCCGATGTCAGCCGCCACCGGCACGGCGACCGGGGTCAGACAACGACGGCACTCACCCGACACGACGGTGTGCAGGGTGCCATGCCAGTAGAACCGCCCCTCCCCCGTCGCCTGTAACCGCCCCCCCACCCGGACCGGTTCCGCGAGGGCGATGCCCAGTCCGGCGAACAACGGATCCTCCGCCGCCACCTCGGCCTGCGTTTCGACGGGTCCCCGGGCGAGGTCCCGCAGGTCGTACTGCAACATGGCGGGCGAAGCTAACCCGTT
The DNA here is from genome assembly GCA_035456525.1 of Gemmatimonadales bacterium. Lineage (GTDB taxonomy): Bacteria > Gemmatimonadota > Gemmatimonadetes > Gemmatimonadales > GWC2-71-9 > DASTHG01. The sequence goes on from DATICZ010000315.1 coordinate 3,655, forward strand.
GTGGCACTTGCGTCAAGCAAATGGGGCAGCGGGGAGCGGGGAGCGGTCAGACGAGGCCCGCCAACTCCCCTTCCGTGAAGAAGAACCCGACTTCCCTGGCCGCGTTTTCGGCCGAATCCGAGGCGTGGATCGCGTTCTTCTCCTTCGACTGGGCGTAGAGCTTCCGGACCGTTCCAGGGGCGGCTTCCGCGGGGTCGGTCGCCCCGATGACCTCGCGCAGCTTGGTCACTGCGTCGGCGCGCTCGAGCGCCATCGGAATGCAGGGCCCGGAAGTCATGAAGGTGACGAGCGAGCGGAAGAACGGCCGCTCCCGGTGCACCGCGTAGAACGCCTCGGCCTGCGGGGTGGTGAGGCGCACCATGCGGGCGGCGCGCAGGGCGAATCCCTGGGCTTCGAGATGGGCGAGGATCTTCCCGGCGGAGCCGGAGGCGAGGGCGTCAGGCTTGATGATCGCGAGGGTCAACATCGGGGTCAGGTGTCCGGTGTCTGGTGTCAGGTGGTGCCGAGGCGAGCACGGAGCAGGGGGACGACGTCAGCAGGGCGCTTCATAACGGAGATACCAGCTTGC
>DATICZ010000316.1:0-3252 GCA_035456525.1 Gemmatimonadales bacterium
GTGAGGCCCGTTTCATTGTGCTCCCTCTCTGGAAGTGCCTGGAATTGTGAGAGTGAGGGTGTCACCGGAATTGCGATACGGACGCCCCCGACGCGTACGACGATGACGGAGCGCCGCCTGAACCCCAGGGCGCTTCAGATCAGCCGCGAGAATCTGCCAGGGAGCGTCGAACACGACCTGCCGTGCGGGCAGGAGACCATCGCGGATCAGCCCACGTATGACATGGCAGCTGACCCCGAGCCTCCTTGCGGCTTCCAGCATCGTGAGGCACCGGCCATCTTTCACCGCCGACTCGTACCCGGGGATGCCAGCTTTGCGCCGATAGTTTCCGACACGTCGCTGATTCCAGGAGTTTCCCTGGCCGGTGCTCAGTCCAAGCCGGTTGAGTGTGGTCGCGATGTCCGCGTCCGACCAACGGGTCGCCATCTCACGGATCAGCCGCCCGGCGTCCGCGGGCGTTCGCTTCGTATGCTCCCCAGGACCGGGCTTGCGCACGCGCACCTGTGAGTGCTGTCCACCGCGCCAGTGGATGACCAAGACGACCTCGCGCGTTACATCATCGACGTCGATGACGATCTCTTCGATCAGCGTCCGCACGAGCCGCTGCTTGGTGCGCATGTCCGTCGTCGGGGCCTGCCACGCCGCCTCGAGGTCACCCGCGAGTGTGAGCAGGGACTCGCGCGTGACACTCGGCGCGCGAGCCGCCGTCCCTTCGGCGAGCCGAGCCTGGCAGTCCTGCAATCGGGTGAGCGCGGCGTTCCACCGCGCCTCGAGCTCGGCGGCCACGAGTCGATTGTCCGGGTCGACGGCCTCGTACCGCCGGGCGGCGAGCGTGACGTCGTACTCGGCCTGCTGGCATTCGAGCTCCAGCGCGCGCCGGCGCTCATCGTGATGCTGACCGGCGTCTCGTTCGGCCATGAGAGCAGCGTCCACGGCGACCGGCTGCACCGCAAGGAGAATCTCGCGCGCGATGGCGGCATCCGGGCGTCGTGCCCCCGCCGTGATGCAGCGTTCGAGGCCGTGCATCGCGTGCCCGACGCGACAGGTGTACCGCGGTTGGGGAGTACCACGGCCTCCGCCGCCGTAGGTGACGTGGAGCATCCGCCCACAGCGCCGACACCGAAGGAGCCCCGCGAGCAGGGCGTGGCCCCCGCGGCCGGCCTTCGCGCCGCCAGCGGGTTTCCGGAAAGCGTTGCGGGCCAGACGTTGCTGGTTCTGCTCAAACTGCTCCCACAAGATGTACGCCTCATGGTGATCGCGCACGAGTGCCGTCCACGTTTCCATCGGTCGCCGGCGGCCGTGCGCTTTCCGCACGGCGCCTTCGACGATCGTCGTCCGCGTCTGCGACTTGCCGTAGGCGTAGGCGCCCGCGTAGAAGGGATTCTGCAGGACGGCGATCACCGTGCGGTAGACCGGCGCGCGCCACGCGACGGGGGTGGCGTGCCGGCCGTCCACCGGACGCGGCACGGTCAGGCTCTCCCGCCGCATATGCAGCAAGACCTGCCGGGCGCTGCCCAGACGATCAAAGAGCCGGAAGATGAGACGGATCGCTTCTTGGACGCGCCGATCAGGGTCCATCATCAGCCCGAGGTCGGCCGACCACACGTAGCCGATCGGGACGGGCACTCGGAGCTCGCCTCGGCGCGCTTTGGCCAGGGCGGCGTCGAGCAGACGCTTACGGAGAAGCGTGAGTTCGAACTCGCTCATCGTGCCCTTGAGCCCTAGCAACAGCCGGTCATTCGGGGCGCTGGGGTCGTAGGCGCCGTCGGTGTCGATGACGTACGCGCCGACGAGGCCGCAGAGCTCGAGGAGGTGGTGCCAGTCACGCCCATTGCGGGCAAGGCGCGACGCCTCGAGACAGAACACGGCCCCGACCAGCCCTTCGCAGACCTGCCCGACCAGGCTTCGAAAACCCGGGCGCTCCACCGTGCCGCTGGCGGAACGCCCAAGATCGTCGTCAATCACCCGGACGTCCTGAAAGCCATAGGCTCGGGCCAGATCCCCGAGCGCATACTGCCGCCGTCGACTCTCGTGATTCTCCTTCACCTGCCCCCCGGTGGACTGCCGGACGTAGACGACGGCGCCGCGGCTCAGCACGGTCGGCGACAGTTCACGAGGGATCATCGGCGCCCTCGAGCACGTGCACTGGCCGCGCGGCCTCCAGCAAGAGCCGGGCGAGCGCGGCGATGACGCCGGCGCGCTCCTCCGGAGCGAGCCTCACCACGCGCGACACCGGCGGGAGCAGCGACAGCTGCATCGTCGGGGGACAGCTCGGTCGGGACTCTTGTCTCGGCCTCATCGGCAGCCTCCTGCGACCGCGCATGAGTGGCGGTGGCAGGACCATCAAAGCCGAGTTCGCTCAGAACACCACGTATCTCTTCGAGGGCAACCAGGGATGTCCGAGGGGTCCCGAGCACCATCCCGGCACACCGTGAACGATCGAACATCCACGCAGGAATTACGGCAGCCGTGTCATTGGCGACGCGGCAGATGAACACGACGTCTCCGCCGCGCCTCACCTCCCGGTACTGAACATCAACGTCAGTGCTGCACGCCGGGTGCCAAGGGTAATGGATGCGAGCGCGAAACGCGACACGGGCGGAATAACACTGGACTTGTCAAGTCGCGCAGTTCTCGGATCGGGGCGGGCGGCCCGAAGCGGCCCCGCAGCAGCCCCTGCTCCAGCAGTTGGGCGATCCACACGCAGTCTTGGACGTCCGTCTTCCGGCCCGGGCCCCGCTTGATATGCATCGCATTCACGAGCAGGCCGGTGAAGTCGCTCTCGAGCGCGTAGAAGATTGGCTTCCAGTACACGCCCGTGCTCTCCATCGCGACGTGCGTCACCCGGGGGGCTGCCAGCCAGTCGCGCAGCACCATCAGATCCGCCGCAGTCGTGCGGAACGTCTGCACGTGCTGCGTGGCGGAGCCGCGGCGTTCGACGATGCGCACACACGCGGCGACGGTCTCCTTATGTCCGTCGAGGCCACCGCAGCGCTCCAGCTGTCGGTCCATCCTCTGCCTCCTCGGCCACGAGTTGACCGCCGACTGAAGGAGCCTCGCTGGTAACGACTCTGCTCGCCGTGCTCCGGGGCAACAATGCGGGGGGCCGAACGGCTCCCACGTCATACTCAATGCCGGACTCGCGGTACCAAGTGACGACGACGTCAACCAGCCGGCGGCGCCCCGAGGATACCGCCATTTTCATGCTGCGTGGGTGAGCGCCCCGCTCATGGCTTACTCGATGACCTGATC
>DATICZ010000317.1:0-4091 GCA_035456525.1 Gemmatimonadales bacterium
GGGGATGAGCCCGCCCGCGGACCTCCGGCGGCCGTCCTGCCGGGCAGACTCGAACCCGTCGTCGGGGAGGCTGGCTTCGATGCCCTCCTCCCGTTGCCGCCGGTGCCTCTCCCCCCGGCTTGGTCGTCGCGGTGCTGCGCGAGCCGAGCCTCGATCCGACAAGCACGCGAGCAGTAGCGCTGTCCGCGGAAGCAGCGGTAACACACACCGAAGACCGCCCGGCACCAGCCGCACACGCGTCGAATCAGCTCGACAGGCTCGGTCTTTTCCGCCATCGCCTAAGGCGAGGCGGGTGGACATCAGGCGGCGGCCGTGGGACGCTTGGTCCCTCGCATGAGGGCTTCGGCCCACGGGCCGCGGCTCAGCCCCGGCCGCGTGGGCAAACGCGGCCGGGGTTTCCACAGCCACGCCGCCGAGATTGTGGATCGCCTCCCCCCGCGCCCCCCTACGCGCCTTCGGCGCGGAGTCTGTCGGTACCCACCCCTGACGGGGATTCAGGACCTATTCAGGACACAAGATTCCAGCGAACCCCCAGTTCTCGGTCCCAGCCCAGACGACCGAATGGAGTTGGGCGACGTCCGAAGGCGTCTACTACTTCGTGGTGACGCTGCGGAAGGGCCGAGGCGCGGCTCAAGCAGCCTTCTTCCAGGTCGAACTCCAGTAGCTCACGGTGCCACCAGAGTAGCACGCTGCCCGTTCACGACTCCCCGAATCAGGGGCGAAGGTTGAGAGCGGCGGGGGAAAAAGCGGAGGCGCGTCCGTCTAGGAGTCAGTCTGTGAAGCGGCGAGTCGGGATTAGACGGGGGGCGCCTCAGTGTGCAAGAGTTCCGGCAATCAAATTAGCTTCTCCAGTCAGATAGGGAATGCCATTGCGGCTCCAGTCGGTGGCGAGTGGCAGTGTCGGAAGAGACCGCAACCGGGTTCCGCCAGCCCCGTGCGGGCAGCGGCGCTATTGCCTAGGGAGGGAACCATGAAGGGTCTGTCATTCGTGATCGCCATGTCGCTTGCGGCTATCAATGCGGTAGCCGACACGTCAGGAACACTCACCATCACGTCAAACACGACGCTGACGGAGAACCACAACGGAAGCATCTGGATCGAGGCCGACAACGTTACCCTCGACTGTGCGGGCCACACGATCACAGGACCAGGGGAATCCCCCTACAACTCCGGTGTCTTGGTTCTCTCGTATTCCGGAGTCACTGTGAAGAATTGCCTCGTGACCAGCTTCGACCAAGGTATCCAGGTCGCGGACTCGGTTGGAGTGACGGCTGCAAACAACAAATCGTTCGATAACCCCGGGAACGGGAATGTCCCGTGCTCTGTTGAGAATTGAGCAGCGGCGGCGGTTGAAGACTGTCTGACGACGGCTTCGATGTCAACGGTGTGAACACGCCCTCGTCCCGAATTCCAGCCTCGGGAGGTTGGCCGTTCAAGGAACGACGCTCCAGGATGCCCCAGGAACGACGCAAACGGACTGCGACGAGCTGAGGGTCGACCGGATTTGCCGCACTTACGGGTCACGCGACTTTGACCTTGGCCTCGACAGTCCGCAGAGCGGCGATCAGCTTGGGCATCTCCCGGTAGCCCTTGATGCGTCGGAAGCGCTTGGCTGCATTGAAGAGACCGAGGCCCGCCCATCGCCGGATCATGTCGCCGCCGCGCCAGCGCTTCACGTTGCGAGACACGCGTCGGATCGAGCCGACCAGGTTCTCGATGCTGTTCGTGGTGGCGAGGGAGCGACGGAGCGTGAGCGGCAGATCGAGCTTCACGACCGTAAGCGTCTCCTCGAGGCCTTCGCGCAAGCTGGCGGCCGCGTCCTCGTGCCCGTTGGTCTCCAGCCAGGAGACCAGGGCACGGAGCTTCTTGCGCGCGGTGTCGGCGGTGGCGGCGTGGTAGGCGTCGCGGATCGTGGAGAGCACGTAGGCGTGGCGCTCTTCGGGAAGGTGCTCTCGCAGATTCCGCTGCTTGTGGACCTGGCAGCGTTGGATCACTGCTCGGTCGCCGAAGACATCGTCCAGCGCTTTTCGGATGCCCTTCCCGCCGTCGATGATGCACAGCAGCTTGTCATCGACCTTGAGACCACGACTCAACAGGCCCTGGAGCAGGCTCGTACACAGCGCGCCGTTCTCGGTCGATCCCTGGGTGAGACCCAGAGGCACCTTCGTCCCGTCGCTCGTGATCCCGAGCGCCACCACCACGGTCTGCCGCGCGACCTCGACGCCGTCGATCAAAAGCCCGACCAGATCCAGATCGTCGAGCCGTCGGTCCAGAGAGGCAGACAGCCGCTGCCGGGTCTTCGCCACGAAAGATCGGCTCGCCGAGCTCTTGCTGCTGCCCCGTGCTTTCACTCCAGACGGTCGTGGCTCCAGGCTCGCGTCATAGCCTCGCGTCGAGACGCCCAGCAGAAGCTGGTTCATCACGCGCTCCGACAGCGGGTCCCGATCTCGGAACTCCTCCAGGGCGGGAAGACCGGCTTCACGACCGTCCTTGCTCCGCACCCGCGGCTTCTCAACGCTGATCCGCCGCCCACCGAACGTCAGCTCCGACTTGGTCTTGCCCCAGTAGTGGTGGGTCCGGTCCGTTCGGTGCTTGCCCTTCGCCCCGACGATCCTCGCGGCGTCGTCTCGCATCAGCTCGTCCAGGGCTTTGAGCCCGAAGTCGTGGACCCACTCGAGAAGTCCCTGCTTTGTCGCCGCAATCCCCGACACCAGAGGCAGCAGCCTCTGCCCGACTTGCTCGACCAGCGACAGGCCGACTTGATTTCTCACGCCCTTGTCTGTTCTGCTCTTCACGGCGGCTCCTTGTTCTCCGGCCCGAACCGGTGGTTTCTAGCAGACCCATTCTCAGGCCCGCCAGGGAGCCGCCGCTACTCAACCAAATTCAACAGACGATGGGACATCCCCTCTCGGCGGTGCTCGCCCCGTTGGGAGCCCACAGGAGCACTCTGGTGACACGCGAGCGTGACACGTGCGCGTGAACGCAGCCGTAACATCCTGGCTGGCAAATACGGCTTTCCTCCACCGCGACAGATACACAGTCAGTGGGCGCAGAACGCCACGCAGGACGAAGGATCTTATTCGCTTCAGCGCGAGAGTGGTGCTCACAGATGCTGAGGATACGGTGGAAGGACCTTCCATCGGCTCTGCGCGAGCACCTGTTCGAGTGCCTCCGTGAGAGGAAGATCAGCGCCCCGGACACCGTACGAACTCAAGCTCTCTCGCGCGTCGGAGCCGGAAGCTCCGGACGGTGCTTGGTACAGGGACTTCGGCTCCTTCAATGTCCGCAGCGAGGGGAGTATCCGAACCTTCCTGAGTCCTTTTCAAACAAGCAGACGGTGGTGGAAACTCACAAGGCGCGAGGGCTGGTGGCGCGGGGTTGGAGCGGATCCAGCCGCGATCGACGAGGCATCACGCGGCGGCGAGGTGGCCGGTCTTCACGTAGATCAGTGCGCCGTCAGGTCCGGTGAACGGGTTGTGCTCCGACAGATGCGGGCTGCGCAGCCAGCTGCCCTTGGGGTACGTGCCGTGCTCGTCCTCGAACACCATCCAGCACGAGGATCTCCTCGCCGCCCCAGTGGCGATGCCGCCGGAACCTGGTCGACGGTGCCCACCGCACCAACGCGACGTGCTCGGGGCCGTGCTCGTGGAGCGGCAGCACGGTCAGGCCGGGCATCACGCCCTGGAGCCAGCGCGCCGCGCCGGTGTCGATCACCACGCGCTGAGTATCGGCCGCGGTGAACTGATACAGCTTCACGAACAGCACCGCACCATCGGGACCGGCCCACGACGCGAGCGCCGTTCCGAGCGGGTTACGCACGTAGGTGCCCTCCCGATAGTCGTAGGCGTCGTCGTGAAAGCTGCCGGCGAGCACGAGGAACTCCTCGCCGCCGCGTGCCCCGCTCGGGCTCCTTCCACACGTCGTAGACCGCTGCCGCGCCCGCCCGAGCGACTGCCGTTCTCCGGCAGGCGCTGGTCAATCTCGCGGTCAACGCGATCAAGTACTCCTCGGGCGGGACCCGCATCCGCATCGGCGCGGCGCGACGAGGAGATCTCGGCGTGCTCGAGGTCGCCGACGAGGGGCCCGGCATC
>DATICZ010000318.1:0-3755 GCA_035456525.1 Gemmatimonadales bacterium
CCGGGACCGCGAGCAGGCCAAGGCGTGGGCCCGGGACCAAGCGGCGAAACTCGGCACCGGCACGGCGGAACTGACGGCCGGGCGCACGACGCTGGCGCACGTGTTCGCGCTCTACGAGCAGCACCGCACGCCTCGCAAGAGCGCAGGCGAGCAGAGCGAGGACGGGCGGCGCATCGAGATGTGGGCCCGGGTATTGGGCGGCCAGAAGGACCCGCACCTTGTCTCGCTGGGCGAATGGGAAGGCTTCATCGACGCCCGGCGGTCGGGAGCCATCACGGGGCGCGGCGTGCCGGTGATGAAGGAGGAGGACCGGGAACTGGTGCGGGACGGCACCGTGGCGGCCGACTGCATTTGGCTGCGGCAGGTGCTTGGTTGGGCGACCCGGTGGCGCGAGGGAAACGGCCCCTACGTGATGCGGGAGAATCCCGTGCGCGGCTTCGAGGTGCCCGAGGTGCAGAACGTGCGGCGGCCCATGGTGACCACGACGCGCTACGAGAAGCTGCGGGCCGTGTCCGACCGGGTGCTCATGGACGTGCGGCGCGACGGGAAGCGGGGCCGGGCGCGCAGCTACCTGTCGGAACTGCTCGACCTCGCCTACCATACCGGCCGCCGGGTGGGGGCCATCCTGCCCCTGCGCTACCACGACCTCCGGCTCGCCAAGACCAAGGGCGCGCCGCACGGGGCCATTCAGTGGCCGGGGGAGACCGACAAGATGGGGAAGGCGTGGTACGCGCCGCTGAACGCGGAGGCGCGGGCGGCAGTGGACCGGGTGCTGGCGCAGCGGCCCGGCATCGGGGCGGCCTACCTGTTCCCCCGGCCGGACGACGCGAGCAAAGAAGTCTCGTACGACACGGCGAGCGACTGGCTCGTCAAGGCCGAGGGGCTCGCGAGTCTGCCGAAGCAGGATGGCTCCCTGTGGCATGCGTCGCGGCGCGGGTGGGTCACGGCGCGGAAGCACTGGCCGCTGATAGACACGGCGCGGGCCGGGGGGTGGGACGGGACGGAGACGCTGGCCCGGTGCTACGCGCAGGACGACGACGCCACCATCCTGCGGGTGGTGACGGAGCCCGCCGAGGTGCGCGAGGTGGAGGCCTGACCGTGCACAGAACCGTGCACACTGCCTCGTGTCCGGGGCTCACAGGTCGGACGCAACTGATTATGTTGAGGCTCCTTCGGGGCGTAGCGCAGTCTGGTAGCGCGTCTGGTTTGGGACCAGAAGGTCCCGGGTTCAAATCCCGGCGCCCCGACTCTCCCTCCCTGCGTTCATGTGTATCGAATTGATGCACAGACGGCGGAATCGAGCTAGCCGGATCGAAGGTCACCCGTCACACGTCGGCCTGTAAGTCGAACGGGCCGTGAGAGTTCGCCCCACGCTCGCGGGTTGGCCTCCGGCTTGCCAGATAGGCCACCCGGTTCTGAAACTGTCGGACTAACTCTTGAGTCGGGAGCCTGAACGCATGAAGACGAGTCGAATTCCACGCGCTGTCGCTGCTGTCGTTCTCACGACCATTACGGCACTCGCCGCCTGCAGCAACAGCACCGGTCCGCTGGCGCCATTCCAGCCCCAGATCAGCAACCTGGCCGACAACTTCCAGTTCCAGGCCACTGGGGTCACGAATGCCACGTGGACCTACACCTATAGTTGGTCGAACTCCGCGGACACCGCCACGGTGAATCAGGCGACCACGGTCAGTGGAGGCTCGGCCATACTCACCGTATTCGACAAGAACGGCACCCAGTTGTACTCCCAGTCGCTGAGCGCCAATGGGACCTTCGGGATGATCAAGGGAGTTGCCGGACTCTGGACGGTCAAGGTGGTGTTCACGGGCTACAGCGGCACCGTGAATTTCCGGGTGCAGAAAGCCTAGCAGGGTTGGTGCCTTTCGTTCCCCCAGGGCAGGTCCGGCGTCGCGCCGGGCCTGCTCTTTACTTTGTTTCTATTTGTGATGCGGTGTGAGGCGCTACCGCGTGGCAGCGCCGAGCTCGGCGAGCCGCTGGCGCGCCACGGCCACGTCGGGGTCATTCTGGGCGGCGAGTGCCAGGAATCGTCGGTACTCGGCCACCGCGCCGTCCCGGTCTCCGGCTTCCAGGCGCACGCCTCCAAGAGCGAAGTGCGGGTACGCGACCCACGGCTCGATGTCGGCGGCGCGGTTCAGGTGCTCGGTCGCGGAATCGAGCGCGTGCCGGGCCGCCTGCACGATGCCCAGCAGGAGGCGGGCGGAGAAGTCGTCGCCCTTGACCTGAATGGCGCTCTCCAGTTCCCGCACCGCGGTCGTCGGGTCGCTCGCGTGCAGGGGCCACGTAGGCCAGCCTGACGTACGCCCACGTACTTCAGCTCCTCGGCGTCGGTGCGCTGCGCGGTGGCGAGCGCGGCTTCCAGCTCGGCGCGCGCGCTGTCGATCGCCCCCATCAGATAGAGCGCGTGCGAGCGCAGGGCCCGGAGGTTGGCGTCCGCAATCGGTCACGAACGAGGTTCGTGAAGTACGTCACGATGAGGTCCTCGTCGAGGTTCCGGGGGAAGAAGGGGTCCAGGGTCACCGCCCGGACCTGGAGCGAATCGATGCGCCGCACTCGCGCCGATGCCAGGACGCGTCGGTCTCCCTCGATGTAGCCCCGAAGCGTGTAGGGATCCGCCATGAGGAGGGCGATGCGTTCGCCGTAATACGCGACTGCGGTGAGAGGCGAGAGGCGCTCGGCCCAGTAGAACGCCGCGGCGGCTTCCTTGGGGTTTACGCGCAGCCGGGACAGGCCGAGCCGGTAGTAGTCGTAGCCGGAGGACGTGTCGGCGCCGCGCGGCAGTTTCGGACGGCGTGGAGCAGCTCCCTCCGCGGCCTTCTGGCTCGAGAGCAGGGGCACGGCGACAGCGAGGAGGACGACGGTGAGCGGTGGCGCCCGCATGGGAGGGAAATACGGCGTCGGCGTTCGAGCGTCAAACGGTGGCATCCCTGAGCGCACTTCACTACAATACCAGTCGGCGGCTCGCCGTCTCGCACTATCCCAACCGCTCTGTAGTGGGCGCCCGTAGCTCAGTTGGACAGAGCATCGGCCTTCTAAGCCGAGGGTCGCAGGTTCGAATCCTGCCGGGCGCGTCCGCCTCTCGTCTCGCCGTGAGCCGCCCTCATTTCCGGGCGGCCGCCCGCTCGATCAAGATGCTGCTCAGAATCTGGCCCACCGGCACGAAGACGAGGGGGACGCCGCTGTTGGTGTCGTAGGCGAGTCCCAGGCCGGCCGCTCCGATGGCCAGGCTGGCGGCCAGCTCGGCCACGTAGCTGCCGCGCCGGCCATTGGCGAGGTGGACGCCGAGGGGAATGAAGGTGCTCACCCCGGCCGCGGCGCCCCAAACCGCCTCCTCCAGCCCGCAGGCGTCGTCGCCGCAGATTCGATCTCCACCACCCGCCGCCGCGCCGGCGTAACCCCCGGCGAAGAATCCGACCACGCCGCCCGCCAGACCGCCCAGCACCATGGCGCCGTCGCGCGGACCGGTCGCGGCGAATCGCGCCTCGGAGGGTGCGGGCAGGTCCGCACCGAGGTACGCGGGAGCCAGGCGCTGCCCGGCCACGCGCGGCGGGGCCGACAGCGCGGCGGCGATCACGAGCGCGGCGATGGGGCGGAGCATGGTGGTCTCCTCGATCGGTGTCTGTGGGACAACATCGGCACCGGCCTCAAGCCGTTCTCAAGCACGACGGGCCCCGGCGTGCGCCGGGGCCCGTGCAGTGAGCCTGACGGGGCGCTAGCGGCTCAGGGTAATCGGGATA
>DATICZ010000319.1:0-9247 GCA_035456525.1 Gemmatimonadales bacterium
AAGCAGACTTTGAAGAGCTCGGAGGGCTGAACCGATATCGGGCCGAGCACGATCCAGCGGCGCGCACCCGACACCGTCCGGCCCAGCACGAACACGGCGGCCAGGCCGGCCAGGCCCAGCAAGTACATGGTCGGCGCGGCACGGACGAGCCTCCGGTAGTCGAGGCAGGCCAGCAGGATCATGGCGGCGAGGCCGATCGCGAACCAGAGGAGCTGGCGGACCATGACGGCGCCGCCCGCGCGGCCCACGTGCAGGCTGGCGAGCGTCACCGCGCTCATCCCGACCAGTGCGAATGCGATGGCGAGCAGCGCCCAGTCCACGTTCTCGAGCAGGCGCCGATCGATGCGCAGCACTAGCCGGCGATCTCCACCGCGGCAACCTTCTCGAAGAAGATCGCGTTCAGGATCTTTCGCGCGATCGGCGCGGCGACCTGGCCACCCTTACCGCCTCGCTCGGCGATCACCACTACGACGACCTCCGGTGCCTTCGCGGGCGCGAAGGCGGCGAACCATGCGTGGTCCTGGCCCTTCTCGGCCTTGGACTTGGCGATCATTTGCGCGGTGCCCGTCTTGCCGGCGATGTCGAGGCCTGGAATGCGCGCGGCCGCGCCCGTCCCATTGTCGTTCACCACGCCCCAAAGGCTCTGCCGGAGGAACGCCCACACGACCGGCGAGAGCTGGACGTGACCGGTGACCTGTCCCTGGTCGCTCCACACGACGCCGCGGTCGGGGCGCTCGACCCGCTGCACGAGGCGCGGTCGCCACAGCACGCCGCCGTTGGCGACCGCAGCCATGAAGCGGGCGACCTGCATCGGCGTGACCAGCACCGTGCCCTGCCCGATCGACATGTTGATCGTCTCGCCGGGCGGGAACGTCCGTCCCTGGCGCCCGCGTGCGGCCTGGGGCTTCGGCAAAAGACCATGCTTCTCGCCCGGCAGGTCGAGCGCCGTCGGCTGACCGAACCCGAACGCGCTCGCGTAGCGCACGATCGCAGCACCGCCGATCTTGAGACCGGCCTCGTAGAAGAAGATGTTGCACGACTGCACGATCGCGCCGTGAAGATCGACCGTACCGTGCCCGCCTTCCTTCCAGTCCTTGAAAGTCGTGGTCCCCAGACGGAATTCGCCGTTGCAGTGCGTCCGGTCGAGCGGCGTGAGCGTGCCCTCCTGCAGGCCGGCCGCCGCCACCACGATCTTGAAGACGGAGCCGGGCGCGTACTGACTCTGGATCGCGCGGTTCAGCAGCGGGAAGTTCGGGTCCTGGACAACCCGAAGCCACGCGTCGCGGTCGATGGTCCCGGTGAAGCGGTCGAGCTCGAAGGCGGGCGTGGACACCATCGCCAGCACGTCGCCGCTGCGCGGATCCATGACGACGACCGCACCGGCGTGCCCTTCCATCGCGCGCTCCGCCGCCTCCTGGATCCCGCGATCGATCGTCGTGATCACCTGCGCGCCCGCGTGCGGCTCGGTCTGTTGCACCCGGCGGACCGGCCGCCCCATCGCGTCGACCTCGATGCGCTCGCCGCCGTCCTGCCCGCGCAGGTGCTCGTCCAGGAGCCGCTCGAGGCCGCTCTGGCCCACCATGTCGCCCCGGCGATACCGCCCTTGCTTGAGCTGCTCGTCGCTGGCCTCGCGGACGTAGCCGAGGAGGTGCGCGGCGAATCGGCTCGTCGGGTAGACGCGCTGGGGCTCGACCTCGGTGATCACGCCCGGCAGCTCGAGCTTCCACTCCTCGATCTTGGCCACGTCGGCCAGCGTCAGGCCGCGACGCAGGCGCACCGGCAAGAGCGAGTCGGGCTGCACCCGGCTCACCGCGTCGATCAGCTCCTGGTAGGGGATGCGGAGCAACGAGGCGACGCGGCCCAGAACGGCGTCACGCGTCTCGACGTCGCGGGGCAGCTCGCGGGGGATCAGCGAGAGGGTGAACGCCGGCCGATTGTCGACCAGAGGCATGCCGTGGCGGTCGAACAGGATGCCGCGCGGCGCGGCGATCGGACGCACGCGGATCCGGTTCTTGTCCGACGCGTCGAGGAACCGCCCGCCCTCCAATACTTGCAGGTACCAGAGCTGCCCGATCAGGACGAGGAAGGCGAAGATCGTCACCGTCGCGATCACCATGATGCGCCGGTGTCCGGGGTCGCGCCGGCCGGGCAGCGATCGGCGAGAGACGCTCACGACGGCTCTCCCTCGAAGTGCTCGCGTAGGGCCTGTGACGCGGCCAGGCTCAGCACGACCGCGGCGCCGACGAACCCGTTGAAGAGTGCCTGCGGGAGCACGACGTACGTCATCAGCTCGCCGAACGGCGCCGGGAAACGAAAGACCTGCAGCAGCGCGAACCGTGCGAGCCCTTCCACGACGGTCAGGACGACGAGCCCGGGCACCTGCACCAGCGGCTGACTCACCCGCAGCCGCTCTCCGGCGACGCCGATCCCGAAGCCGATCACCGCCTTCGTCAGGCCCTGGACACCGATCAGGCCGCCGCCTGCCGCGTCTTGGAGGAGACCGGTGACGAACCCCGCCAGGCACCCGAACTCGGGACCGCGCCGGAGCGCCAGCAGGATGACGCCGATCAGCGGCAGATCGGGCGTCACGCCCCCGACGCTCACCAGCGGCGTCAGCGTCGCGTGCGCGACCGACCCCCCCGCGAGTGTCAGGACGAGCAGTCCGCGCATCAGCCGTCCTTCGGGAAGAACGCGGTGAGGTCGCGCTGCGTGTCGCCGGTCACCAGCAGCACCTCGTCGACCCGTGCGTAGTCGACGGCCGGCGTCAGGTCGGCGTAGTGGAAGAGCGCGGCGCCGCGATTGTCGATCGTGCGCACCGTTCCGATCGGGATACCGCGGGGGAAGAGGCCGCCCTGCCCGGCGGTCACGAGCACGTCGCCGCTCTGGATCGACGCTCCGTCGCGTGCCATGAACTTGAACCGGAGCGTGCCGCGCGGATCGCCCTCGACGATACCGGGGGTCCGCGTCCTCAGGACGTGGGCGCCCACGGTCGATGCGGGATCAGTCAGCACCTGGACGATCGACGCGCCCGGTCGGACGTCCACGATACGGCCGACCAGACCGTCGGGCGAGATCACGGCGCTCAGGCGGGGAATGTTGTCGCCCCGGCCACGATTGACCGTGAGCGACCGGATCCAGCCGCCCCACTCCCGAGCGATGATCTCCCCGGACAGAGTGGTGAGCGGGAGCCGCTCCTGGAGCGCGAGCAGACGGCGCAGCCGTTGATTCTCCACGTCGGTATCGCTGACCCGCAGCGCCTGGACCCGCAGCTGCTGGACTTCCTCCCGCAGTCGCCGGTTCTCGGCGCGTACATTTTTCCAGTCGAGGTAGGTGGACCAGAGGCCGAAGGTGGAGCGGCTCGCCTTGGCGAGCCCGGTGGAGATCGGCGTGGTCACGATCGCGAAGACATCGCTGGCGGCCGAGCCATACCCGCGCGTCTGGAGCGTGAGGAGCAGAAGGCAAATTCCCACCAGGGAGACGAGCAACACCAGCTTCTGAATCTTCACCTTCCGAACCCCCCGAGAGGAGCGCTGAAACCCGCTAGGCGGGGATCGCCACCTTCTTCAGGAGATCGAGCTCGTCCAGCACTCTTCCCGTCCCCAGCGCGACGCACGACAGCGGATCGTCACCGGGCGTCACGGGGAGATTCGTCTCCTGACGTAGCAGGTGGTCCAGGCCCCGGAGCAGCGCGCCGCCTCCGGTGATCACGATGCCCTTGTCGACGATGTCCGCCGCGAGCTCGGGCGGTGTCCGCTCGAGACACGTGCGCACCGTCTCGACGATCGTCATCACGGGCTCGCGGAGCGCTTCCCGGATCTCCTCATCAGTGATCACGATGGTTTTGGGGATGCCGTCGATCAGGTCGCGGCCCTTGACTTCCATGGTGCGGCGGTCGCCGCCCATCGGGTACGCGGACCCGAGCGTCACCTTGATCTCCTCAGCCCGCCGCTCGCCGACGAGCAAATTGTAATGCTTGCGGATGTACTGGACGATCGCTTCGTCCATCTCATCGCCAGCGATCCGCACTGATTTCGAGTAGACGATCCCGGACAGCGAGATCACCGCGACCTCCGTCGTCCCGCCGCCGATATCGACGATCATGTTACCGCCGGGCTCCTGGATCGGCAGACCCGCGCCGATCGCCGCCGCCATCGGCTCCTCGATCAGGTACACCTCGCGGGCCCCTGCCTGCATCGCCGAGTCGCGCACCGCGCGCTTCTCGACCTGAGTGATTCCCGACGGCACGCCGATGACGAGGCGCGGCCGCACCAGCGTCCGGCGGCGGTGCACCTTCGAGATGAAGTAGTGCAGCATCTTCTCGGTCACGTCGAAGTCGGCGATGACGCCGTCCTTGAGCGGCCGGATAGCGATGATGTTCCCCGGGGTTCTCCCGAGCATGGCCTTCGCCTCGCGCCCGACCGCGAGCACGGAGTGATCGGCTTGGTGGATCGCGACGATCGAAGGCTCGTTGAGGACGATGCCTTCGCCGCGGACGTAGACCAGCGTGTTCGCGGTACCGAGGTCGACGGCAAGATCGTTTGAGAACATCCCGGCCAGCAGGTTATAGAACATCACGGCTCCATCATTCGTCGATTGAACCCCCGCGTCGGGGGTATAACAGTAGCACAGTCCGTGCCACCCCGAAACGAAAACTCCATTTTTCCAAGGCTTTAGAGCACAGATGGCCGCGCCCTGGGGGCCTCCGCGACGCCCTGCCGGAAAAAGCAAATATTTTTCACAGGGTTCCACCTGAGCCGAGGGACCACCTGACAGTGTACCCGACCTGCATTCCGCGGTTCGATCCAAGGCTCACCTGGCCACACTCTCCCCGAGCGCCCCTGGCCCGTTTGTGCCCAGGATGGCACCTTTGGTGACAGCCAGCGTCAAGGACATCCGAGTTTCCGGAACCACGGAATGGCGTCTTGGGTATAGCATCGCCCAGCCGCGCGATGACAACCGACGAATACGAGATCTGGTTCGAGAGGGGTGTGACCGATGGCCTGCCCGTGATCCCACCGACGCGCGAGCGCGTCGAGCGGATGCTCGCGGGTACGGGGCGTGCCCGCGACGAGTTGCTCGGCGAGATGCCGCCGAACTACGGACGGCTGACGGTCGAGAAAGCCGCAATCAACGCGGTTCTGGCCGGGTGCCGGCCCGACTATCTGCCGGTGGTCATCGCCGCCGCCGAGTGCGCCTGTGATCTCGCGTTCAACCTCCACGGGGTCACGACCTCGACGCATTTCGCCGCACCGCTGATCGTCGTCAACGGACCGATCCGCGCGCGCATCGGGCTCAACAGCGCCTTCGGCGTCTTCGGTCCAGGCTACCGCGCGAACGCGACCATCGGCCGCACGCTGCGCCTGCTGATGATCAACGTCGGCGGCGCGCGGCCCGGCGAGATCTCGATGTCCACGTTCGGCCATCCCGGGCGCTACACGTACTGCATCGCCGAGAACGAGGAAGCAAGTCCGTGGGCGCCGTACCACACCGGTCGGGGCTTTCCGGCCAGTACGTCGACGGTCACCCTGTTCGCGGGTGAGGCGCCGCACGGAATCTCGGATCACTCGAGCCGCACGGCGCGGGCACTGGCGGGATCGCTCGGCTGGTCGATGGCGTGCCTCTGGAACAGCAAGCACTTCCCGCTCTACTCGCACACCATGCTCGTCGTGAGCCCGGAGCACGCTCGAACGCTCGCGGACGACGGTTGGTCGAAGGAAGACCTGAAGCGCCATCTCTACGAGTCCGTGCGCCGCCCGTATCGGGCCCTGCTGCCCGACGAGGACCACGGAGAGGGCACGAACTTGCGGTTCGGAACGACCGGGCCGCGGCCCGAGCCCGAAGCCCTGATCCCGAAGTTCCCGTCGACCGAGGAAATCCACGTCGTGGTGGCCGGCGGCACCGCCGGGCGCTTCTCAGTCGCGATTCCGGGCTGGCTCGGCACGAGGAACGGTTCGCGTCCGGTCACGCGCACCGTTGAATAATTCCATTGACTTGCCCTATCGATCATGTCATCCTACCGCTCGGTTCTGGTGCAGACGGAGTTAGGTAACGATTGTGATAGATCGAGACATACGCCGCGCGGGCCCAGTTCGCGCGGCGTTTTTGTTTGCCTTCCAATTCCGGGAGGCAACCCCGCCACGATGGCGGGAGCACAGGGGCTTGAAGACCCCCTAAAGAGAGGTCCGAGGTATGGCTCAAGGACAGGTTAAATGGTTCAACGATGCGAAGGGTTACGGCTTTATCACACAGGAGGGCGGCGAGGACGTTTTCGTGCATTACAGCGCCATCCAGGCCCAGGGCTTCAAGAGCCTTGCTGAAGGTGACCGGGTCGAGTTCGAAGTAACTCGCGGTCCGAAGGGTCTTCAGGCAGCCAACGTCAGGAAAGTCTAACAATCCTACCCTGTTCGCTCCCGCCCGGGCCCGGCAACGGGCCCGGGTGCTCAACGCGCAGATAGCACGGAAAGGTGTCCTCACTCATGGTTCGTACGTTCAATGATCTTCCGCTCACGCCGGCGACGCGCGAAACGATCGCCCGCGCGGGCTATTCCACTCCGACTCCCATCCAGGCTCAGGCGATCGGGCCGATCCTCGAGGGTCGCGACCTGATCGGCTGCGCCCAGACGGGCACCGGCAAGACCGCGGCCTTCGCGATCCCGACCGTCGAGCTCCTGGTCGGAGCCGACTCGCGGCTCGCGAAGCGCGGCGGCGTGGGACCACGCGCGCTCGTGCTCGCGCCGACGCGCGAACTCGCGCTGCAGATCGCGGAGACGTTCGACATGCTCGGCCGTGCCCAGGGCGTCAAGACCGTCGTCCTCATCGGAGGGGAATCGATGGGGCCACAGCTCGTCGGACTGCAGCGCAGACCCGACGTCATCGTGGCGACCCCCGGTCGGCTCTTCGATCATCTCGAGCGCCGGTCGCTCGCCCTCGGCACGCTACGTATCGTCGTCCTCGACGAGGCCGACCGCATGCTCGACATGGGCTTCGCGCCCCAGGTCGAGCGCATTCTCCGCGTGACGCCGCTCGACCGGCAGACACTCTGCTTCTCGGCGACCATGCCGCCCGAGGTCGAGACGCTAGTTCGCCGGCATCTTGTCCGTCCCGTGCGCATCGAGGTCGGCGTGATCGCCAAGCCCGTCGCGAAGGTCACGCAGATGCTCTACAGAGCAGCGACCCAGGAAAAGACGCCGCTCCTGCTGCGGCTCCTCGGCGAGGAGCGCGGTCAGACGCTCGTCTTCACACGCACCAAGCATCGAGCCGATCGCGTGGCACGGGCCGTGGGCGCGGCCGGCCACCGGGTAACGCGCCTGCACGCCGATCGCTCCATGTCGCAGCGCCGCGAGGCTCTCGACGGCTTCCGGAGTGGTCGCTATCGCGTGCTGATCGCCACCGACATCGCGGCGCGCGGGATCGACGTGCCCGCGATCGCCCACGTGGTGAACTTCGACCTCCCCCACACGGCAGAGGACTACATCCACCGGATCGGCCGCACCGCCCGCGCCGAGGCGAGTGGCCGCGCCACCAGCTTCGCGGCGCCCGAGGAGCACGAGCAGCTGCGCGCGATCGAGCGGCACTTGGGACATCCTGTCCCGCGCAATTGACTTCCCCCGGCGATGGGGCCGGGATCACCGGAGCGTGA
Organism: Gemmatimonadales bacterium; assembly: GCA_035456525.1. Taxonomy (GTDB): domain Bacteria; phylum Gemmatimonadota; class Gemmatimonadetes; order Gemmatimonadales; family GWC2-71-9; genus DASTHG01. Next base: position 7,640 of record DATICZ010000319.1, read on the forward strand.
GGCTCCACAACGCAGAACAGAAGAGGAACATCATGGCGAGCGGAACAGTGAAGTGGTTCAACGATGCAAAGGGGTTCGGGTTCATCACGCAGGAGGGCGGCGAGGACGTGTTCGTTCATTTCAGCGCCAACCAGGCTCAGGGATTCAAGAGTCTTAGCGAGGGCGATCGGGTGGAGTTCGAGGTGACACGCGGCCCGAAGGGGCTGCAGGCCGCCAACGTCCGCAAGGCCGCGCACTGAGGAGACCTGCGGGAGTCTGAGGGGGGCGACCCCCCTCAGACAGAATGAAAAAGCCCCGACGGTGGCTGCGGCGCGTTGTGACTCTTCACTCGCGCGTCGCGCCGCCCCGCTGGTGAAAGCGGGACCGTCGGGGCCGGTGGCGCCTGGACTCCCAGGCGTTCCACCTTGAGCTAGCGTGGAGCCTGCCTAGGAGGCAACCACCTCACAGATCACCGTAGGGTTACACATCGGCTGGATCACCTCCTATTCTCGGCAAGGCCGCCACGCGGGCCCAGTTCCCACCTACCCAGAACCGGATGCCGACTCCCGGCCCGGGGCTCGACCACGTCCGCCGTCGGCGGAATTGTCGGCGGGGGACGCTACTGGAACGCTGTGACGTTCCGGTCGATTTCGCCCAATCCTACACCCGGGTCGCCTGTGCTCCAAAGCACAAAGTGCTGGCCGTGGCTACTTGATCACGATACGCGCTCGATTGCGCTCCCAGAGCCCGGTGCCGACCCCCTCGACCTTGCGGAGCTCTTCCGGTTTCTTGAACGGGCCGTGGGCGTCGCGGTACTCGACGATTCTCTGAGCGACCTGGCGGCCGACGCCCTCCAGCTTCATGAGCTCCTTGACGCCGGCGGTGTTGATGTTGACCGGGGCGCCGGTCGGCGCATCCGCCGACGATTCCGTCGGGCGCGGCGGAGCCCCAACGGCCGGCCACGGAGCGAGCGACGAGAACACGACAAGCAGGACGGACATTGCGGTGCGGTGACGCATGAGGTTCCTCCTTCGTTCAGGTGCACGGCATCGACGCGCGCGCGAGCGATGCCATTGAACCCGCCGTCGAAGGAACGCGTCAACGTCCAATGTCCGATACGCGGCCTGAATCCACGTATTGATGCGGGTCATCACGTTGCAGATCGCGGCAGAACGCTGCATCGCCCGCAACCCAGCCGCAACCAACGTCAAGCACATGAGCCGCGGAGGAACTCGCCGGGGTGCAGCGGTCGGCCACCGCTCGGTCGCACCCAGGCGGGTTGTTCAGGAACGACCCACGAGGCTACGGTGTCTCGGCTGGCCGCCTTGGATCTCGCGGGCGAGGGACCGCTGACTCAATGAAGGCGGACGGGCAGCGCTCCGGTCTATGTCTCATCCTCGAGAGAGCCGTCTACTTTACCCACGGGACTTTACTGTGACCTGGCCGCCCGTTGCTGCGACTCCCGGAATAGCGATCATGCCAAATCTGTCTGGAACGCAATCGAGCGTCTTGCGACAGCTTGCACACGGTTGAAGGGCCATGATCTGCTCCCCAATTCGCTAGACAGATGGGGGCGTGTGTTCGAGTCGCCCGATATTCCGCGGGCGGCCGCATGCCAAGCGCTGAATG
>DATICZ010000320.1:0-10689 GCA_035456525.1 Gemmatimonadales bacterium
CGCAGCCGCTTGAACAGGAACAACCGGACCTCCACGAGGAACAGCCCGACCAGCATCCGCGCGAGGCGGTGCAGTCGCGCGAACCGGCGCCGGATCGGCCACTTGAGCCAGTCTTTGGCGCGAACCTCCGGGCGGGCGAGATCCGTGACGCGCTGCCGCAGCGCGGCGAGACGCGCCTGCCGCTCAGCTGGGTCGGGGAACGACTGGATCACGTCGATTTCCGAGACGAGCTGGCGCGACGCCGCTACGCCGGACACGAGTTTGCGGTAGGACACCTCGTCGATGATCCCGAAGTCGAGCTTGGCCTTCGCGAGCCGCAGGGTCGCCTCGTAGGTCGCGTCCACGATCTCGTCCCTGGTCATGCTGTCGGTCTCGAAGCTCAGGATGTGTTTCCAGCTGGGGCCCGTGAGCGCGCGGCGATGATCCTCGAACGTCCGGCACAGCTTCCTGTAGCCGAAACGCTCCGGCTGTTCGAACGCCGGGCTGCCCGGATCGAGAAAGGGCCCCAGCGGCGCGATGAAGAACCACAGGCGGCGGTCGCCGCCGAACCGCTGCAGCAGCGTCCGGCAATAATCCACGCACCCGATCGCGTCGGCGTAGGTCTGCTTCGGGATCCCCACCATGAAAAAGATGTCGATCCGGTTGACCCCGTTCTCGAGGGCGCTGGCGATGGTGGCTTCAATCTGCTCGTTGGGACACATGAGCTTGCCGTTCACCCGTCGCAGCGATTCGAGATGCGATTCCAGGGTCATTTCGACGCTGAAGCGCGGGACCGCCTTCGCGATCCGCCCGAAGAACTCGTCGCCCGCCGGAAAGAACAGCTCGAAGACCAACTCGTTCTCGATACGCGCCTTCGGCAGCAGCTCGAGAAAGCGGTCGGCAGGCTCGCGGCCGCCCTGCCGCAGGTCGTGCACCAGGAAGATCGGGGCCCGGCTGAATGCCTGGATCCGCTGGATGTCCCGTATCAGGGTTTCGGGGGAGCGGAAGGCCGGGCGCGAGCGGTTGCAGATGCTCCGGTAGGCGGAGCGGGAGCCGCCGCAGATGGCGCAGTTCTGGGTGCAGCCGCGTGAGGTGAGGACCGCGGTGATCGGGTAGTCCAGCCAGTCCTCGAACGGAATCACGTTGGCGAGGCTGCCGTACTTGAGCACCGAGCGCATCACGTAGGAGTAGTTGGGCAACGGAATGTCGTCGATGCTGGCCGGCACGTGCGAGAACGGGTTGACGACGACCTCGCCCTGGGGAGTCTTCCAGGCCAGATTGGGCACGTCCGCCAGCGATCCGCCGGACCGGAGGACCTGCATCAACTGCAGCATCGGGACCTCGGTGGAGTCGCCGCGCATCACCATGTCCACCCAGGGATAGCCGAGCAGCTCTTCGCAGTAGTACGACGCCGAGAGCCCGCCCACGATCACCGGCGTGGTGGGATGGTGCTGTTTCACGAGCTTGGCGAGCTCGATCCCGCCATGGGCGTGGGGCAACCAGTGCAGGTCGATGCCGAAAATCATCGGGTCGTGGCGGGCGATATCCGCGGCGGCGTCGTACGCGGGGTCCGCGAGCATGCGGTAGGCCACGTTGACGATCTCGACGTTGAACCCTTCCTCTTCCAGGTGCCCGGCGATCGTCGTCAGGCCCATCGGGTACATCTCGAACACCGGCGTGGAGGGGATGACGTCGCTGATCGGCCCGAACAGGATACCGGTCTTGCGGAAGTCGTAGACGCTGGGGGGGTGCAGGAGTACCAGATCCACTCCGAACAGCTTCATCGGCTTTCCTTAGCTTCGGGTGAGTCTGGAGCGGGGGTGCCGGGTCCTCGGGCAACCTAGAGGCGTTCGATTAAGGTCAGACTGAAGGGTTCGTGAAGGAGCGGCGAAAGCGTACGTGGGGGCGGCGCGGCGTTGATGGGAGTGTCACCATGGCTTCACGATTTCTTCATAACTCGTTCGTGAGAATGTCTACGTAGGTAGTCGCACGAAGCAGCGTTGGGACGGCGTTGTAACGCCTTGTCGTTATGGAAGTTAATGCTTGCGGTTTCGCGCAGTCACCCCGGGAACGAAGCGGAGGATGGCCCATGACGATCTCCCGTTGGTTTGCGACGGCTCTCTCGATCATCGCTCTCGGGGCCTGCACGAACGAGAAGCTGGTATACGTCAATCGCCAGTTCAACCCACCGGCGGACAGCAAGAACGGTTTTCTCGGCTACTTCGACGAGGCCGCCCAGCAGACCAGCTGCGGCAACTGCCACGTCGAACACCAAGGCGAGTGGAAAAACACCAAGCACGCCGACGCCTGGGCCGACCTGCAGGCGCTGGCGCAACCCGCGGACAAGAGCTCCTGTGTCGGCTGTCACTCGGTGAGTCCGAAGGGCAATCTCGCTCCGGACCCCTCCGGCTACACCCTGGTGCAGAGCTCATCCTATCACGACGTGCAGTGCGAGAGCTGCCACGGCCCCGGCTTCGACCACGCTTCCGTTCCGGATGCCGGTACGGCGCCGCTGGCGCGCATCACCGCGGATACCGGGATCCTGAGTGCCGGCACGTGCGGCGCGTGCCACCAGGGGACGCATCATCCGTTCGTCGAGGAGTGGAAGCAATCCATCCACGCGCTGAACGGCCGCCACGCCGACGAGGAAGAGTGCCAGGAGTGCCACACGGGGCAGGGCGCCTTGCGGGCCTGGGGCGTGACGGCCGCCTACGTCGGCAGCGAGGACCCGATCACAGCGGCGAACGGCCTCGGGATCACCTGCGCCGTTTGCCATGACCCGCATGACGCAAGGAATACGGCGCAACTCCGGTGGCCGCTCGAGACCAGCGATCCGTCCAAGAACCTCTGCATGAAGTGCCACTATCGGCGCACAGAGCCGCTCGCGCTGGACTCGGCCAGCACCCTCAGTCCGGGTGGGAGCAACTCGCCGCACGCGCCGCAAGGAGCCACCCTGATCGGCGAGGTGGGGTATCAAAACCCGAGCTACCTCGACCCGGTGCTGGTCCAGGTGGCGAAAACCGCGAGCCACGCGAACCTCACCAAGAACCCCAAGCTCTGCGCGGGATGCCATCTCTACTCCTTCCCCGCCGTGAATGACGCGGGTGCCCCCTCCACGGTGACCGGGCACCTGTTCCGGCCGATCCCCTGCTACGGGCCGGACGGTCTGCCCACGGATTCGATCAAGAACTGCGCGTACACGCCCGGCACGCCCGGTACGGCCGGTGGCCGGTCGTTCAAAGCGTGCGCGCAGTCGGGCTGCCACCTGGGTGAGAACGAGGCGGCCGGGCTGCTGGCGGTGGCGCGCGGGCGGATCCAGAACCTGACGGAGGCGCTCTTGGTCAATTCGTGCAAGGGGACCGGCAGCACCATTCCGCCGGCGAATCGCTGCGGCTCCAGCGGCATCGATACGCTCGATTCCGGGGGGATTCTGCCCGCGATTCTCCGGAACACGTGGAGTCAGCGAGGGACTCTCAACAACCTGTCCCTGCTTGCCAACGGCGCCTTCCTGCTGGGCGACACCATCATCAATCTCGACGCCGCGACCGTGACGGGGACGCTGGCGGCGGGGAATACGATCAAGATCGGCACCACCCAGTACACCGTCACCGGGGCCGTCACGGCCGCAGCGAACAAGCTCAACGGCGTGCACATCACGCCGGCGCTGGTCGCGCCGCTCGCGGACAACACGCAGGTCCTCGTCATGTTCATGGCCCCGTTGCTCGCGGGAGACCGCGTCATCACGGCGCTGGACGGGGCCGAGTTCAACGTGCGGACGTTCGGCGAGGACGCCAATGGGGACTTCGTGATCTCCAGCGGCAACACCGACAGATCGCACACGGTGCACAACCCGTTCCTCGCCGAGGCGTTGCTGCGGGCGAACATCGAGGAGTTGACCGACCTCTACGGCTCGCAACCCTGGTTCCCCGTACTGCCCCCGGCCGTGCGCGCGATCTTGGCCGGTCCGCTGGGCGCCTCGGGCAGCGTACCGTTCACGCGGCCGGCTGCCAGGCGTACCGCGTCGCGGTAGCAAAGTCGTCACATGATCGGTATCATCGGCCCCGGTGCCACCACGGCTTCCGGGGCCGCCTCTTAAGTTCTTGTGAGAATTCGTCTGGGGGAACGCAAGTGCTTGCATCCGCTGGCGAGCGGGCGCATGATTCGGAAGCGGGGGGCGAGGGTGAGACTCGCGGCGCGAAAGCGGGATTCAACGAATACCTGCTGGTCGGCGTCGTCATTCTCACCATCGCCACCGTCGCCCTGGGCATCGGGTTCTACCTGTTGTCGGGTGACTATCTGCAGATCCCCGAGCTACAGCCGGCGGTTCGCGTCGTACGGGAGCCTGAATTCCCCGTGGGCGCGAGCCGCGTCGTGAATTGGGGGTCACGGGTCATCCTCGTCGTGCGCGCGGGCGAGCGGGAGTACTCCGCGCTCCAGGGGACGTCCCCGATTGAGGGCTGCATCCTGGATTGGGACGCCGCGTCCCTGCGGGTGGTTTCGCCGTGCACCCATGTGGTGTACGACCTGCACGGAAACGTGGTCCGCGGCCTCACCACGGTGCCCCTGCAGCGGTTCGCGGTGTTCGTCCGCCAGGGCGCCGTGTACGTGACGGAGCCATAGATGGCGGGCCGATTCAGGCGCGCGACGGCGAAATGGGCGGCCCAGTTCTGGGCCGACCTCAAGGCGAGCACGGATGCAGGTCTGCTCGGCATCCTGCGATTCCTCGGATTGCTCTATGGCCCGATCGACGCCAGGCTGCCGATCGATCAGGCGTTCCGAAAGTCGCTGGGCTACCGGCTGGCGCCGCACGTCGGATGGCGGCACGCGCTCGGCGGGATCACTTACCTGCTGTTCATCATCCTCGTCATAACCGGCGTCCTGCTCTCGGTGCACTATCGCCCATCGGCGCAGGAAGCCTATCCGAGTCTGCAACACATCGTCTCCGGTGTCACGCTCGGCTGGCTGATCCGTGACTTGCACGTGTGGTCGGCGAGCCTGCTCGTGCTGGCCGTCCTCGCACACATGGCGCGGGTGTTCTTCGACGCCGCGTACAAGCCGCCGCGGGAAACCAACTGGCTCGTCGGCGTGCTGCTCCTGTTTCTGGTCCTCGCCTTCGGCGCCTCCGGGTACCTCCTGCCCTGGGACCAGTGGGCCTACTGGACCGTGACCGAAGCGCTGAACGCGCTGGCGACCGTGCCGCTCGTCGGCGGTGCGGCGGTCGCGGTCCTGCGTGGTGACCCGATCGTCTCGGGAGCGACGCTCAGCCGCTTCTTCGCCATGCACGTGATCGTGCTTCCCTGGATCACGCTCGCGCTCGTGGCGTTCCACTTCACCATGGTCCGGCGGCATGGCGTCGCCCCGCTCCGGAACGCCACGGCTGAGCCGGGACGCGGCCGTGTCTTCTTCCCCAGTCACCTGCTGCGATCGTTCATGGTCGCCGTTGTGACGTGCGCCGTGGTGATTTCGGCGGCCGCGCTCTGGCCGCGCCCGGTCGGCGAGCCGGCCGACCCGGCCAAGCTCCCGGAGATCGTGCGCTCCACCTGGGTGGTCGTGGATGTGTCGCGGGCCCTCACGCACTACTTGGGCGCTTGGGGCTTCGTCGGCTTCACGCTCGTCGCGCTCGGGCTCGCGTTCGTGCCGCTGTTCGACCGGGGCCCGGAGCGGGACCTCAGGCGTCGTCCGGCGGTGGCGATCCTCGGACTGGTCTTCTTCGTGGGCTTCGTGGCGGCGTGGATGGCCGGGCGACAGCTGCGCTCCGGGCCGCCCCCGGAGGCGCTGCCGGCCGCGAGCGAGGCGTCCACGCCGCCGCCGGCAGCGGGCGCACCGCTGCCGGAGCTCGGCCCGACTCCCACTCGGGCCGCGCCACCCGCTGATACCACCCGCGCCGGAGGACCGAGATGAGCGGCGGCCTGATGCTCGCGACGATCGCGATGGCCTTGGCCGCGCCTGCCCAGCAGGACACCGCGTATGGCTGCGTCGCGTGTCACGCCGACAAGCGCGCGGCCTTCGTTCAGGGCGTGCATGCCGAGCGCGGCATCCGGTGCCACGATTGCCATGGCGGCGATCCGTCGGCCTACGCCCTGCCGGCCGCTCATCGCGGTCGCTTCGTCGGGGCGCCGGGCAAGGTGGCGACCGTCGCGCTGTGCGGCTCCTGCCATTCGGACCCCAACCGCATGCGCCAGTACGGCCTGCCGAGCGGTCAGGTCGCCGAGTTTCGCACCAGCCGGCACGGCCGGCTGCTGCTGATGGGCCATGATCTCGACGCCCCGACCTGCACCGACTGCCACGACGCGCACACCATCCTCCGGCCGGACGACGCCCGCAGCACCGTCTATCCCACGAACATCCCGACGACCTGCGCGCGGTGCCACGAGGACAAGCGCCTGATGGCGAAGTACCGCCTGCCGACGGACCAGGTCGAGCGGTATCGCCTGAGCGCCCATGGGGTCGCGTTGTTCCGGAATCAGAACTTCGCGTCGCCGACGTGCGTCGGGTGTCACGGTTCCCATTCCGCGCTGCCGCCGACGGTCAGCGAGATTGCGAATGTGTGCGAGCGGTGCCACATCCTGGTCGGCCAGGCCTTCGACCGCGGCCCGCATGGGCGAGCCGCGCACGCCGGGAAGATCGCGGGCTGCCTGGGATGTCACAGCAACCATGGGACGGAGCGGGTGCCGGCCGATCGTATCGCGGCGGCGTGCGCGAAGTGTCACGCCGCCGGCACGAGCGCCCACACCCTCGGCACCCAGATCCAACAACGCGCCGTCGAGGCCACCGAGGAGCTGCGGTCGGCGCAAGTCGCCATCGCACAATTGTCGCTCGCCGGACGGCAGACGGGCGACGCCCGGTTCCGGTATCAAACGGCGCTGACGGCGTACGAGCAGATCGCGCAGGCGCAGCACAGTCTCGACGCCGAGCAATTGGACGACTTGGCCCGACAGGTGCGCTCGATCTCCCGGGACCTGCGGGGCATGGCGGGCGTGGCCGAGGAGCAGCGGTGGGAGCACAAGCTGCTCCTGGTGCCCGTGTGGTTTCTCGCGCTGGCGTCGCTGGTGCTGGCCTGGTTCGCGCTGCGCCATCTTGAAGGGGCGGGCGGGCGGCCATGACGGCTCCCCCCGGGAAGGGGCACCGGTTCTCGCGGCTGCTGCGGAAACTCATCCCGGTCGCTATCCTGGGCGTCATCCTGCTGGTCGTGACGAGCGTGGGCTTCATCGAGTACAGCGCGCGCCCGGGGTTCTGCAAATCCTGCCACATCATGCAGCCCTACTACGACTCCTGGGCCACCTCCTCCCACCGCGATGTGGCCTGCATCAAGTGTCACTACGCGCCGGGAATCAGGGCCGAGGCGATGGGGAAGCTCCAGGCGGCCAACCAGGTGGTCAAGTACATCACCGGCTCCTACGGGGTGAAGCCGTGGGCGGAGATCGAGGACGCGGCGTGCCTGCGGTCGGGGTGCCATTCGGAGCGGAAGGTCGAGGGCCTGGTCGACTACAAGGGGGTGCGGTTCGACCACGCGTCGCACCTGGGGGAACTGCGTCGCGGCAAGCAGCTGCGCTGTACGAGTTGCCACTCCCAGATCGTGCAGGGACAACATGTCGCCGTGACCGACGCCACGTGTTTTCTCTGCCACTTCAAGGATCGCCCGCCGGGCGCGCCGATCGGCGGGTGCACCGGGTGTCACCCGTCCCCGCCCCGCATCGAGTCTCCGGCCGGTTACGTGGTCGACCATTCCCAGTATGTCAAAGACCGCATCTCGTGCATCTCGTGCCACAACGAAGTGACGGTGGGCTCCGGCGTGGCCGAGCGCTCGCGCTGCTTCAACTGCCACAACGAGCCGGCCCGCCTCAACCAGTTCGAGAACACCACGCTGGTCCACCAGCTGCATATCGCCGAGCACAAGGTGGAGTGCACCCAGTGCCATACGCCGATCGAACACCGGGTCGCCGCCCTGACCTCGACGTTCGAGCTCGACTGCCGCAGCTGTCACACCCAGGTCCACGATGCCCAACGGCGTCTCTATGCCGGGATGGGTGGGCACGGCACGCCGGAGTCGCCGAGCAGCATGTTCAGGGCCCGCGTCTCGTGCCTCGGCTGCCACGCGCAGCCCAAGACCGTCCGCGGACACGAGCGCGTGCAGCTCGCCGGCGAGGCATCATGTCTGTCATGCCACGGCGTTCGCTACGCGAACATGCTGCCTTCGTGGCAGCGGGAGATGGAGCAGAAAGTCAGCCGTGTCGCACCGGTCGTCGCAGCCGCGCGCGCGACCCTCGGCGCGGTCCCGCTCGGACGGCGAGCCGTCGCCGACAGCCTGCTCCGCCAGGCGCAGGAGAACGTCGACCTGGTGCGCGTCGGCAAAGCCGCGCACAACGTGCTGTTCGCCGACAATCTGCTGCGGGCGTCCCTGAGGCTCGTCCGGGAAGCGGTGGCGGCCGGGAAGCTCCCGTACACCGTGCCTTCCCTGAGTCTCGGACCTCCCCTGGGCGAGAACGCCTGCTTCCGCTGTCACGTCGGGGTGGAACGGTCGAGGGTGCCGTTCCAGGGCGGCACGTTCGCGCACGAGCCACACGTCGTGCGCGGCGGCCTGGCATGCGGTGAATGCCATACGCCGCTCGAGAATCACGGCGGGACGCTGATCACCTCGCAGGCTGCGTGCGACGCGTGTCATCACAACCCCGTGCGCAAGACGAACTGCGCGGCGTGCCATGCCGGTGCCGGAGGAGTCCCGGAAGCGACGCTGCCGCTGGCCAATGGAGACTTCTCGCACGGCGTCCACCGCGACGCAGGCCTGGCGTGCACCCTCTGTCACACCCCCCCCGCGATGAGCGCGCGCGGCCTCGATTGTGACAACTGTCACGACCAGCATCACCAGCCGGAGCGCGCCTGTCTGTCCTGTCATCGCGGCGGCGTGCTGGATCAGCACACGCGCGTAGTGCACATCGCCTGCGTGGAGTGCCACGAGGGGGCGGCGACGCTCAACCGCTGGTCACCGCAGATCTGCACGACGTGCCATGTGAAACAGGCCACCGGCCACAACCCCGGCCAGCCGTGCGACGCCTGCCACAAGGTGCCGGCCATGCAACGCGGATAGCGGGATCATGTCCTCACGAACGTTCACCCGATTGTTGGGGCTCCTGGTTGCCGGCGCATCGCTGGGATTCGGGGCGCTCCATGGCCAGGCGTCGCAGGTCGTGCAGTGCGAGAAGTGCCACGCCAACCGGGACTTCATCACCGGCAAGGCGGGTGGCCCGCAGGATACGTCGCTGTACGTGCCCGCGGCCATCCTGCAGGACACACGCCACCGCGGGCTGCGGTGCCCCGACTGCCACCGGGGCTTCGAGGCCGGGTATCCCCACCGCGTCGCCACCCGGGTCGTGCCGTGCCAGACATGCCATGAAGCCGAAGGGCGGGACTGGCAGGCCTCCATCCACGCCGCGAACGCCGCGTCTCAGGGAGACGCCCCGACCTGCGTGCGCTGTCATGGCTCGCACGTCGTGTACGGGGCGGATGATCGTCGCTCGCCGGTCTATTCGCTGAACGTCGCCGCCCTGTGCGGCAGCTGCCACGCCGATCCCCGCATCATCGGCACGTACTTCGCGACCGCGGGCAAGGCCCAGGCGCGCACGGCCGTCGAGCAGTACTTCAAGACCGTTCACGGCAACGCCCTGACGCGCGACGGGCTGGTCGTCTCGGCGACCTGCAACGACTGCCATGGGGCCCACAAGGTGCTGCCGGCGGATTCTGCGGAGTCGTCGGTGAACCGGCGAAACATCCCGGCGACCTGCGGCGCCTGCCACGTCGGGGTCGCCGAGGTGTACGAGGCGTCGGCCCATGGCCAGGCGTACCTCAGCGGGCGCAAGAACAACGAGGGCCATCCAGCCCCGGTGTGCGTGGATTGCCACACGGCTCACGGGATCGTGCGCGCCGACCAGCCGCAGTGGCTCCTCGGGGTCGTGGCGGAGTGCGGCAGCTGTCACGAACGGCTCTACGAGACGTACTTCGAGACGTATCACGGCAAGGTGACGCGTCTCGGGTTCACGCTGGCGGCGACATGCAGCGACTGCCACACGGCGCACGACATGCGTCCCGCGTCCGACCCACGCTCGTCGGTGTTCCCGGCGAACCGTGTCGCCACGTGCGCCAGGTGCCATCCGGCGGCCAACGAGAACTTCGCGCGCTATCGTCCCCATGGAGATCCCAGGGACCGCGCGAGGTACCCGGTGCTGTTCTGGACCTGGCTGTTCATGACCTTGCTGCTGGCCGGTGTGATGGTGTTCTTCGGGACCCACACGCTGCTCTGGCTGACCCGCATCGTCATCAACCGCATGCACGGCGCGGCCGCTGAACCTCCCGGTACCGGACCATGACACCACAAACCCTGGACGCTGCCAGCCGCGGCGAGCAGCCCTATCTCTGGCGGTTCACGCCGTTGCAGCGCACGCTTCACGCCCTGGTGATCGTCTCGTTCCTCGGGCTCGTCATTACGGGCCTGCCACTGCGCTTTGCCTACGCGCCGTGGGCCCGGGTGCTGGTCCGCGGATTGGGCGGCCTCGAGGCGGCGGGCATCATTCACCGGCTGTGCGCCCTCATCACGTTCGGCTACTTCGCGGCCCACGTGGGCTCCCTGATCTACCGCGTCGCCCGCGGGACCTCCTGGAAGAAGATCCTCTGGGGCCCGGACTCCATGGTCCCGCAGGGCAAGGACGTGCGGGACCT
>DATICZ010000321.1:0-3866 GCA_035456525.1 Gemmatimonadales bacterium
TAGTGACGACCCGCGAACCCGGCGAATTCACGATAGCAGGGAGCTTCTCCGCCGGGGGGCGATGGTCGTGCCTGCTACGAGGCGGGTCTCACATTTCGGTCGCTGCGATGTGCCCGCGTGGCAGACGATCTGCGACCTCCGCCGCGGTTAGCCGACATGAGCGTCGGCTCGAGCGCGACCATCTCAAGAACAGAGCGGGTCGCCTCGGAGGGCGGCTCGCTCTTGCCGCGTCCACGACGCCGAGTGGCTGACCACCGCCGCACCGCCCGCATCGAGTGGCAGTGGGGGTCGACTGACTCTCAGCGCAGCATCGGCGGCGTCCGCGATGGACTCGCGGCCTGCTCACCGTCAGCACCTCCAAGCGGGACTGCTATTGACGGCCGAGCATGACGCCCGAACCGGGCGGGGACTATGCGCGTGCGTCACTTCGTGGCTGGCGCGCACAGGGGGCGGAAGCGAAACCGCCGTTACTTGTGCGCGAAACGGTGGCACAGCCAATGCTCCATGAAACCCCATGACGAAGCTCATCGGAACGCTGGTCGTGTCCGGGACCTTGGCCTTTCTCCCTGCGACGGCGCATCCCCAGGACGACGCATATGCCGAGCCGCCCCCCGGCGAGGCTGCGGCTCCGTCGGAGCTTCCGCCCGCACCCCCACCCGAGACCCCTTCGGCCCCTCAAGCGCAGGAACAGGCGTCGTGGTCGGTTCCCGCTGGGCAGTGGGTGTACACGCAGCAGTACGGCTGGATCTGGATGCCGTACTCGGACGGCTACACGTATTACCCGCCCGGCGGCTACGGCGAGCCCTACGCGTATGTCTTCTATCCGGCGTACGGCTGGATGTGGCTGGCCGCGCCGTGGGTGTGGGGCTACGGACCGTGGCCCTTCTTCGGCGTGTACGGACCGGTGCAGTACGCTTGGTACGGTCACGGGTATTGGCGCTACCCGGCACATTGGCACTACGCGCCGTACCACGGCGGCCACCATGGGATCAGGCCTGCGCCCGTCTATGCGGGCCACGCCGGTCATGGCGGCATGAATCCAGCGCCGTACCGCGGCGGTGCCGGATATCACGGCGGCCCGAAGCCCGGTTCGCACCGCGGCGGTGTCGGATATCACGGCGGCCCGAAGCCGGGTTCGCACCGCGGCGGTGCCGGATATCACGGCGGCCCGAAGCCGGGTTCGCACCGGGGCGGCTCGGCGTTCGCCGGCGGCGGCCGAGGCGGCTCCGGCTGGGGCGGTGCCCGCCCCGCGGTCCGGGGCGGCGGGTTTGCGTTTGCCGGGCGCGGTGGCTCCGGTGGCCACATGGGACGCGGCCACGGTCGGTAGAGGAAGGCGTCAGCTCCTCGGTCAGGTCAGGTCTCGCGCGCTACTCGCTTCAGGGGCGCATCGCTGCGAGGGCTGCGAGGCTCGCCTTCACGGTGCGTGCTTCGTCCTCGTCCGTCAGCTCCGCGCCCGGCCGCAGCTTCCTGCGCAGGAAGGGATCCAGGAGCGAAGCCTCGACCAGCACCCGCGCCGACATGGTTTCGAGGATCTCGAGCAGCGCCGCCTGCGCCCACTGGCCGCCAGCCGCGGAAGCATTCCACAGGAGCACCGGCTTCCCGGCAAAATCCGGATACGACACGAGCCAGTCCAGCGCGTTCTTCATCGACCCCGGCACACCGTGCGCGTACTCGGGGCTCGAGATGATCACGCCTTCCGCCGCCGAAACGTGGGCGCGGAGGGCGGCGACCGCCGGGGGCGCCTCTTGCCCCTGGCCATCGAGATCGGGGTTGAAGTGCGGTAGATCACCGAGCCCTCGGAAGAGGACGATCTGCATCCCCGGGATGGCGAGCCGTGCTGCCGCCTCGAGCAGCGCCGTGTTGGACGAGTCCGCCCTCAGGCTTCCAGAGATGGCGAGGACCTTCACGGCGTTCCGAACCTCAGGGTCAACGCCACGAACAGCCAGGCGCGTTCCCCATCTTCTTCCTCGTTGAGCACGTTGTCGCTTTGCCCCGCTGCCACGTACATGAGTGCGCGAACGTCGCGCGCCGTTGCACGCCAGACTTAAGTCGCATCCTGCGCGCCGTCGCGAGCCCGAGCTCTAAGCCGATCCGCGGGCCCGCCGTGGCGACGAGCGCCTGCAACGCACGAAGCCACGGGAGCACCGCGTACCAGGCGTCGGGATGCACGTGCAGGATCCCGTCCTCGCGCAGCTGGCCCACCCCTTCCCGCTCGATGAAGTGCGGATCCTGCGCGTGCGCCGCAGCCCGCGGGCCGTGCGCTCGGGCTCGATGCTCCGGAGCAGCGCCGTCAGGGACTCCGGCCGATCGTCGATCGAGAGCCGCTCGATGTGGTGGAGGCGCAGGAGCGTGCGGCTGCGGTCGGACAGGGCCGCGAGCGCCGCGATGTCGCACTGGCGAGTTCCGTGTGAGCGGACGGGGGACCCGCGCCGTAACTTCCAGGCGCCGCGTGCGTATTGCGACTGACTGGTCGTTTCGGTCTACGCCACCGCCACGAGTGGTCTCTGTATGAGCGAGCGGAACGCGCGCCGCGCAATCCCGCCGGCGCCTGACAGTGAAGGATCGTACGAATGAATCGAAACGTGATCTCCGGCGGAGCGGCGTTCATTGCGCTGCTCGCGCTGGCCGCAGCGTGCGGAGGCAGCAACACGGGGTACGGCACCCCCGCGCCGTCGGGCGGGTCTTCTGACCAGCCGGCGTCGCTGGCGTTCGCGACGGACGCCCAGCTCGGCAGTCACCTCGTCGACGGGAGCGGCCGGTCGCTCTACTACTTCGCGAAGGACGTGCCGGGGAGCGGCACCCAGGCCGCGGTCTCGAACTGCGATGCGAGCTGCCTCCCGATCTGGCCCATCTTCTTCGACGCCGACGGCGTGGTCGCGCAGGGGATCGACGCGACGGACGTTGGCCAGATCACCCGCTTCGATGGGAGCACGCAGACGACGTACAAGGGCTTCCCGCTCTACTACTACGCCGGCGACACGGCGGCGGGCGACACCAACGGCGAGGGCGTGGGCGGGATCTGGTTCGTCGTGCACGAGCCGAGCTACTCGATCGCGCTGCTCAGCAAGCCGAACGAGTCGGCGCGCTATCTCACCGATGGTGCAGGCCGCACCCTGTATTCCTTCTCCCTGGACACCGTCGGCACGGCGACGGCGGCACCCGCCACCGCCTGTACCAGCGACCAGTGCACGACGAGCTGGCCCATCTTCGAGACTGACCAAGTCACGGTTCCGAGCGACCTCGTCGCGGCCGATTTCACCGTCTACACGCGCGCGGACGGCATGCAGCAGTCGGCGTACAAGGGGCACCCTCTGTACCACTACGTCGGCGACACCGCTCCCGGCCAGACCAACGGTCGAGGCATTCCCGGCTGGCAGACGATCGACCCGAATGCGCTCTAGTCGCGATGGGTGGCGCGGCGGCGGGCAAATCACGCCGTCGAGCCACCCATTCCCGGCGAACCCCCCAAACATTCACGAACGGTCCAACGCTCCGGCCGAAGCCGGACTCGTCGTCGCCCGTGATCGCGGGGAGCTCTTTCGCTCCCGCCGACGCATGTCGGGCGCAGGGAAGCTCGACGGTGAACGTCTCCCCGGCGCCGGGCTCGCTCTCGACCCGGATCGAGCCTCCGTGCGCCTGCAGCATCGGCAATCCAATTCGTCGAGCTCGATGGCGTCGTAGAGCAGCGGGTAGGACGAACAAACCCTCCTTCAGGTCTGATTACCAACCTCCCGCCTACTCGGTCCCGAGTGGAGCAGAGGTGAGCCATCGGGTCAGAAGTACCCGCACGCCCGAGTCCGTACAGCGAGAGCGTCTTGGCTCTCGCCACGCAACAAGGAGAACGAACGATGAAGAGCAAGAAGTCG
>DATICZ010000322.1:0-47675 GCA_035456525.1 Gemmatimonadales bacterium
GGAGCGAAGCCGCTGCCGTCGCCCGCGACATGCTCGAGTCCGGCATGCTCGGGGAGGCGGGCCGAGAAATCGTCGTCGAGACGTTCCTCGAGGGCGAGGAGCTTTCGGTCCTGGCCCTCACCGACGGCGAGCGGCTCCTGATCCTGCCGGGTGCGCAGGACCACAAACGATTGGGAGAGGGCGACACGGGTCCCAACACCGGGGGCATGGGCGCCTACTGCCCGGTGAGCCTCGCCACACCCGCCTTGCTGGAACGCGTGCGGCGCGAGGTGCTGGTACCGACCCTGGTGGAGCTGGCGCGGCGCGGCTGCCGCTACAGCGGCGTGTTGTATGCGGGACTGATGATCGGCGCCGACGGCACGCCGGGGGTGCTCGAATTCAACTGCCGCTTCGGCGATCCGGAGACGCAGGTCCTGCTCCCGGTCCTGCCGCGCGGCTCCACCGCGCACCTCGCCGCCATCGCCGCCGGCACCTGGCGACCGGAATCCACCGTGCTCACGGCGAGCCGCGCGGCGGTGACGACGGTGCTCGCCGCCCGCGGCTATCCCGACCATCCGGAGAAAGGCGCCGTCATCGACATCCAGGACCTCCCGCCCGACGTGCTGCTGTTTCACGCGGGGACCACCCGTGACGCCGGCGGAGCGCTCCGGGTCGCAGGGGGCCGGGTGCTCAACGTCACCGCCCTGGCGCCGACGGTCGCCGCGGCCGCGGCGGCCAGCCGGGCGGCGTGCGAGCGGATCGCGTTCGACGGCAAGACGTGGCGCCGCGACATCGCAAGGCGCGAGATCGATCGGAGCCTGGGGCGTGCCGGAGCTGCCTGAAGTCGAAACGATCGTCCGCGACGTGGCACCGCGGCTGGTGGGACGCCGCATCCGTTCCGCGCGGCTCACCAAGACTGACGTGTTGCGCGGGGTCTCCCGCCCGCGACTCGTACGCACCCTCACCGGCAACACGGTGCGGGCGGCATCGCGCCGCGCGAAACACGCCGTGTTCCTGCTGCAGAGCGGTCATCGCATGATCGTCCAGCCCCGGATGACGGGGTCGCTGATCGTCTACGACCGGCCGCTCACACCCGACGAAGCCCGGTACGCGGTGCTGACCTGCTCCCTGGCCGGCGGCGGCCTGTTCGTGTACCGCGACGTGCGCCGCCTCGGCACCGTGTGGCTGCTCGACGAGCGCGGCTGGAACGCCTACACCGCACGGCTCGGACCTGAGCCGCTCGAGCCAGGGTTCACGCCCGCCGTGCTGGGCCGCGCACTCGCCGGCACGCGCGCCGCGGTGAAGAAGGCCATCATGGACCAGCGGCGCCTCGCCGGCGTCGGCAACATCTACGCCAACGAGGCGCTGTTCGACGCGCGCATCGATCCCTCCCGCCCGGCAAACCGCCTCACGACCGCCGAGGTCGAGACCCTGCATGGCGCCATCGTGGAGATCCTGCAACGCGCCCTGCGCGCCTCGGGGACCACCGTGCGGGACTACCGCACCGGCACCGGGGAATCGGGCAGCTTCCAGCTGGAGCTCAAGGTCTACGACCGCGGCGGGGAGCCGTGCGTCCGCTGCGGCCGGCGGCTCGTGACCACGCACGCCATCGATCTGCGCCAGACCACCCTCTGCGCGTTCTGTCAGCGATAGGCTGACTGGCGCCGCATCGTCACTCCGCTAGCTTCTCCGCGAGTTCCCCCGTGAGGTTTCCGATGCGGTTCCTCGTCTGTGCCGTCGCTCTGACGCTCGCGACCCCGGTGCGCGTTCCCGCGCAGGAGCCCTCCCCGGGCGAGCGCCTTCCGGTCGTCAAACACGTCCTGCCCAACGGGATGACGTTCCTGTTCCTGCGTCGCGGCGGCGCGCCGACCGTCTCCTTCGTCACGCAGTTCCGCGCCGGCGGAGTGGACGAGTGGACCGGCATTTCCGGGACCGCTCACCTGTTCGAACACATGCTGTTCAAGGGCACCCACTCGATCGGCACGACCAACGACGCGGCGGAGCAGACGCTGTTCCCCGCGATCGACGCGGTGGCCGACTCCTTCACCGCCGAGTTCCGCAAGGGCGCCGGCGTGGACAGCGCCCGCCAGGAAGCTTTGCGCGGCCGGCTCAAGCAGCTCGAGGATTCCGCGCGCCGTTTCACGGTTTCCAACGAGCTGGACCGCATCCTCACCGAGAACGGCGCGCAGTTTCTGAACGCCTCCACCGGGAACGATCTGACCAACTACTTCTTCCAGCTGCCTGCCAACCGCGCCAAGCTGTGGTTCGTGCTGGAAAGCGACCGCATCAAGAACCCCGTGCTGCGCGAGTTCTACTCGGAGCGCGAGGTCGTGATGGAAGAGCGGCGGTTGCGCGTCGAGACGCAGCCGGCCGGCCTGCTGCGGGAGGAGTTCCTCCAGGCGGCCTTCCGGGCTCATCCCTACGGACGGCCGGTGGTCGGCGTGGCGAGCGAGATCCAGGCCGTCACGCGCCAGGCCGCCCAGGAGTACTTCAAGCGGTTCTACGGACCGAACAACGCCGTCGTCGCGATCGTGGGCGACATCGACGTGGACTCGATGACCGCGTGGGCGGACGCCTACTTCGCCGACGTGCCCGCGGGCGAGCCGCACCGGCCCGTGGTGACGCAGGAGCCGGCGCAGCACGGCGAGCGCCGCATCGACGTCGAGTTCGACGCCAACCCCCAGGTCCTGATCGGCTACCACGTGCCGAGCGCCCGGCACGCCGACGCGCCGGCGCTGCAGGTGCTGTCGGCCGTGCTGACCAGCGGGCGGACTTCCCGGCTCTACCAGCGGCTCGTCATCCGCGATCGCATCGCCACCGCGATCTTCTCCGGTCAGTCGCCGGGACAGCTCTACCCCAGGCTCTTCACCTTCACCGGTGTACCGATCGCCCCGCACACGACGCAGGACATCGAAGCCGCCGTGTACGAAGAGCTGGGTCGGATCGAGCGCGAGCCGCCGAGCGCGGCGGAGCTGGAGCGCGTGCGCAACCAGGTGCAGGCAGGCGCGATCCAGCGCCTGCAGGAGAACTTCGGGCTCGCGTTTCAGCTGTCCCAGAGCGAAGCCCTGTGGTACGACTGGCGACAGACCTTCCGGGACGGCGACGCCGTCGCCCGCGTCACCGCGGCCGATGTGCAGCGCGTAGCCCGGGCCTATTTCGCGAAATCGAACCGCACCGTCGCGACTCTGGTACGTCCGGCAGCGGCGGATTCGACCGGAGGGACCCGCTGATGCGCACCCTGACCCTCGCCGGCCTCCTGTGCTGCGCCGCACTCCCCATCGCCGCGCAGCGCCCCGCTCGCGATACCCGAGCCCAGATTCAGGCGCTCCGCTATCCGCCGCTGCGGTTCACCCCACCTGCGCCAAAACGGGCCACGCTGTCGAACGGTGTTCCGGTCTACTTGCTTGAGGACCACAGCCTCCCGCTGCTCGACGTCGAGGTGGTGTCCAAGGTGGGGGTCGCGAACCTCCCCGACTCGTTGTGGGGCGTCGGCTGGCAGGCCGACGTCCTGATGCGCACCGGCGGCACCACCCGCCTGAGCCCCGACTCGGTCGACAAGCTGGTGGAGTTCTACGCCCTGAACGTCTTCATCTCCACCGGCAACGAGCAGAGCACCGCCTCGTTCAGCGGCCTGTCCCGCTACCGGGACCAGATGCTCGACCTGGGCTTCGACCTGTTGCGCAACCCGCGCAACGATACGTCGCGCGTACGGATCACCGCAGGCCAGCAGCTCGAGGCCTGGCGCCGCCGCAACGACCAGCCGGGATCGGTGCTGAACCGCGCCTGGCCCCAGGTGCTGCTGGGCGATCATCCGCTGGGCCGGACCCAGGTGACGCCCGACGAGGTCGCCGGCTTCACCCCGGCCCGGTTCCGCTGGACCCAGGAGCGCATCTTCTGCCCGCAGAACCTCCTGATCGGCGTGTCAGGGGACTTCGACGAGAAGACCCTCCTGGCCAAGCTC
Source organism: Gemmatimonadales bacterium (assembly GCA_035456525.1). GTDB lineage: Bacteria > Gemmatimonadota > Gemmatimonadetes > Gemmatimonadales > GWC2-71-9 > DASTHG01. The sequence goes on from DATICZ010000322.1 coordinate 3,941, forward strand.
GAGAACCTGTTCCGCGGCTGGTCCCGCTGCGCGCCGGGATTGCGGACCATCCCGCCGCTCCAGATCGCGGACGGCCCCAAGATCGTGCTCATCGAGAAGGATGTGAACCAGACCAACATCTGGATGGGGCATGCGGGCAGCATCCGGGTGGCCGACACGCCGGACTACTACGCGGTCCAGGTCGCCGACTTCCTGCTGGGCGGAGGCGGCGGGTTCAACTCCCGGCTGCTGCAGCGCCTGCGCAGCGATTCCGGATTCGCCTACAGCACCTTCTCGAACTGGGACGCGGACACCCGGCGCGAGGGCATCTTCTTCGCCGGCGCCCAGATCCGGGCGGAGAAGACCGTGGCGGGGCTGTCGCTCATGCGGCAGATCATCGGCTCCATGGCCACCGATCCGGTCACCGCGCGCGACGTCCAGCTCGCCAAGGACAACGAGGTCAACAGCTTCGTGTTCCGCTTCCAGAATGCGGGACAGATCGTGGCGCAGCAGCTCGGGTATGCCGTGGATGGACTGCCCGGCAACTGGTTCGATCTCTATCTGAAGGGCATCCAGGCCGTCACCCCGGAGCAAGTGGCGGATGTGTCGCGTCGTCTCCTGCACCCTGACCGCCTGGTGATGGTCGTCGTCGGCAAGTCCAGCGCGTTCGACAAGCCGCTCTCGACGCTCGGCCCGGTCACCGTGATGCCGGTGGATTCGATCCACCGCTGAGGGTGACGATCCGCCCCCGCGGCGGGATCCCGGGCTCCAGCTCCAGGATCCCGACCGTCACGGGGAGGTCGAACCGCCGGGCCCCCGCGCTCCCCGGATTCATGACCGTGACGGTCCGGTCCACGAGCTCCAGCAGCGGCTTGTGCGTGTGGCCGAACAGGATGATCTCGGCCGCGGGGTAGGCTTCGTGGAGAAGGGCGGGCGTCGGGCTGCCGAGCTGGTCGCCGTGGCTCACGACGATGTCGAATCCGTCCAGCTGGAGCGAGGCGACCTGCGGCAACCGTGCGCGGAGCTCTGATCCGTCCGTGTTGCCGTACACGGCGGTAACGGGCGCCACCGCCTGCAATTCCACGATCAGGTCCCAGCCGCCCACATCGCCGGCATGCAGGATGTGGTCGACCTCGTGGAAGACCTCGAACACTTCGGGCCGCAGCAGCCCATGGGTGTCGGAGATGACGCCGAGCCGCATGGCCGGCTAACCAGGCCGCTCCCCGGACTCACCCCACCGTCGTACCAGGGAGATGTCGACCCCGATGTGGTCGAGCACGCGCTGCACCACGAAATCCACCAGCTCGGACACGTTGGTCGGTCGATGGTAGAACCCCGGGGCCGCGGGCAGCACGATCGCGCCCGCCTCCGTGGCCAAGGTGAGATTGCGCAGGTGGACGAGCGACAGCGGGGTCTCGCGCGGCACGAGGATCAACGGACGCCGCTCCTTCAGCGTCACGTCGGCCGCCCGCTCGATCAGGCTGCGGCTCGTCCCGTGGGCGATCGCCGAGACCGTCCCCATCGAGCAGGGACAGACGACCATCCCGGCGGCGCGGGCCGAGCCCGACGCCGGCCGGGCGCCGCGGTCCTTGTCGTCGAACACCGTCACGCTCTGCCAGTCCCCGCCCGTCGCCTTGCGCAAAGCGGGCTCACCCTCGATGCCGCATTCCTCCTCGAGCAGGCGCCACCCGTGCGTCGAGACGAGCAGCCACGTGGGCACGTGATGCGTCGCCAGCACCTCCAGGAGTCGGACGCCGTAGGGGGCGCCCGAGGCGCCGGTGATCGCGAGAACGACAGGGAGGCGGGTCATCTCCCGCGCCGGTTGGGCGTCGGGCTGCGGCGCGGGTGCGCCGGCGGTCTGGGAGGGACGGGGGACGAGGGACGAGGGACGAGGGGAGGCCGCTCCCTCCGGGGTCTACTCGTCCCCCGTCCCCCGTCCCTCGTCCCCTTCACAGCAGTCTGTCTCCCAACGCTCCCAGGAACACCACGATACTCACGATCCCGTTCATCGTGAAAAAGGCCGCGTTGAGCTGCGACAGATCGCCCGGCCGCACCAGGCGGTGCTCGTAGGCGATGACCGCCGCGCCGATCGCCACGCCGGCGTAGTACACCCAGCCCAATCCCGCGCCCGCGCCGAAGAGCACCAGCGCGACGAGGGCGAGCGCGTGGAGCACCTTGGCGAGCAGGATGCCATGTTGCTGTCCGAACCGGACCACCGCCGAGTGGAGTCCCTCGGCGCGGTCGAATTGCTCGTCCTGCAGGGCATAGAAGATGTCGAACCCGCTCACCCAGAACGTCACCGCAGCGGCCAACGCCCAGAGCAACCAGCCCGGCCGGCTCCACGCGCCCGCCACCGCCAGGTAGCCGGCCGGACCCGCGATCGCGTCTCCCAGGCCGAGCCAGAGGTGCGACCACCAGGTGAAACGCTTGGCGTAGCTGTAGGCCGTGATCACCAGCAGGGCCACGGGGGAAAGCGCGAAGCAGAGCGGATTGAGGGCCCACGCCGCCCACTCGAACAGCAGCGCGGCGACCACCACGGCGCCCCACGCCTGTCCGAGCGAGAGCCGCCCAGCGGGCAGCTCGCGCCCGCGCGTGCGCGGGTTACGCGCGTCGAGCTCGCGGTCCGCGATCCGGTTGAACCCCATCGCGACGAAGCGCGCCGCCGTGAACGCGAGCGCGACCAGCCCGAGGGTCCGCCAGGTCACCGGCGCCTCGCGCGAGGCGACCACCACGCCCAGCAGTGCGAACGGCAGGGCGAACACCGTGTGCGGCAGCCGGACGAAGTTCGCGTAGCGGACGAGCAGGCTCTGGCCTGCGAGGGTCTGACCTTCGCGTACCGTCATGGCCCGATCCCCAACTCGCGCCACATGGCGTCGACCCTCGCCCGGGTCGCGTCGTCCATCACGATCCGGTCGGGCCAGGGGCGGTCGAAGCCCTCTTCCTTCCACTTGCGCGTCGCGTCGATCCCCATCTTGGAGCCGAAGGTGAACGCGCGACTCGAGTGATCGAGGACGTCGATCGGCCCCAGGGTGAATCGGACGTCGCGCTCGGGGTCGATGTTGTTGAGCGCCACCCACCAGGCTTCCTTGGGATCGCGCACGTTCACGTCCCGGTCTACCACGACGATCACCTTGGCGAGGGACATCAGGCCCTGCCCCCACAGGCCGTTCATCACCTTGTAGGCCTGGCCGGGATACTGCTTGTCGATGCTCACGAAGACGAGATTGTGGAAGATGCCCTCGGCCGGCATGTGGTAGTCCACGACCTCGGGTATCGTCAGTTTGAGCAGGGGGAGGAAGATCCGCTCCGTGGCGTGGCCGAGCCAGAAATCTTCCATGGGCGGCCGCCCCACGATGGTGTGCGGCCAGAGGGGATTGGCGCGCATCGTGACCGCGGTCATGTGGACTTGCGGATAGTAGTCGGCGAGCGAATAGAAGCCGGTGTGGTCGCCGAACGGCCCTTCGAGCACCAGCGGCTCGCGCGGGTCCACGTATCCCTCGAGCACGATCTCCGCTTCCGCCGGAACCTCGAGATCGCTCGTCACGGCCTTGACGAGGTGGACCGGCGCCCGGCGCAGGAAGCCGGCGAACAGGTACTCGTCGATCGACGGCGGCAGCGGCGCGGAGGCGGCGTAGATGCTGGCGGGATCCCCGCCCAGCGCGATCGCCACGGGCATCGTCTCTCCCCGCTCGGCCATGGCGCGCCAGTGCGCCGCGCCCACCTTGTGCCGCTGCCAGTGCATCGCCACTGTCCGCGCGCCGGTGACCTGGATGCGGTACATCCCCACGTTGCGCGTCCCGCTCACCGGGTCGCGGGTGATCACGCCCGGCAGGGTGATGTAGGGACCGCCGTCCTGCGGCCAGCAGACCGGCACCGGGAACCGCTCCAGATCCACTTCCTCGCCGCGCACCACGATCTCCTGGCACGGCGCCCGGTCGCCGATCACGCGGGGCGGGAACTTCGCCATTTCAGCGAGACGCGGCAGCAGGGCGAGCTTGGCGAGCAGCCCCTCGGGCACCTTGACGTGCAGCATCTCCGCGATGCGTCCGCCGATTTCGTCGAGCCGCTGCACGCCCAGCGCCAGCGCCATGCGGCGCTCGGACCCGAACAGGTTCACCGCAACGGGATACGACGATGCCCCGCCGTGCGCCAGTGTGGGCCGCTCGAACAGCAGGGCCGGGCCGCCGCCCGGCGATTTCATCACGCGGTCGGCGACCTCGGTGATCTCCAGCGCCACCGACACGGGCCGGTCCACGCGCCGCAGGTCGCCCGCGGCGTCGATCGCGCCGATGAAGGCGCGGAGGTTATCGAGTGCCATGGTGGACCGCGCAAATGCCGCCGGTCAACAGCTCGTAGCCAACGTCGTGAAAGCCCGCCGCACGGAGCCCCGCGGCCAGCGCATCGGGATCCGGAAACGCAAGCACGGACTCTGGCAGGTAGGAGTAGGCGTCCGTATGTTTCGACACCGCGCGACCGATGAGCGGCAGGACGCGTTGAAAATAGAACAGGTAGGCGGCCCGCAGGGGGGCGAAGCGCGGCGTCGTGAATTCGAGCACGACGAACCGTGCACCCGGTTTGAGCACCCGGCCCGCTTCCGCGAGCCCCGCATCCAGGTCGGCGAGGTTGCGAACGCCGAAGCCGACCATCGCCCCGTCGAACGACGCGGCGGGAAACGGCAGGGCCAGCGCATCGGCGCCGACCGGCGCGGCGCGCGACGACTTGCCGCGGCCCCGGGCGAGCATCGGCACCACGAAATCGGCGCCGATCACGCGGCCACGGAAACCGGGGCGAGCGGCGAGCACCGCCGCCAGATCCATCGTGCCGGCGCAGAGATCCAGGTAGGTTCCGTCCGGGCGGGCTTCCCATCCCAGGCGCGCGACCGCAATCCGTCGCCAGCGGCGGTCCACGTTGAGGCTGAGGAGATGGTTGAGCAGATCGTAGCGCGGCGCGATGGCTGTGAACATGGCGCGCACGTAGGACCGCTTGGTCTGGCCGGCGACGGGGGGAGAGGGGGGCGAATGCACATCGGACGGAAGGGGCGCCGCCATAGGCGCGAAAGATAGGCCGGGCAACCTCACCGGCGCCAGCGACCAGCAGGTGGTGGAGTGGGCGAAGGACGGGCACGAAGCGGCGTTTCGCGAGTTGGTGCGCCGCTACGAGCGTCCCGTGTTCTCGCTCGTCTACCGCATGGTACGGGACCGCACGCTCGCGGAGGATCTGGCACAGGAAACGTTCATCAAGGTGCTGAACGGGATCCGCTCCTACCGGCCAGAGTTCAAGTTCTCGTCCTGGATTTTCAAGATCGCCAACAACGCGGCGATCGATCATCTGCGCCGTCGCGAGCTCGACACGCTGTCGCTGGACGGCTCACCCCATGCGCAGACGGCGGAGGAGATGCACGCCACCGCCCTGCAGATCGGCGGTCGCGAGGAGTCCCCGCTCGACGAGGTGGCGTCGCGTGAGCTGGGGAGCCAGATCGAGCGGGCCATCGCGCGGCTGCGTCCCGAGTATCGGGCCTGTATCTTGCTGCGCCACGTCGAAGGACACAGCTACGAGGAGATCGCCCAGATCCTCGAACTGCCCCTCGGCACTGTGAAGACGTACATCCACCGGGGCCGCAATGAGTTACGCGTATACCTCGAAGGAGTGCACGAGTGAAACCACTCGCCTCCGAGCGCCGTAGGGGCCGCCATGTCTGAGCCTTCCCACAATCCGCACCTCACCACGGACGAAATCGAGCTGTGGGCCCAGGGGCTCTTGCCGGCCGCGCGGGCCATTCACCTCGCCGAGTGCGGCGAGTGTCTCACGACCGCGGAGCACGAACGCAAGCTGCAACGCGATCTGGTTCAGCTGCCGCGTTTCGGTCCCGAGTACGGCTTCGTCGAACGGGTGATGGCCAAGGTGCGGGTCCCGACTCCGTCGGGCGACTTCAGGCCCTGACCCGCGCGAGATGTTGAGCGGGCGGCGGAGGGTGGTCGATTCGACCCTCTGCCGCCCGTTCTGCGTCCGGCACCCTCATGCAACTCCTCCGGGCGCGGCCAGAACCTCCCGGACTTTCTTCGCCAGATCCTCCGGCGTGTAGGGCTTCGGCAAATAGGCCACCACCGCCTCCTGCACCTCCTCCTGCAGTGCGGCCGTGTCCGGATACCCGGAGGTGTACAGCACGCGCGTCGCGGGGCGCTCGCGTTTCAGCATCAGCGCCAGCTCGCGGCCACCCATCTCGGGCATCACGACGTCGGTCAGGAGCAGGTGGATCGGGTCCTGCGACGCTCGAGCCACCTTCAAAGCTTCCGCTCCATTGCCGGCCTCGAGCACGCGATAGCCGAAGCGCCGCAGGGCGCGACACGCCAGACTGCGCACGCCCGGCTCGTCCTCCACGAGGAGTACCGTCTCGCCACCGGCCCGCGGCGGCTCGGCCGGCACCGGCTCCGGCGCCACGGGCGCGCCCTCCAGGACGCGGGGGAGGTACACGGTGAAGACACTGCCTCGCGTGGGTTCGCTCGAGACATCGATGTACCCGCCGCTCTGCTTCACGATGCCGTACACGGTCGCGAGGCCCAGACCGCTCCCCTTGCCGACCGCTTTGGTGGTGAAGAACGGCTCGAACACGCGGCCGCGGGTCTCCGCGTCCATTCCCATGCCGGTGTCGGTCACCTGGAGCAGGATGTGCGGCCCTGGTTGCGAGCCCGGCCGGGCGGCGACGAAACTCGGGCCCAGATCCACGGCGCCGGTCGAGATCGTGAGCGTGCCGCCCGCGGGCATCGCGTCCCGGGCGTTCACCGAGAGATTGACGATGACCTGCTGCAGCTGACCCTGGTCGGCCCGCACGAGCATGGGTCGCGGGTCGAGCGTGGCGACGAGGGTGATGTGCTCGCCGATCAGACGGCGCAACAGGGAGCGCATCCCCTGGACCACGTCGTTGACGTCGAGAATCTCCGGCTGGAGCATCTGCTTCCGGCTGAACGCCAGCAGCTGCTGGGTGAGCGACGCCGCCCGCCGGGCGGCCTGCTCGATCTCCTGCACATCGCCGCGCGCCACCGCCGGCAACGTGGCGTCCTTGAGGAGCAGCCGCGTGTAGCCGAGGACCGCCGTCAGGACGTTGTTGAAATCGTGGGCGATGCCGCCCGCCAGCTGGCCCACCGCCTCCATTTTCTGGGCCTGCCGCAGCTGACCCTCGAGCTCCTTGCGTTGCGTGATCTCCGTGGCGACGCCCAGCACCTGCGGCTCGCCCTCCGCGGAGCGCAGCGGCACCTTGATGACCTGAAACCAGCGCCGCCGCCCCGTGCGCGCGTCGGTGTTGGGCTCCTCGAGGATGAACTTCGGCCGCCCGGTCGTCATCGCCTCGCGGTCGTCGCGCAGAAACTGCTCGACCTCGGCGCGGTTGGGGTTGAAGTCCGCGTCCTGCCGGCCGACCAGCTCTTCGGCCGTCGTTCCGTACAGCTCGGCCAGCGCCCGGTTCACGAGCGTGAACCGCCCATCCCAGTCCTTCACGAAGATCAGGTTGGGGTTCAGGTCGATCACCTGCCGCAGGAACTCCTGCTGGCGCCGCCGTTCCTCCTCCACGCGCTTCCGATCGATGGCCATCGCCACCTGGGTGGACACGAACTGCAGGATGTGCTTCTCGTGCTCCCCGTAGCGGACGCCGGAGGAGTAGCTCTGGACTGCGAGCACCCCGAGCGTCCGTTCGCCCACCTTCAGAGGAACCCCGAGCCAGTCGAGTGAGGGGGTGCCGATCGTCTCCACCTCGCCCGCCTGCTCGAGCTCCTGCGTGCGCTCGGGTGTGGCCAGCAGGGGCCGGCCGGTGCGCAGTACGTACTCCGTGAACCCCTTGCCCAGCGGCTTGGGCTCGCTGAAGGTGTCGTGCTCGTCTACGAAGTAGGGGAAACTGACGGTGTCGGCCACGGGATCGTACAACGCGATGTAGAAGTTCTTTGCCGGCATCAGCTCGCCCACGATGTCGTGGATCGCCCGAAACAGCTCACGCGGATTCTCCGAGGAGTTGGCGGCTTCCGAAATCAGGAACGTCGCGCTGCGAATCCGCTCGGAGCGGCGCTGTTCGGTGATGTCGCGGTTCACGGCGACCCGGCCGATCGTCCGCCCATGACCGTCGCGCAGGGCGATGATGATCGCCTCGACCTCCCGCTCCGTGCCGTCCCTGGCGAGGAGCTTGAGTTCCCCGGACCATTGCCCCCGGGAACGCATCCCGGACCGTATCGCTTTCGTGAGCGCCGGCCCCTCGCCCGGCCGATACAGCATCTCGACGTTCCGCCCCAGGACCTCGGCGCGTGTGTAGCCGAACATCCGCTGCGCCGCCGGGTTCCACTCGAGGATCACCCCGGCGGGATCGGCGACGATGATCCCGTCATAGAGATGCTCGACGATCAGTGCCTGACGCCGCAACGCCTCGGCGACCGGATCCGGCGCCGGACGGGCCACCGTCCGCTTGCGCGGCGTCACGGTCCACTCATCGGATGAGACATGGCAGATGCATACAATGGAACAGGGGGCCTGGTCGCGCCAGCCGTCACGAGGGCCGCCCCCGGCTCGCGGCCACGACGCCGCCGACGCCGACCCCGAGGACGCGCGCTGCACTACCCTCCCGCACGCCGACTTCCACCGTGCCCCCGCTGCCGACATAGGCCACCAGCGTGCCGGCCGCCACATCGCCGAAGGTGCGACGCACCGGACCCACGACGGTGGTTTCCACGCTGATCGACGCACCCATCCGGATCAGTTCCTTCGGGATATTGCTGATCAGGTTGCCGAAGCGATCGATGTACACGACCTCGCCGAGCACCGCGGACTCCGCCACTCGTGGGGAGGGCGCCGCGCGGCGCACCACGTCTGCGGCGAGCGTGCCGAGCTCCTCCAGCCGCGCGCCCGTGGCCAGCCGGGCGGCGGCGGGCGCGAAGACGTCTCGCCCGTGAAAGGTGGGCGACGCGTCGCGCAGCACGGGGAGGGACACGAACCGCGCGTCATCGGGCAGCCCCGAGAACAGGCCGTTGTCCGGCCCGACGAACGAATGCCCGCCAGCCTGCGCGGCCAGGGCGCGCCGGACGGTGCCGACGCCGGGGTCGATCACCGCCAGGTGCACCGTTCCGGCGGGAAACCGCGGCCACGCGCGCGACAGGACGTACTGGCCCGCCCGCACGTCGCCCGCCGGTACGTCGTGCGAGATGTCGACGATCGTGGCGGCCGGGGCGCGCGACAGCAACACGCCCTTGACCTCCGCTACGTAACTGTCCCTCGTGCCGAAATCGGTCAGGATGGTGATGATGGGATTGGGCATCACGCCGTCCGCCGGCGCCATGCGCCCGACAGCCAGAACGCGGTGTTGGCCACGCCCCGGAGAACCGCGGTCAGGGACAACGCCAGCCAGATGCCGAACAGCCCCAGCGGCCCGGACCACCAGGCCGCCAGCGGGACGCGCAGGGTGGTGAACACCGTGCCCACGAGCATCGGCCAGAACGTGTAGCCGGCACCGGCCAGCGCGCCCTCGAGCACGATCTCGAAGGTCTGCCCGATCTGCGCGAACGCGATGATGCGCAGGTACAGGCTGCCGTCCTCGATCACGCCGGGATCGGTCGTGAACAAGCCGACGAGGCGTTCGGGGACCGTGACGAACGCGAGCGCGGCCGGGACGGTGACGCACAGACAATAGAGGATGGTGAGCCGCGTGGCCGCCCGGGCGCGATCTTCCCGGCCGGCGCCCAGGTTCTGGCCGACGAGCGCCGCGGCGGACAGGCCGAACCCGGCGATCGCGATGAATCCGATTCCCTCGACCTTGTGACCGACTCCCAGGGCTGCGAGCGCCGGAGTCCCGAATCGGGCGGTGTATCGGGTCAGCCACATGTACACGACCGAGAGGAGCACCCCTGCGAGCGATAGCGGCGCGCCAACCCGCAGCATCCGCGGAACGGCGCGCCAATCGGGGAGATCGAGGCGAATCAGCCCGCGTCGGAACGCGATCGCCACGCCGACCAGAAACCCGCCGCCGCGCACCATTACTGACGCCAGCGCCGCGCCCTCCACGCCGAGGCGTGGGAACGGCCCGACCCCCGCGATCAGCAGCGGATCGAGCGCGACCGACAGCAGCACCGAGCCGGCGAGCAGCCACATCGGCGTGCGCGTGTCGCCGGAGGCGCGGAAGGTGGCTTCGATCGCGAAAAACCCGAACACGAGCGGGCCGCCGAGCAGCCAGGTATCGAGGTACTCATGACCCAGTCGCGCGACTTCGTCCGGCACGGTCATGAGCCGGAACAGGGGATCGGTGAGCAGCACGCCCAGCCCGCTGACCACGACACCCGCGGCAAGCCCGTACAGCACCGCAGCCCCGGCGGCGCGGGCAGCCTGATCCGGCGCCCCTTCGCCGTGCCGCCGGGCCGCAACGGCGATCAGCCCGACCTCGACCATTTCCCCGAGATTCAACAGGATCCAGACGTAGAAGCCGGCGGTGGACACGGCGGCGAGTGCCGCCGGGCCGATGAGCCGGCCGACCCACATCGCGTCGATCACCCCGAACGTGAAGTGGCACGCCATCATCGCGACGGCGGGGAGGGCGAGACGCAGAATGACCGGCCGCAACGGGCCGATGGTGAGCACCCCCGGGATCCCGGCGGCGGCGGTGCTCACGGCGGGCTGTGCGCCATCTCGTGCAGAAACCGCTGGAAGACCGGATTCCCCGGGTACCGCCCCGCCAAGGTCTCCACCAGTGCGACGGCTTCGGCCCGCAGCCCGGCTCCTGTCCGATCGTCCCGCTTCGCTTCACGCACCAGGGCCGCCGCGAGCACCCAGGTTCCCTCGACGCGCGCCAGGTCTCCGGACTGGGACACGCGCCGCATCATCGCCAGGCCCTCATCGGCATTCCCGCCGCCGAGCCCGATGATGCGGGCCACGATCTTCGCGAGCGTGCTCGCCCGCGCGAGCCCGTAACTGTAAAGGCCCAGCCCGAGGAAGCAGTCGGTGCAGGAGGAGTCGGCGGCCAGGGCGCGACGGTAGGCGTCGCGCATCGCCTTCGCGTCCTTGGCGGCGCCCCAGTTGTGCCCGTGGAGCTCGCGCTCGCGGGCGCGATAACCCAGGGCGGTGGCGAGCCAGAAGTCCCGCTCGATGCCGGGCTCGCGGGCTTTTCCGAGCTCGATGGCGCGATCGAGCAGCGAGTCGATGCGGCTGGCGGCGAAGTCGTCGGAATCCTTGGCGGCGGCCCACCAGATGTAGGCGCCCGCCTCGAAAGTGGGCGGCGCCGGGTCTGCGGTGTCGCGGGCGGCCAGGTCGGCGAAGTACCGGGCGGCGGCCGCGAAATCGCCGGCATAGAGCGTATCGAGGCCGGCCCGCAGCTCGGTGCGCGCGGCGCGAGAACGGTCCCCTCCGCCTCCGTCGGCGGCCTGCAGCAGCAACAGCGCGGCCGTGAGGAGCCGCATCTCAGCGTGTGACGGGGAGCGGCCCGGAGCGCGCGGACTGGAGCAGCATCGCCACCTGGCGGGCCGTGTCGGCCAGGGCCTTGGCGGCCGGCGAGTCGGGCTGGGAGACGACGATCGGCTGCCCACCGTCGGCGAGGCGGGCGAGGCCGGCCTGCAAGGGGATCTGGCCGAGCAGCGGAACGCCGAGCTCGGCGGCGAGCCGCTCGCCGCCGCCCGACAGGAACAGCTCGCTCCGCTCGCCGCAATGCTCGCACACGTAGTAGCTCATGTTCTCGACCACGCCGAGCACCTTCGTCCCCACCCGCTCGAACATCTTGGCCCCGCGCAGCGAGTCGCCGGTCGCGACCTCCTGCGGCGTCGTCACGATGAGGGCGCCGTGCAGGTGGATCGTCTGAACGAGCGAGAGCTGAGCATCACCGGTGCCCGGGGGCAGATCCACCAGGAAGAAGTCCAGATCGCCCCAGTCCACGTCGTGGAGGAACTGGTTGATGATCTTCATGATGATCGGGCCGCGCCAGATGGCGGGCTGATCACGCTCCACGATGAACCCGAGGGACATCAGCTTGACGCCATGCGCCTCGAGCGGCTGGATCTTGCCGCCCCGCACGGGGGGCTTTTCGTCTACGCCCATCATGCGGGGGATGTTGGGTCCGTAGATGTCGGCATCCATCAGGCCGACCGCATGACCGGCCCGCGCGAGGGCCACCGCGAGGTTGGCCGAGACGGTGGACTTCCCCACCCCGCCCTTCCCGGAGGAGATCGCGAGTGCGCGGCCCAGGCGAGGCATGTCTTCGGGGGACGGGGGAGGAGGGACGGGAGATGGGGCCCCACCCCGCCCCGCAGGGCGTGCGGCTGGACCTGCCGGAGCTCCCGAATCGACAACGTTGATCTTGACGCCGGTCACGCCCTCCAGCGCCTGCACGGCCCGGCGGGCATCACGCACCAACGTGGCGGGATCGTCTCGTTTCAGATGAAACGTGAAGGACACCTGGCCGGTGTCGTCGACGGCGAGATCGTGAATGCGGTCGGGCTGGGCGAGAGCGGCGAGCGCCGCGGAGACGCGCTGCTGGATTTCGCTGGACACAACGGGAAGATAATAGCTTCTTCAGTGTCGCAGGCCGGCCACGACGGCGAGGGGCAACAGTACGTAGAGCACCAGGTCGCGCACCAGGTAGACGAGCACGACGACGGCGACGAACGCCCAGCCGCGCCGTTTCAGCAGGCCTTTCCACCCGAGCTGCCGGCGCTCATCGCGCAGGTTCCGGTAGAAGCCCAGGAGATTCATGACCGAAAGCTTGAATCCGGCGGCCCATTGCCGCAAGGCAGGGCGGCAGACCTTGCCTGCACCACGCGCTTGCGCTCCTTCGTGTAATACCACCAGGGCCGAGCCGGCGCTCCTTCCATGAAGCGCACCGCGGAGATGAAGACATCCAGCACGCACGGGTCCTGGCGCTCCCCCGTCGCGGCGCACAGCGCGTCGTACAGCGCGTAGGGGTCCCGGCCCCGCAGGTCCGCGGGACGCCGCACGCCCACGAGGCGCAGATCCGCCGCAAGCGAGGGCCCGACGTTGCGGATCTGCTCGAGGCGCGTCAGCGATTCGCGCCCCGTCCTCATGCCCCTGTTCCCTCGGAAAACTGCGCGAATCCAACGGTGTTGCCCCCGGGCTCGCGGACGTACAGCTCGACGCTGCCGTAGAAGGTCTTGTGGCGCGGTTTCACGACCGGGGCGCCTGCGACCGCGCGCTCCACGCTGTCGAGGTCGGGTACCGTGAAGAAGAGCGCCGTGGAGTGTCCGACCAGCTCGCCCGCGGAGCCCGGACTGTCGGCCAGCACGCTCGCACGGGTCTGGTACATGACCTCGATCCCGTCTTTCTCCACGCCGGCGAAGACGAGCTTGCCGTCCGGCCCCGGGACCTGGTTGGTCACCGTGAATCCGAATCGTTCCACCCAGAATGCGATGCACGGTTCGACAGTGTCGACGATGAGAACGGGCGTAAGACGGGTGAGGCGGGGTGCCGCAGCCATGCCAGGCTCCTGTGGTCTGGAAGCTGCCTCGATTCTAACGGGGGACGGGAGCGCCGGCTTGAACGAATCCGACAGGCCGGTCGGCGCTCCCCCGGTCTACTGCCCGACGGTGAAGTCGATCCGCTTCAGCACGGCGCCGCCGGCATCCCGGATCTCGACGTGCCAGGGCCCGGTCCAGTCCGCCGGCACGGTCTTGCGACTCCAGGTGCGCCACGGTGAGCCGCGCGCCGTCAACTCGACGTCGGCGACCTGCGCATCGCCGTGGAACCACACGTGGTGAATCGTGCCCGGTGCGTCCGCCGACGCCCCCTCGATCTGCGTGAAGCACACGAGCCCGCCGACGTCCGCGGGGAATGCGGCGCCCGTGTCCTGCGGTACGCGGTCGACCACCGAGCGCGCCACGACCCCGACGGCGACAGAGAGGGCGCCGGCGGAGGGTGCCGCGGCGGCCTGGGTGGTGTCCTGTGCCGCCAGCGGGCCGGCCACGGCTGCGAGCACGAGCAGGCTGAGCATTCTGTTCATGACGATCCCGAAGAATGGGTTCGTGCGTTGTACGGTTCCGGGGCGCTCCGGTTCCCGCGAAGGCGAGTGGCCGGAGGAGGAGTGACCAGGATCACCCCTTGCACTCCGGCGCACTGAAGGGATTGGCGTCCGCCGTCGCCACGGGCGGCGGCTGCCGCGGCCAGGTGTTGTCGCCCACCTTCCCGTCGGGAAACCGGCAATGCGGATCGAGCACGATGCGGTCGATCTTGCGCCCGCCGAAGTCGAGTCGCGCCTCGAAAGTCCGGCTCCCACCGAACCACACGTCCACCGGCCAGGTCACGATCGCCGTGGAATCGTCTACGATGGTGGCGTTCGCCATCTTCCTCGGCGCGGGTCCTCCCGGGGCGAAGTGCACGGCGAGCACCACCGGCGACGGCATCTGGCCATCCTGCCGCACGGTAACCGTGGTCCGGGAGCCGACCGTGCGGACGTTGGCGATCGACCCATCCACCGCGTCGGTGGTGAAGAGCCAGGAGTACCAGAACCACCCGAGGTCCTGGTGCAGGGCGTTGCTCATGAAGAAGGCGTAGTCCCACGGTGACGGGTGCTTGAACTGCCACGTCCTGGCATACTCGCTCATCGCGCGCCACACGGCGCTGTCGCCCCCCGCGACGATGCCGCCGAGCATCGAGAGCATCATCGGCGCCTTCAGGTACGCCTGGAAGCCGTACATCGGGCCACCGTAGTTGGCGTCCCACATCAGCGGGGCCTCGCGCTCGTTCCCGCTGATGCCGCCGTACCCCTGCCCCACACCGTCGAGATTCGGTGGCTGCTGCTGCCGGTCCGCGCGCGAAAGGATGTTCATGTACTGGTTGAAGCCCTCGTCCATGAAACCGTACCAGGTCTCGTTGACGCCCAGCATCATCGGCCACCACTGGTGGCCGGTCTCGTGATCCGAGGCGCCGGTACTGGACATGATGAACATCGGGTATTCCATGCCGAGCTCCGGCCCGTCCACCATGGTCAGCACCGGGAACGCGTACGGAATCCACAGGCGCGAATAGAACTCGAGCGCGTGCCGCACGGTTGGACCGGCGTTGGCGTACTGCCGCTCGTGTCCCGGGAGGTACATGATGTGGACGGGGATGGGGCCCCTGCCGGGAATGTCGGCGTGGATCGCATCCCACACGTACCGGTTGGAGGTCGCCCACGCGACGTCGCCGGCCGTGTCGGCGACGAAATGCCACACCAGGCGGTCACCGGACGCGGTCGCCTTTCCGGGCCCGAGCTCGTCGGGTCCCGAGATGCGCAGGGTGGAGTCGGCGGTGAGCACGTGAGTCAGGCGCTCCCGTTCCACGGCCGAGAGAACCTCGCCGGGGTTCTGCAGCAGCCCCGTGGCACCCACCAGCCAGCCGGCGGGGAGATCGAGCTTCACGTCGAACCGGCCGAAGTTGTTGTAGAACTCCGATGGCCCGAGGTAGGGATCGGTGTCCCACCCGCCCGGGCGCAGGTCGTCGAACACCGCCACGCGCGGATACCACTGGGCGACCTGATAGAGCGAATCCCCCCATGCGCCCATGCGGAGGCCACGGGTCTGTGGCGCGACCTTCGGTACCGTGAACTGCCAGTCCGCCTCGAGCGTGACGGACCCGTGCGCGGGGACCGGATTGGGCAGCGTGACGTTCGCCACCGTTTGCGCGGTGTCGTACGCGGCGAGGATGACCGGCGGCGGCTCTCCGTTCGGCCCGCGCCGGAACACCCGCGGCGGAGGGTTGAGGTTGACCGGCTTGCCGTCGACGCTCAGCGCCGTCAGCTGCATGCCGCCCGTGATCTGTGTGACGACTTCGGCACGCGGCACGTTGGCGGCGAACAGGTTCTGGTCGAGCCGCAGCACAATGCGGCTCATGACTGCGTCGCTGGTGTTCTGCACCAGGACCCGCTCGTGTCCCGTCACGACACCGGTGGACGGGTCGAAGCGGGCGTTGATCGTGTAATCGGTCCAGAGCTGCCAGTAGTTGCGCCCGGGACGCCCCGTGGAGTCCCGGGTGCCCGCCGCGAGGGCATGGCGGATCATGCCGGTCATCGGGATGTCGCGTCGCACGGCGCGTTCGGGGTATTTGGAGGCGGTCTGGGACGAGGCAAGGGTGGGAAGGATAGCGACGGCGCAAGTGACGAGCACGCAACGGGATCGCATACGCATCGTGGCTCCTGAACGGTGGCTGACCCTGCGATCGTGGAGAGATAACGCCGGAGACCTCGTAGGACAAAGTCTTCCTTGTCCTGACCCGATTCCGGCCGCACTTTGAGGTCAGCGCGCTGCTCGAGGAATTGCCATGCAACTCCCTGCCTCCCGGTCCGTTCGCATTGCCGCCATCGTCGCCATCCTCGGAGTGCCCGGCATGTGGCTCGTCGCCCACGGGCACGACGCCGGCGACGCCACCCTGGTCGCGCCGGCGAAGCGCGGACGGTTCACCGTCACGGTCATGACGTCCGGGGAGCTGCGGGCGCGCCGATTCGTGCAGATCACCGCCCCGCCGAACGCGATGCAGGCCGGCGCCTTCCAGATGAAGATCTCCTCGATCGTGCCGGAGGGCACGGTGGTGCGCGCCGGGGAGGTCGTGGCCGAGCTCGACCGGTCCACGGTCGCCAGCAAGCTGAACGATGTCACGCTCGCCCTCCAGAAGGCCCAGGCGCAATACGAGCAGGCGATGCTGGACTCGGCGCTCACACTTTCGGCGGCGCGCGAGAACATCCACACGCTGGAGTTGGGGCTCGAAGAGAAGCGCCTCGCCAAGGAGGGATCGGCGTACGAAGCGCCGACGGTGCGCCGTCAGGCGGAGATCGATTTGGAGAAGGCACAACGCGCGCTCGACCAGGCCCGGACGGACTATACCACCAAGACCGAGCAGTCACGGGCCAAGATGCGGGAGGTGGGCGCCGACCTGGCGCGGCAGCGTAGCCTGCTGCAGGTGGTGCAGGAGGTGATGGCCGGATTCACGATCCGGGCACCATCGCCCGGCATGGTGATCTACGTGAAGGAATGGAACGGCCGCAAACGCACGACCGGCTCGCAGGTGTCGTCCTGGGATCCCGGGGTCGCCACCCTGCCCGACCTCACGCAGATGGAGTCGGTGACCTACGTCAACGAGATCGACGTCCGCAAGATCGCGGTGGGACAGTCGGTCGGGATCACGCTCGACGCCGATCCGACCAAGAAGCTCTCCGGCACCGTCGCGAGCGTCGCGAACGTCGGCGAACAACGCCCCAACGCGGACGCCAAGGTGTTCGAGGTGCGGGTGACGGTCGCCGGGGCGGACACGACGCTCCGTCCCGGGATGACCACCGGCAACGCCATCGAGACCTACACGACCGAGAATGCCCTGTACGTGCCGATCGAGGCCGTCAACAGCGAGGACGGGGTCGCCTTCGTGTACCGGCAGTCGGGCGGCGGCGCGGTCAAGCAGGAGGTCGTCACGGGCGCCATGAGCGACGACGAGGTGATCGTCCTGCGCGGACTCAAGGACGGTGACCACGTGCTGCTCACCCCTCCGCGCGATCACGACCGGATGGCCCTCAAGCGGCTGCCGGCTTCCGAGCGGGCCGTTCCGGCGGCCGGTGGTGACACGGCGCTGCGTCCCCCGGCACCGACCGCGGCACCGTCGGGCGACTCGGCGGTCCGTCCTCTTCCCTCACCCCGTGGGTCGACCCCCCAGCGCTCGAGCCCCCGGCCGCCCCGGGACTGAGGGCACGTGCGCCTGCCCGACCGGGAGACGCTGGCGGCGCTGCGGGCGCAGATCGTGGCGCACGTCGTCTTCAGCCTGCGCACGGCGTGGGAGGCCGTACAGCACAACCGGCTGCGCGCCGGCCTGACCTCCCTCGGCATCCTGTTCGGCGTCGCTTCGGTGATCGCGATGCTGGCGATCGGCAAGGGCGCCGAACGGGAGATCCTCGAGCAGATGCGGCTGCTCGGCTCCAACAACGTCGTCATCACGCCGCTGGTGGAGCAGAAGGAAGGGCGCGTGTCGGACGAGCCGCAGCGGGAGGTGAAGAAGTTCTCGCCGGGGCTCAGCTACGCGGACGCGCAGGCGATCGGGCGGGTGCTCCCCGACGTCGAGGCGACGAGCGCGGAAATCGTCCTCAACACCTCCGTCACGAGAGAAGGCCGCACCCGCTCGGGCAAGGTGGTCGGCGTCGATTCCTGCTACTTCCGCCTGACCAATCTCGTGCTGCGGCGCGGCGACTGGTTCGGACCGCTGCAGATCGACCGCGGCCTGCCCGTGGCCATCATCGGCGCCGGCGTGCGCACGCGTTTCTTCACCACCGAGGACCCCATCGGCAAGCCGCTCAAAGTGGGCGACACCTGGCTCACGGTGATCGGGGTGCTTGAGGACCGGCGCCTCACCGGCCAGGCGGAGCGGCTCGGAATACGCGACGCCAACATGGACGTGTACGTGCCGGTGCGCACGCTGCTGCTGCGCTACCGCAATCGCGCCCTGCTCACGCAGCGCGACATCGAGCTGGCGGCCCGCGCCGAGGGCGTGTCGAGCGACGAGGAGAACGCCGCGAGCGACCAGCAGCGCGAGGAGCGCAGGAATCGCAACCAGGTCGACCGCATCATCGTGCGCGTCGACGATTCGAAGCACGTCCCGGCCATGGCCGACGTGCTCCAGCGGATGTTCGCGCGGCGGCACAACACTGTGGTGGACTTCGAGATCATCATTCCCGAGCTGCTGCTCCGCCAGGAGCGCCGCACCAAGACCATCTTCAACGTCGTGCTCGGCTCGATCGCGTCCATCTCGCTCATCGTGGGCGGGATCGGCATCATGAACATCATGCTCGCCTCCGTCTTGGAGCGCATCCGGGAGATCGGGGTGCGCCGCGCCGTCGGGGCCACGCAGAAGGACATTCTCTTCCAGTTCCTGAGCGAGGCCGTGATGATCAGCGTCGCGGGAGGCGTGGCCGGCATCGTGGTCGGCACGGGGCTGAGCGCCGTGATCCAGCGCGTCGCCGGCATCACCACCATCGTCTCCCTGCTCTCGGTGATCGTCGCCTTCGGCGTGTCGATCACCGTGGGCATCGCCTTCGGGATCATGCCGGCCCACCGCGCGGCGCGACAGGATCCGGTCGTCTGCCTTCGCTACGAGTGACTCCCATGACATCTCGCTGCTGCCGTCGCACCCTCCTCCGGGCGGTGGCGATCGGACTCGTGCCGATCGCTCCGCTCCCCCTCGGCGCCCAGCAGGCCATCACCCTCCCCCAGGCCATCGCCCGGGCGCAGCAGGAGGGCCTGCGCGCGCACGCCGCCCGGTACGCCCTCGAGGCGGCCCGCCACCGGCACGGCGTCTTCACCGCCGGGCTGCTGCCCCAGCTCTCGCTCGGCGGCAACGTACCGGCCTACAACCGCTCGATCATCCCGGTGGTGCAGCCCGACGGCAGTACCCAGTTCCGGGCACAACAGCTGACCAACACCGGCCTCACTGCCACGCTGTCTCAGCAGCTCCCGTTCACGGGCGGCAATCTGTTCATCTCCTCGTCGCTCTCACGCCTCTCCGTCAGCGGCGCGCAGTCGATCGACACATGGTCCTCCACGCCGCTGTCGGTTGGGCTGCGACAGGACATCCTCCGCCCGAACACGGCTGGGTGGAACCGGCGCGAGCAGACCGTCGAGCTGGAGCTCGCGGAACGGAGCTACCTCGAGGCGATGGAGGACATCGCCATTCGGACGACCGAGGCATTCTTCGACGTGTACGCCGCGCGGGTGGGGTTGGAGAATGCGGAGAAGAACGCGGCGATCAATGACACGCTGTACACCCTGAACACGGGCCGCTTCGAGGTCGGCAAGATCGGGGAGAACGACCTGCTCCAGAGCGAGCTGGCGCTGCTGCGCGCCAAGACCGTCCTGCAGGGCGCCCAGCTCGAGTTCGAGCGCGCGACGGCGGCCCTCCGCCTCGACCTCGATCTGGCGCCGGGCACGCCCCTCGAGATCGCGGTCAGCACGAGCGTCCCCGCGGTTGAGGCGGATACGGTGCGCGCCGTGGCCGAAGCGCTGCACAACCGGGCCGCCGTGACCAGTGTGGCGCTGCAGGACGTGCAGGCGCGGCGGCGGGTCGCCGAGGCGAAGCTGTCCCGGGGAATCGGGGCGACGGTGGTGGCGAGCTTCGGGTACAACGCCACGGCGCCGGAGGCCCGCCTGGCCTATCAGGACCTGCTCGAGGCCCGCCAATTCACGCTCTCCGTCGAGCTCCCGTTGGTGCAATGGGGCGCGCACTCGGAGGGGGTGGCGGCCGCCGAGGCCGAACAGGCCCAGGAGGCAAGTCTGTCGCAGACGACGCTGCAGCAGACCGCCCACGAAGCACATTTCGCCGCCCTGGGGCTGTCGCAGGCACGGCGCACCGCCGAGCTGTCGGCCAAGGCGGACACGGTAGCCAGCAAGCGTTTCGAAGTCGCCTACAACCGCTACGTGATCGGGCGCATCGCGATCGACAACCTCTACATCGCCCAGACGGAGAAGGACCAGGCCATCACCGCGTTCGTGCAGGCGCTACGCGGGTACTGGGTGGCGTACTACCGACTGCGTCGCCTCACGCTGTACGATTTCGAGGCCGGTCAGCGGATCGGCACCCCTCGAGATTGACCATGGCCACCACGAGACTCGCACTGCTCGCCATGGTCCCGTTGGCAGCCTGCGGCACGCCCGCGCGCCCCGAGCCGGCCACGGCACCGACCCCCGCGGTGGCGCCCGCTCCCCTGCCCGGCCCCCTGCGCTGGATGCGCCGCTCCGCCGAGTACCGGGCACTCACCCGGCAGGTTTACGCCTTCGCGGCCCTGCGCCTCGCGGAGCTGGCCCGGGGACGCCCGGCGGGGAGCTGGGCCGTCATTCTCGACGCGGACGAGACCGTCCTCGACAACAGCGAGTACGAGCGCCGCCGCGCGAGCGTGGACAGCGGCTACAGCGACGCAAGCTGGGCGTCGTGGGTGCGGGAGCGCGCCGCGGGCGTGATCCCCGGCGCCGCGGGGTTCAGCGCCACGGTCCGGGGTCTCGGTGGACGCGTCGTGATCGTCACCAATCGGGCGGATTCCCTGTGCGCGGACACGCGCGCCAACCTCGAAACCGCCGGCGTCCCCACCGACCTGGTGCTGTGCATGCCCCCGGGGGAATCGGACAAGAACCCGCGCTTCGCGCGCGTGCAGCAGGGCACGGCCGCGCCGGGCCTGCCCGCCCTGACGGTAGTCGAGTGGATCGGCGACAACATCCAGGATTTCCCGCATCTGACCCAGGCCGCCCGGAGCGACTCGACGGCGCTCGCCGAATTCGGACGCCGGTTCTTCGTGCTGCCCAACCCGGTGTACGGCTCCTGGGAGCGAAACCAGGAGCCGTAACCGGCTCAGCGCGTTCCCACGACCGGACGCGGCGGCGCGCGCTTCACGTGCTGGTCGAGCCAGTCCACCATCTCGGCCAGCACATCGAGCACCGACTCCCGCGCCGCGTAGCCGTGCGCTTCGAGCGGCAGCATGACCAGCCGTGCCGTCCCCCCCAGGCCCTTGATGGCGTGATAGAGTCGCTCGGAGTTGATGGGGAACGTGCCCGAGTTGTTGTCGGCCTCCCCGTGAATCAACAGGATCGGCTCGTTGATGCTGTCGGCGTAGACGAACGGCGACATGCGCTGGTACACCTCGGGCGCCTGCCAGAACGTGCGCTCCTCCGACTGGAAGCCGAACGGCGTGAGCGTCCGGTTGTACGCGCCGGAGCGCGCCACGCCGGCCCGGAACAGGTCGGTGTGGGCCAGCAGATTGGCGGTCATGAAGGCGCCGTAGCTGTGGCCGCCCACGCCGATGCGGTCGGGATCGCCGACCCCCAGGTCCACGACGGCGCGCACGGCGGCGCGCGCGTCCATCGCGAGCTGCTCCACGTAGTGGTTGTTGGCCGTGTCGCCGCCCACGATCGGCATCTTGGGGTCGTCGAAGACGGCGTAGCCCTGGGTCAGGAGCAGCAGGTGGGACGGCCCGCGGTAGAAAGTAAACCGGTTGGTGGTCGCGGTGACCTGCCCCGCGGCGGCCGCGGACGCGAACTCCGTCGGGTAGGCCCACATGATCACGGGCAGTCTGGTGCCGGGGCGGTAGTCGGGCGGCAGGTAGAGCGTCCCTGACAGTGGGAGCCCGTCCTCGCGCTGGTAGGTGACCAGCCGCTTCTTCACCCCGGCGAGCTGCGGCGCGGGGTCGGGGAACGCCGTCAGGGCGCGCAACCGGCTGCCGCGCAGCTCGCGCACGTAGTAGTTGGGCGGCTCGCTCGTCGACTCGCGCCGTGTGATGAACCGGCCCGCGCGGTCGTCGAGCAGGGCCAGGACGGTCTCGTAGTGGACGGAGTCGGAGCGCCACAGCCGCTCGGCCCGCAGCGTCCGCAGGCTCAGGCGATCGAGGAACGGCCGGTCGCCCTGCGCCGTCGCCCCCGCGCCGACCAGATAGAGGAAATCCCCGGACTGCAGCAGCATGGCACCCGCTCCCACGGGTCGCATGACCGGGAATCCGGGATCGCCGTAGCGGTCTTCCGCACTGCGGTCCCACACGGCGCGGGGCGCGACGCCCGGGCGTTGCGTATCCAGCAGCCACGTGCGGGTCCAGCGCTTCATCCGGTTGACCTCCGACAGCAGCGCGATGCCGGCGCCCCAGCGCAGTCCGGCGAAGCGGTCGCGTGTTCGCGCCAGCTCGACGGGCTCCGCGGTGAACGGAGCCGGCAGCGTCACCACACGGTCCCTGATGTCGGCGGGCCGGCGCGTGTCTCCACCATCCAGCGCCTCGACCCAGACGAGCGTGGCCGGCGCGTCGGGTCGCCAGGTGACGAAGCGGGGCCCGGTACGCACTCCCCCGACGGGGGTCGTCTCGGCGAGCGGAATACGCGCGATCTCGCGCACGAGGTCGCCGCGCGAGGTCCACACGTCGTACACCTTGGGGAAGTCGCCCTGCGGCACCAGGTAGGAGTAGGGCCGCACCGTCTTCGAGACGAAGAGATAGGCACCGTCGGGCGACGGCGCGGCGTCGTCATAGACGGCTGGCGTCCCGATCGTGGTCGTCGCGCCGGACGTCGCGTCCACCAGCGCCAGCTGCGAGGTGAAGTAGTAGTCGAACAGCGCCTCGCCGTGCGCGTCCTCGATCATGTCCTCGTAGGTGCGCACCGGCGCGGCGCGACCGCTGGTTTGTTGCACCGTCGGGCCGGCGGGAACGGACGGCGGGATGGGCGCCGGCCCGCGGTTCGCCGGCACGAACCGGCACACGAGCCGCGAGCCATCCGGCATCCAGTCGCAGGCGCCCCCGCCCGTCGCGTTCAACGTCGGCGGCGTCAGCGCCTTCGCCGTCGCCGCGGCGACATCGGCGACCCACAGCTCGATGCCGTCCGGCCGCGTGTTGGTGAAGGCGACGCGACGGCCGTCCGGCGCCCAGTCCACGGCACCCAGCACGGCGCCTGCCGGCAGCGCGATGCGGCGCTCGAGCCCGTCGGCCACGCGCTTCAATACCAGACCGGTGATGCGTTGACCCCGCGCCGGACCGTTGGTGCGCGGATCGATCCGCCAGCCCGCCAGGCGCAACATCGGCTCGGCGAATTCGGCGATGGTGGGCATGCTCGGTTGCTCGAGCAGCAGGAGCCACTGGCGGTCGGGACTCAGGCTCGCCCCCGGCAACGGCGGCGCGTCGAGGATGTCGACGATGACCTGTGGTGGAGTGCGGTACCGCTCCTGGGCGGTGATCTGTACCGGGAACAGGAGCAACGGCAGGGCCCAACGGAAGGTGCGTCGCATGGAACCCCCGCGAATCGGGTGAGCGCGTGATCACCCTATGTTACGCGGGGGTCCCGCCGGCCGATAGCCGCCGTCAGCGCTGCTTGATGAACGTCCCGTCCCGCAGCTCGGCGTAGGCCTGCTGCAGCTCTTCCCTCGTGTTCATGACGATCGGACCGTACCAGGCGACCGGCTCCTCGATCGGCTTCCCGGACACGAGCAGGAACCGGATCCCCTGGTCACCCGCCTGCACCGTGACCTCGTCGCCGCGGTCGAACAGCACGAGCGAGCGGTTGCCCGTTGCTTCCCGGACGGGTGCCGCGTCCGCGGCGCCCACACGCTCCGTGAGGACGCCGAAGGGTTGCGACGCGTCGCGGAACGTGCCGCTGCCGTCGAACACGTAGGCGAAGGCGTGGCGCTCCGTCTCGACGGCGAGCGTCTTGCGCTTCCCCGGCGGCACCCAGACGTCGAGGTAGCGGGGGTCCGCCGCGACGCCCTTCACCGGGCCGGCCTTTCCCCAGAACTCACCGCAGACGACCCGCACCGTGGTGCCGTCGTCGTCGGTCACTTCGGGAATGTCGCGGGCCGCGACGTCCTGGTAACGCGGGGCGGTCATCTTGAGCGACGAGGGAAGATTCGCCCACAGCTGGAAGCCGTGCATCTTCCCGTGGGGGTCCCCCTGCGGCATCTCCTGATGGAGGATCCCGCTTCCCGCCGTCATCCACTGCACGTCACCGGCGCCGAGCGTCCCGGAATTGCCGAGGCTGTCCCCGTGGTTGACCGTCCCCTTGAGCACGTAGGTGATAGTCTCGATGCCGCGATGCGGATGCCACGGGAACCCGGCCAGGTAGTCGTCGGGACGCTCGTTGCGAAAATCGTCGAACAGGAGGAACGGGTCGTAGTCGCCCGTGTCCCCGAACCCGAAGGCGCGGCGCAGCTTCACGCCGGCCCCTTCGATGGTGGGGGTCGCCTGCACGATGCGTTTGATCGGTCGAATCGACACGGCTGCTCCTTACGAGAACTCCGAGGTAACACGCCGCCGGGGTCCGGTGTTCCGGTTGCCGCTCCGGCGGCGGCGGGCAGATTGTGCCGCCATGGCCGATATCTATCACGATTCCCCGATCAAGGCACCGCCCATGCAGCGGCTCGACGTCTAGCGCTCCGGTCGGGGGTGGGGGCCGAGCCGGCGGAGAAACGCGCGGGGGTCGTTCAGGAAGTCCCGCGTCAACGTCACGTGGTCCAGGTCGCCGTAGGCGACCGCCGCGACCGGAAGGCGGTCGAAGCTGTAGATCGCGGCACCCGGGAATGCGAGCAGGATCGGCGAGTGCGTCGCGATGACGAACTGGGCGTCCTGCTCCACCATCTCGAGCAGGACCGCGAGCAGGCCCAGCTGGTTCTGTGGTGACAGCGGCGCCTCGGGCTCGTCCAGGAGGAACAGCCCGCCCGGCACGAACCGCTGCTGAAACAGATTGACGAAGGCCTGGCCGTGGGAGCGGGCGTCGGGATCGCGACCGTAGCGGCGCTCCATCTCGTGCAGCGAGGCCATGACCGGCCCCGCCGCGAGGCCCTTGGCGTAGGCAGATCCGTCCTTGAAGTCTTCCTCAATCTCCGCGAGTCGCCGCTCGAATTCAGCCCGTTCCGTCGACAGCCGTCGCTGAAAACCGAAGAAGTCCTCCGCACGCAGGAAGAAGCCGCGGTGCGTGCGCTTCGCCCAGGTGAGTTTGAGCGCGTCCGCCAGGCGGCGCTGGGCGGCGAGCATCGCGTCGCGGTCGAGATCGCTCGCGCCCACGGTGGGGAGCCGCGCGGCCGCGGCGATCCCCTCGAGCAACGTGGATTTGCCCGAGCCGTTCTCGCCGACGAAGAACGTCATCCGAGTGGACAGGTCGAGCGGCTCGAGCGTCCGGACCGCCGGCACCGAGAACGGAAACACGGTCGCGTCGGCGGGCGGCCGCTTCAAGGCGACACGCAACAGATGGGGCACGAGGCCTAGTGATCGCCCGCCCCGTGCCCCACGTCAACCTCTGCTCCGTCCTGCTAATCCCCCGGTTTCTCTTCGTGGTCCGCGCGAGGCCGGTACGCCACCGTCACGGGACCATCGAGACGCACGCGGAGCCGTTGCCCCGCCGGCAGGACGATATGCCCGCCTTCCGTGGCCACGGCGACGCCGGTTCCGATCGCCGCGCCGACCACCGCGCCTTTCGCCGTTCCGCCCTTCCCGCCGACGACGCGCCCCAGGATCGCGCCGGCGACCGCTCCGCCGCCGATCTGGACGGCGCTCTTGCCGGCGTCGTTCTTCCCGGACACGTGAAACGGCTGCGCCGAAATCGACCGGCGCTCGCCGTCGACCTCGATCTCGGTGAAGCGCACGCCGAGCTGCGGAGCGCCGGCGATCCGCCCACCGCCCTTCGCCTCCGTCACCGTGCCGCGGACCAGCACACCGGCGGGGATCTCGACCCCCTCACCGAGACGGATCGGATCGACCGTGCGCAGCTCGATGTTGTCGCCCACACGGCTCCGTTCGGTGGACACTTCCCGCTCGAGCGCGGCGACGAGTGCCGTGCCCGCCGGAATCGTCGCGGTCCGGGTCTCGTGCCCCCGGCCCAGGACGACGGCCGACACGAGCCCGACTCCCAGCAGAGCGAATATCGCGACGCGCAATTCTCGCGTTGGCATTTTCATGGTCGCCTCCTTCGTCGCGACGTGCATCGTCGTGACGACCGCTCCTACCGCCGGGCCGTCGCGAGTGTTCCCCGGGCGTTCTCCGCGAAGGCTCCGGCAGGCCCTGTCTGCCCCCGCCGTTGCGCTTCCCGGGGTGGATCGGGCATCGTTCAGGGGACCTTTTTTCCTGGAGTCTGCATGCCCCGTGTCGACGCCGCCGAGCCGTTGCGCACCGTTCCCAGCGACCCCGTCGCGGAGCGGTTGCTGCGCGCCCGCACCATCATCATCAGCGGCGAGATCAACCAGCAGCTCGCCGCCGCCGTCTCCGGCCAGCTGCTGGCGCTCGCGGCCGAGTCGGACGAGGACATCACGGTCTACCTGAACTCGCAGGGCGGCCACGTCGAGGCGGGCGACACGATTCACGACCTGCTGCGGTTCGTGCGTCCCCGCATCCGGATGGTGGGCACCGGCTGGGTCGCCAGCATCGCGGCCCTGATCTACGTCGCGGTGCCGCGCGAGCGGCGGTTCTGTCTTCCCAACACCCGGTTCCTCCTGCATCAACCGGCCGGAGGGGCCGGCGGCTCGGCGAGCGACATCGAGATCGAAGCACGCGAGATCCTGCGCATGCGCGACCGGCTGAATCGCATCGTCGCCCGCGAGACGGGCCAGCCGCTGGAGCGGATCGAGGAGGACACGCGGCGCAACTTCTGGCTCGATGCGGACGCGGCGCTGCGCTACGGCATCGTCGGCCACGTGGTGGAGCACGTCGACCAGCTCGACGCACCGCCCGGGGCCTGACGCGTGACCGCGACCAACCATCTCGCGCCGGTGTGGTCCTTCACCCGCATCGAACGGCCCGGGGCATGAGCGACGCGGTCGGCCGGATCCGCGTCACCCGTACCGGGGCGATCTGGTTCGACGGCTCACCCGTAACGCTGCAGGCGCTGGCACCGCTGCTGCAGGACCTGCGGTCTGCGGGTGGCGTCGTGTGGTACTATCGCGAGCAGGCGGATGACGAGCCCGCCCCGGAAGCCATGGCCGTGGTCCGGCTGGTGATCGAGCACCGGTTGCCGATTTCGATGTCCACGCGCCCCGACTTCGCGGACGTCGTCATGCCCGACGGGAGCGTCGCCCCCCGCGCCGGCCCGCATACGTTGAGTTGATGGTGCCGCGGCGCGGGCTGCTGGCGCTGCTCGTCCTCGTGCTGCCGGCGAGCGCCCGGGCCCAGACCTGCTTTCGCGCGCGTCCCGGACCCGACTGCCGCTGGACGTGGCTCACGGAATCGGGAGCGCGCTGGCTGTCCTCGAACCCCGCGGGCGCCGCCCGGAGCCACGAGTTCTTCTGGACGGTGGGGATGGCCCGGACGATCGGATCGCGGTCTGCCGCCGGATTCGCCGCGTCGTTCGGTACGGACCACGTCGAATCCGGGACCTACCGGCTGGCGCTCCAGGCGCGCTACCGCCGCTGGCTTCCACCGCTGCTGCTCGATATCGGCGCGGGGCCGATCCTCGCCGGCAGCGGCGACACCCCGGTCGGCTTGAACGGGGTCAGCACGCACGCCTCGCTCGGGTACCGGGGTCTGGTGGCGCTCGACGCCGCGTTCGACGCACACCGCCGCAATCTCACCGGCCGCACGACCGACACATACGTCGGCTTCCGCCTCGGGGGCCTGCCCGGCGTCGCGTTCGGCGTCGTGACGCCGATCGTGTTGATCGTCCGGGCACTGGGAAGTGGCCCCGACGTAGCCGCTCCCTGATCCGGCAGTGCCCGAGCTTCCGGATATCACGCTGTATCTCCACGCGCTGACCCCGCGCATCCTGGGCTCGACCCTCGAGCGCCTCCGGATCGCGAGCCCGTTCGTGCTGCGCTCGGTGGACCCTCCCCCCGCCGAGCTCGAGGGCCGCGCGGTGCGCCGGCTGAGCCGCCTCGGCAAGCGGATCGTCCTGGAGCTGGAGGGCGAGTTCTACGCGGTGCTGCACCTCATGATCGCCGGCCGGCTGCGCTGGCGGCCCCCGGGCGCCGCGATCCCGGGCCGGCTGGGTCTCGCGGCGTTCGATTTCCCGCCGGGGACCCTGCTCTTCACGGAGGCCGGCGGAACGCATCGTGCCTCGCTGCACCTGGTGCGGGGCGCCCGGGGGCTCGCCGCCCACGATCCGGGTGGGCTCGACGTCCGCGCCGCGACCGGCCGCGAATTCCGGACCGCCCTGCTGCGTGAATCCCACACCCTCAAACGGGCGCTCACCGATCCGCGCCTGTTCGACGGCATCGGGAACGCCTACTCCGACGAGATCCTCCACGCGGCGCGCCTCTCGCCCCTCAGGCTCACCGGCCAGCTCACCGAGGAGGAGATCGCCCGGCTGCACCAGGCCGCACGCGACACGCTGAACGGCTGGATCGCCCGCCTGCAGGCGGAAGCGGGCGACGCGTTCCCCGAGAAGGTCACGGCGTTTCATGAAGGGATGGCGGTGCACGGCCGCTACCGGAAGCCCTGCCCCGTCTGTGGCGCGCCGGTGCTGCGCATCCGCTACGCCGCCAATGAAGCGAACTACTGCGCCCGCTGCCAGACGGAGGGGCGCGTACTCGCCGACCGTTCCCTGTCACGCCTGCTGCGGGAGGACTGGCCGCGCTCGCTCGAAGCCTGGGAGTTGCGCGTTCGCAACGAGCCCGGTTCCGCGTGACGCGGCTCACACAACTTCCGGGCGTCTTCGGCGACGCGATCCTCGCGGCCCCTGGCGAGTACAACGACGGCACCGCATGATCTACATCATGTCCTTCGCCCGTCGTTCCGTCGTGGCCATCGTGTCGCTCGTGGCGACCGCGTGCGCCGCCGCCGGCGAACCGAGCTCCTCGAGCAACCACGGTGGCAGCGGGGTGCTGCCGCAGTTCACGCAGACGGTCATCGTGGTGGAGGAGAACCACGATTTCGACCAGGTGGACAGCGTGCACATGCCGTACCTGCACTCCCTCATGACGCAGTACGGGTACGCCACGCAGTACTACGCCAACACGCACCCCTCGATCGGCAACTACTTCATGCTGACCGCGGGGCAGATCATCACCAACAGCGACAGCTACTCGGCGACGATCACCGAGGACAACATCGTGCGCCACCTCCTCGCCGCGGGAAAGACGTGGAAATCGTACGCGGAGGATCTGCCCTCGGTCGGGTACACCGGCCAGAAGTCCGGGGGCTACGCGCGCAAGCACAACCCGCTGTCGTTCTTCTCCGATGTGGTGAACGACTCGGCGCAGCTCAAGCGGCTCGTGCCGTTCACGCAGTTTGCGAGCGATCTGGCCGGCGACACGCTGCCGAACTACGCGTTCGTGGTGCCGAACCTGTGCAACGACGCGCACGACTGCAGCCTCGAGACCGCCGACGCCTGGCTGCAGACCAACATCGCCCCGTTGCTGGCGAGTCCGTCGTTCCAGACCGCCGGGCTGCTCGTCATCGTCTTCGACGAAGCCGACAGCGACAACACCCACGGCGGGGGCCGCATCGTCTGGACCGCGATCAGCCCCAAGGCGAAGCCCGGCTTCACCTCGGCCACGCTGTACCAGCATGAGAACACGCTGCGGCTGATGGCCGAGGGGCTGGGCCTGACCAGCTTCCCCGGAGCCGCCGCGAATGCGTCCAACATGGCCGAGTTCTTCACTCCCTGAGCCCCATGCCCCGCTTCCTCACCCTGGAGTCCGTCGTCATGCACTCCCCCCTGCGTCGCAGCGCGATGGCGGTCCTGGTTGCGGCCGCCGGCGCCGTGTTTGCGGCCTGCAGCGATCGCATGTCCCCGCCGGCACCCCCGCTCTCCCAGGCGGAAGCCGACAGCATCGGTGCCGTGATCACGGCCGACGTCGAGAACGAGCTCGATGCCGGCTCCGCCTCGAGCGGCATCGGGTTCGTGCCGGGCGCGCCGTTTTCCAGAGCCCTGCTGATCTCGGGCAGCTGCACGCCCGAGATCGCGCCGCAACCGGTGGTGAATTCCGACGGCGATCGAGTCCCCGATTCGATCCGTGTCACCTTCACCGACTGCGTGATCGGCTTCCGTCGCGGCGCCGATACCGTGCGGGGGTTGATCGACATCATCGACCCGACGCCGCAGGGAACCGACGGCTCGCTCAAGCTCACGTTCACCGACCTCGTGCGGATCTTCGTGAGCCGCGACGGGCTGCGGGCATCGGTCACCCAGAACGGCAGCCGTGCGGCGATCCGCGATGAGACGACCCTGTCGCAGTCGGAGACCGGCTTCCGCACCGACTACGTGTTCGCCAACGGCGCGGCCGCCACGCACGTCCGCGATTGGTCCATCGTCTTCACGGCGGACGTGACCGGTTCGATCGTGCGGGACGCGCCGCTGCCCAGCGGTTCGCTGTCCATCGAGGGTACGTCGACCATCACGCGGAACGGCAGCATCACCTTCGGCCTGCAAGTGTCCACGCCGGAGGTCCTCCACTACGACGCCACGTGTTCGGACCGGCCCAGATTCGACCGGGGCAAGCTGATCGCCGCGGTGACGCGCCGGGGCACGACGACCACCGTCACGATCCAGTTCACGGGCTGCGGGCAGTACACGGTCACCAGGTCGTAGGCGCGACGCCGCTCCATCCGTGCCGGCGCGGGATCCCCCGTGCCGGCACGTCGCGCATCCGAGCCCTGTTGGACCCCGTGCGCGCCCTTCATTATTGACGGCGCCCCCAACCCGAACGGGACGCATGCCGACGCTCATCCCCAGCCCGGCCGTCGTTGCGGCGGCGGGGAACAAGCCGAAACGCATCGAAGAATTCGCCGGTCTCTCCAGAGACCGCGCACCGGGACTCCTAGCTTCGGAGACGATAGCCCCATGCGAATCTCCCCTCCTGCAACGCTCCTGATCCTCGGCGGCGCGGCCGTGCCGGTGTGCGCCCCGCCGCTCCGCGCCCAGCAACCGATCACCGACGCCACGCGCGCCCTGGAGAAGCGCGATGGCTACTTCCCGCTCTACTGGGACGCGGCCAAGGGACGGCTGCTGCTCGAGATCCCCGCCGGGCGCCTGGACCAGGACTTCCTCTACTTGCCGTCGCTCGCCACCGGCCTGGGAGACGCCGGCACGGGGCTGGGCCTCGATCGCGGCACCATCGGGCAGGAGCAGATCGCCCGCTTCGAGCGGGTCGGCCCCCGCGTCCTGCTGGTGCTCCAGAACCCGCAGTACCGGGCGCTGAGCGACAACCCGGCGCTGGTGCGCTCGGTGAACGAGTCGTTCCCCCGCTCCACGGTGGCGGCGTTCGAGGTCCAGGCCGAAGAGGGCGGCCGGCTGCTGGTGGACGCGTCGTCGTTCGTGCTGACCGACCTCACCGACGTGCGCGGCGCGCTGCGCGGGTCCAATCAGGGCACGTTCCAGATCGACCGCGACCGCAGCACGATCTTCCTGCCGCGCACCCGGGCGTTTCCCCGCAACACCGAGATCGAGGCCACGCTCACGTTCACGAGCGACCAACCAGGACGCGCCGTCCAGTCGCACGCTCCGGAGGGGCGAGCCGTGACGCTGCGCCAGCACCTCTCGCTCGTCGCCCTGCCCGATTCGGGATTCCGCCCGCGGCGCCTCGACCCGCGCATCGGGGTGTTCGCCGTGTCCTTCTACGACTTCGCGCAGCCGCTCGACCGCGATTACGTCACGCGCTATGCAATCCGGCATCGCCTGGTGAAGCGCGACCCCGCCGCAGCCGTTTCGGAGCCGGTGCAGCCGATCGTCTACTATCTCGATGCAGGCATCCCCGAGCCCTACCGAACCGCGTTCCGCCAGGGCGCGATGTGGTGGAACGCCGTGTTCGCAGCAGCGGGGTTCCGCGACGCCTTTCGCGTCGAAGACATGCCTGCCGATATGGACCCCATGGACGCGCGCTACAACGTGATCCAGTGGGTGCACCGCACCGACCCCGACTACTCGATCGGCCCCGCGTTCGTGGACCCGCGCACCGGAGAGATCATCAAAGCGGCCGTCCGGTTGGAGTCGCACCGTTCCGTCGTGGATTACGACATCTTCGCGGGCGTCGCCCCCGCCGTGGCGGGAGCCGAGGAGGCGGATCCCCTCAACATGGACGAAGGTCTGGGCGACTGGATCGCCGGTCTCGATCCGGCGGTGAGCGCAGTGGACTTCGCGATGGCTCGCCGCCGCCAGCACGTGGCCCACGAGGTGGGCCACACGCTCGGCCTGGCCCACAACTTCATCGCCGCGGCCGATGGTCGCACCTCGGTCATGGCCTACCCCGCCCCGCTCATCCGGCTCGTCGATGGTCGCGTCGACCTCTCCCAGGCCTACCGGGACGGGCCGGGCGCCTACGACTCCCTCGCCATCCGCTGGGCGTACACCCAGTTCCCCGCCGGCCGGGAAGTCGCGGGGCTCGAGGCGATCGTGCACGAGGGAATGGCGCATGGACTGCGCTTTCTCACCAACCCCGACGAGGGCGACGCCAACTCGTATCCCGAAGGGACGACC
Organism: Gemmatimonadales bacterium; assembly: GCA_035456525.1. Classification (GTDB taxonomy): domain Bacteria; phylum Gemmatimonadota; class Gemmatimonadetes; order Gemmatimonadales; family GWC2-71-9; genus DASTHG01. Next base: position 36,739 of record DATICZ010000322.1, read on the forward strand.
TGGATCAACGGGAGCGACGCGGTGCAAGAGCTGGCGCGGGTACAGACGGTGCGGGACACCCTGATCGCCCGCTTCGACGAGCGCGCCATCCAGCCGGGCGAGCCGATGGCGCTGCTGAGCCGGCGCTTCGCCACCGTGTACCTGCATCACCGATTCACCCTGGGGGCGGCCATCAAGGCCGTGGGCGGGATGGAGTACCGCTACGGCGTGCGCGGGGACTCACTGCCCGTCACCCGGATCATTCCCGCCGCGCGACAACGCCGCGCGCTCGAGCTGCTGCTCGATGCGATTCAGCCGGCCGAGCTGGCGATCCCCGAGCGGGTGCTGGCCGACCTCGCTCCGGCGCCGTTCGGCTACGGCCGGGATGCCCGGGGCTTCCGCTCGCCCGCCGCGCCGGCCTTCGACCAACTCGGCGCGGCGCGCACGCTCGCGACCCAGGTGACGGGGGGGCTGCTCTCGACGGAACGCACCGCGCGTGTCGCCGCGCTGGCCGACCGGGACGCGTCCCTGCCGACGCTCACGGACGTGATCGGCCGCATCGTCGCGCGCACCTGGGGGATTCCGTCACCGGCCCGGCACGCGGCCCTGTTGCGGGTGACGCAGCGCGTGGTGCTGGATCAGCTGGTCCGGCTCGCCGACGAGCCGGCGGCGACGCCGGAGGCGCGTGCCGCGGCCGAGTGGGGACTGCGGCGCATCACCCGAAGCCTGGCTCGCGCCCCGGCCACCGCCGACGCCGAGACGCAGGCGCATCGCGAGCTGGCCGCGGCCGATATCGAGCGGTTCTTGTCGCGGCGCGACGCGGCGACCGCGCGACCGGCCGCGCCCGTGGCCCCACCGTTGGCGCCGATAGGAAAACCCTAGGTGGTGGAGGACGGTGGAGGACCACCATCCTCCACCGACCTCTTGTTAATGCCCCAACGCCGCCAGCCGCCGCCGCGCCGCCGCATTCGTCGAGTCCTTCGCCAGCGCGTCGCGATAGCCGGCGATGGCCGCCGCGGTGTCGCCGCGCTGCAGGTACACCTCCCCTTCGAGGAATGGGATCTGGGCGGAGGCAGGATAGAACTCGGCGTTGAGCTTGAGCAGCCCCAGTGAATTGTCGAACCGTCTCGCCTGGGCTTCTGCCCGCGCCAGCTGGTTCAGCACCATTTCCCCGAAGTCATAGGACCCGCTGCCATAGTAGCGCTCCCGCAGGGTGCGGTAGCGGCGCTCGGTCGCGTCGAGCCCCGAATCGGCCAGGACCAGCCGCAGGTCGTCGTCCAGCAGCCGCGGACGGGCCACGCCGCGGTGGCAGGTGACGCAACGGACGACGACGAGCGGCTGGGGCCGGTCGGGCACGTCGGCCAGGTGCTCCCCGTTGATGTGCTTCACCATGTCGAGCATCACGCGGGCCACCTTCTTGGTGCGCTTGTCGTCGGAAGCGAAGTTGACCGAGTCGAGCGGCTGCCCCTCCTTTCCCACGTGGCAGTAGACGCAGCGCACGCCCAACGCCAGGGCGAACCCCCGCATGGTATCGATCAAGGCGCGTGGAGAAATGTCCTTGGGGAAGACCTTGAGGTTCTTGAGCGAATCGGGCGGGAAGCGGCCCTGGGCGTGGGCGGAAGGACTCAGCTCCACGACGGCGGCGGTTGCGAAGAGGAACGCGACGCGAGCTGACGACATCGGTGGCCTCACCGGGTAAGGTGTAGGGGCTCAATGATATCCCCCGGCCGGCCGGGTCACCGGGCGGGACTGTGAGCAATCGGTCAGAACTCTCCCGGATGCGGGCACACAACCCTTTTGGCTCGTATGCTGTCTTACTCCTCGATCCGTCTCCTCGGGGTGCTCGCGTGCTCGCATCGACCGTGCTGTTGACCGTCGCCGTCAGTCTGCAGAGCCAGTCCGTCGCCGTGGCCTCGAGCACTGCCTCGAGTCCCAGCGCTACCAGGGCGAGCGCCGCCCGTGCGGTGCGCCCGCCGGTGCTGGACGGCCGAGACGACGACGAGGTCTGGCGTCAGGCCCAGCCGATCACGGAATTCGTGGAGTTCGATCCGGACGAGGGGAAGCCGGCGCGCTTCGCGACCCTCGCGAAGGTCGCCTACGACGCCCACAACTTCTATGCGTTCGTCCGCGCGTTCGACCCCGAGCCCGAGAAGATCCAGCGGATCCTGTCACGCCGCGACGTGCGTCCCCCCACCGACCAGCTGAAGATCGTCATCGATTCCTATCACGATCGTCGCTCCGGCTACGAGTTCGCCGTGAGCCCGTCCGGCGTGAAGCGCGATTATGCCATCTACAACGACACGCAGGAGGACGACGCCTGGGACGCGGTGTGGGAGGTGGCGACCACGGTGGATTCGCTCGGCTGGACGGCGGAGTTCCGGATCCCGCTCTCGCAGCTGCGCTACGCGAGCGCGCCGACCCACACCTTCGGCTTCGCGGTGTGGCGCGACATCGAGCGGTTCAAGGAGCGGGTCAGCTGGCCGGCGTACCATCGCAACCAGAACACCTTCGCCTCGCAGCTCGGCGAGGTGACGGGAATCGAGGGGATCTCGTCCCCGCGTCGCCTCGAAGTCGCGCCCTACGTGGTGACCAAGAACGTGTCCGTTCCGACCGCCAGCGGCTTCGACCGCGACCAGCGCTTCACGGCCGGGGCCGACTTCAAGTACGGCGTGACGTCCAACCTGACGCTGGATGGAACCGTCAATCCCGATTTCGGGCAGGTCGAGGCGGACCCGTCCGTCGTGAACCTGAGCGCCTTCGAAACGTTCTTCCGGGAGAAGCGGCCGTTCTTCATCGAAGGCGCCGGGCTGTTGAGCTTCAACGTCAACTGCAACGCCGTCAACGATTGCGGACGTGAGAACCTGTTTTACTCGCGCCGCATCGGGCGCGGGCCGCAGCTGTCCGGCCTGTATGCTGACGCCACGTCCCCCACTGCCACCACCATCCTGGGAGCCGCGAAGACGACCGGCCGGACCCCCTCCGGCCTCTCGCTCGGGCTGCTCGACGCGGTCACCCAGCGGCAGGTCGGCGCCGCGGGCCGCACCATCGAGCCCCCAACGAACTACGCGGTGGCGCGGGCGACGCAGGATTTCCGCGGCGGCGCGACGGTGCTCGGGGTGATCGCCACGGCGGTGAACCGCGCCAACGATCACTGGTCGAGGGACTACCTGCGCTCGGGAGCCCTGGTGGCGGGCGTGGATCTCCGGCACCGCTTCCTGCAGAAGCGGTACGAGCTCGACGCCTCGGTCACCGGCAGCCGGGTGACCGGCTCACCCGCGGCGATCGCGGCGACGCAGCAGAACGCGACGCACTATTACCAGCGCAGCGACGGCGCCCTGCGCTTCGATCCCTCGCGCACCTCGCTCACCGGCCACACCGAGCAGGTGAAGTTCGGCAAGTTCAGCGGCGACCGGCTGTTCTTCGAGGCGAGCTACCAGCGCGTGTCCCCGGGCTACGAGATCAACGACCTCGGCTTCCTGCGCCGCGCCGATTGGCAGGCGCAGGCCACCTGGGCGCAGCTGCACTGGAACAAGCCGACGCGCGTGTTCCAGCGCCTGTTCTGGAACTTCAACGAGTGGAACGACTGGACCACGGCGGGGCTGCCGCTCGAGCACGCGGTGAACACAAACGTCCATACCGAGCTGTGGAATCACTGGTGGCTGCACGCCGGCGGCACGCTGGGGCAGCTCGGGACGGCGTTCTGCGACCGCTGCGCCCGGGGTGGTCCGGCGCTCCGGGTCGACCCCTATATCGCCCCCTGGGCCGGGATCGAGGGCGACGGCCGCAAGGTCGTGGTGCCGTTCCTCTGGATGAACTACTGGCGCGGCGACGAGGGCCGCTCGACCTCCCTCAACCTGAGCCCCCAGATCGACCTGCGCGTGTCGTCCCGCTGGACCGCCTCGCTCGCGCTGAGCGCCACCCGCAACACCGACCACACCCAGTGGACCGGGAACTTCACCGACGCCGCGCAGGTGACCCACTACACCTTCGCCCACCTCGAGCAGCGCACCATGAGTCTCCAGTGGCGCATCAACTTCACGGCCACGCCGAACCTCACGCTGCAGCTGTACGCCGAGCCGTTCGTCTCCAAGGGCCGCTACTCCAGCGTGCGGGAGCTGTCGGCGACCCCGCGGGCGCAAGCTTATGCCGGCCGGTTCCAGCCGTACTTCGACCCGAGCGTGGCCCAGGACTTCAACGTGCAGCAGTTCCGCTCGAACCTGGTGCTGCGCTGGGAGTACAAGCCCGGCTCGACGATCTACCTCGTGTGGAACCAAGGGCGCGCGGACTTCGAACCGGCCTACGGGACACGGTCGTTCCGGCGCGACTTCGACAACCTGTTCCACCAGCATCCCGACAACACGTTCCTGATCAAAGCCAGTCACTGGTTCGACTGGTAGGTTGCCTGCACGGAGCACAGAGCATGGAGCAGGATCGACTGCTCCGTGCTCCCTGCTCGCTTCCTACGTAGCTAGTCCCCCCCTTCTCACGCATCTTGTGTCTCCTGTGATCGACCTGACGCTCGATCTCGAGATCGCCGGCCGCCTCGGCGTGGCCGCGCTGGCGGGCCTCGCGGTGGGGATCGAGCGGGAGTGGTCGGGCCACGCGTCGGGTCCCGAGGCACGCTTCGCCGGTGCGCGGACGTTCCTGCTGCTCGGTACGCTCGGGGGAATCGCGGGCTGGCTGGTCAGCGGGAACCTGTTGATCCTCGGCGCACTGCTCCTTGCGGGCGCGATGGCGCTCACGGTCGCGGCGTACGTCGCCGCCGCGCGACCGGGCGGGCCGGCGGTTGACGGGACGACCGAGGTCGCCGCCCTCACCGTGCTCGCGCTCGGCACGGTCGCCGGACTGGGCTTCCCGCTCGTCACGAGCGCCTGCGCGGCGATCATGGTGCTCGCCCTGGTCGAGAAGACCCGGATCCAGAAGATCATCGGCCGCATGGGGCAAGAGGAGGTCTCGGCGGCGCTGCAGTTCGCCGTGCTGGCGCTGGTCATCCTCCCGCTGCTCCCCGCGGGGCCGTACGGGCCGTTCGACAGCATCCGTCCGCGGCAACTGTGGACGATGGTGCTGCTGTTCTCGGGATTGAATTTCCTGGGCTACCTGGCGCGGGGCGCTGTAGGAGAGACCCGAGGCCTGGGCATCACCGGATTGCTGGGCGGCCTCGTCTCCTCGACCGCGGTGACCTGGACCTTCGCGCGTCAGAGCCGGAGCGAGCCGTCGCTCAGCCCGGGGCTAGCCCGTGGCGTAATGGCGGCGTGCACCGTGCTGCTGCTGCGCGTGCCGGTCCTGACGACGATCCTCAACCCGCCCGTCACGCGGGCGCTCGCCCTCTATCTCGTCCCGCCGCTCATCGTGGGAGCCGGGTTCGTGGTCGTCGCGCTGGCGCGGCCGTCGCACGACGCCGACAGCGGCACGCCGCGGCGCAATCCCCTGGCGCTTTGGTCCGCCCTCAAGATGGCGGCCGCATTCCAGGTCGTCCTCACCGCCATCCCGTTCGTGCAACAGTGGTGGGGGACACCCGGCGTGCTGGCATCGGCGGCCCTGGTCGGCCTCACCGACGTCGACGCGATCACCCTGTCGATGTGCAGCCTGGCCGGAGCCGACGGCGCCGGGGCGGCGCTCGCGGCGGAGGCGATCACAGTGGCTATGCTGTCGAACACGTTCCTCAAGCTTGGCGTCGCGATCGCGCTCGGATCCCCGCCATTCCGTCGGCGGGCCGTCCCCGGCCTCGCCGGGCTCGCCGTCGCGATGGGCGTGGGGTGGTGGCTCGTCGGGTGAGCCCGCGCCACCCGGCCCCGCCGCCTCAGGCCTTCACGCCGTTGAGGTAGCTCCGGGCCGCGTCCAGCACGCGCTCCTGGACGTCGGCGATCGACCCCGCGAAGGAGGCGCCGGCCGCCTTGTGGTGCCCGCCCCCGCCGAAGCCCTGGGCCAGCGCGGCGGAATCCACACTGCCCATCGAGCGGAACGACACCTTGATGCGCCCGTTCGCGATCTGGCGGAACAGCAGCGCCAGGCGGACGCCGGCGATCGAGCGCGCGTGCTCCACGACGCCGTCCAGGTCGTCGGGCGTGACGCTGTGTCGCTCCAGCGCGCCCGCCGGCACCGTCACCCAGGCGAGGCCCCGCTCCGGCTCCACCACGAGCGTCTGGAGAACCTCGGCCAGGAGTCGCACCCGTCCCTCCGGCGCACTCGCGTAGACGGCCTCGTAGATGGATTCGGGCTCCACGCCGTGCTCCAGCAGGGCCGCCGCCACGCGCAGCGCGCGGGGCGTCGTATTCGAGAACCGGAAGCCGCCGGTGTCGGTGAGAATACCGACGTAGAGCGCGCGCGCCGCCTCGGCCGACAGCGGCCATTCCAGGGCCGCGGCGAAGTCGAACACCAGCTCCGCCGTCGCGGTCGCCTCGGGAGCGACCAGCCGTGGCCCCGGCGGAAGCGTCCCCGGGCTGATGTGGTGGTCGATGCAGGCCACCGGCGCCTGCCGTTCGTGCACCGCGGTCGCCAGGTCCCCCAGGCGTCCCAGGTCCGAGATGTCGACCACGATGACCACGGCGGCCTGGGCGATCTCGCGACCCGCCCGATCGCTCGCGTCGGCCCCCGGGGGCAGGAGAAAGCCGAACCGGTCGGGAATCGCCGTCGGATTGGCGATCACGGGGCGGAGGCCGTGGCCGCGCAACAGGTGCCACAGCCCCACCTCGCTCCCCACGCCGTCGCCGTCGGCATTGACGTGCGTGGTGAGCGCGACGCGCAGCCCCGGCGTCAGGATCGCGGCGATCTCACGGGCGGCGGACACCCGCTCGGGGGGAACCGGAACGACGGAGGAGGTCATGCACAAGAATAACAGGCGTCAAGCAGAGACGTCGAGCAGAGGCGTCAAGCAGAGGCGTCGAGAAACGGCTCGAGCAGAGGCGTCGAGTAAGAGGCGTCGAGCGCCGTTGACGCCTCAGCTCGACGCTTCCGCTCGACGTTCTGGCTTGACGCCTTCGCTCGACGCCTCTGCGTTACGCTGTTGTTGCAGTTTCGAGTGCTTCCGGCTGTACCCGAAGTAGATCGCGAACCCGATGAGCAGCCATACCAGGAGGCGGATCCAGGTATCGGCGGGGAGGGTGAGCATCAGGCCGAAGCAGGTGAGGATCCCCATGATCGGGACGAACGGCACGAGCGGGGTCCGGAACGGGCGCTCGAGGTCCGGACGCGTGCGGCGCAGGATCCAGACGCCGGCGGACACCAGGACGAACGCGAGCATCGTGCCGATGTTCACGAGCTGGCCGAGCAACTGCAGCGGCAGCAGGCCGGTGGCGATGGCGACCGCGACGCCGGTGTAGATGGTCGAGAGGTACGGCGTCCGGAGCCTGGGATGCACCTTGCCCGCCCAGCGGCCGAGCAGGCCATCGCGCGACATCGAGAAGAACACGCGCGACTGCCCGAGCAGCATCACCAGGATCACCGAGCCCAGGCCGAGGACGGCCCCGATGTCCACCGACACCCGCACCAGCCAGGGCGCGCCGATCTGTTCCATGGCGTACGCCATCGGCGCCGGCAGGTTGAGCTGGGTGTACGGCACCATGCCGGTGAGCACCGCCGAGACGATCATATAGAGCACCGTGCAGATCGCGAGCGATCCGAGGATGCCAATCGGCATGTCCTTCTGAGGGTTCTTCGCCTCCTGCGCGGTGGTGGACACAGCGTCGAAGCCGATGTAGGCGAAGAACACGAGCCCTGCCCCCCGGAGCACGCCCGACCAGCCGAAGGTGCCCCACTCGCCGCTGTTCGGCGGGACGAACGGCTTCCAGTTGGACGGCGTGATGTGCGACAGGCCCACGATGACCACCAGCAGGATGATCGCGACCTTGAGAATCACGATCAGATTATTGACGCGCGCCGATTCGCGAATCCCGATCACCAGCACCGTGGACATCAACGCGACGATGACCACGGCCGGGAGATTCACGATGGCCCCCGTCCAATTGAGCCCCGCATGGGCGCATCCGGGCGCGCCCATTGTCCCGACCTGGGCTGCGGTGCACCACACCGTCGGCGAGGCCGCGAGCGCCGCGGGTAGGCGAAGGCCGAACTGGTCGAGCAGGGAGACGAAGTGCCCGGACCAGCCCACGCCTACCCCGGCCGCGCCGGCCGCGTACTCGAGCACCAGGTCCCAGCCGATGATCCAGGCCACGAATTCGCCCATCGTGGCATACACGTAGGTGTACGCGCTCCCCGCGACGGGCACGGCGCTCGCCATCTCGGCGTAACACAGACCGGCGAAGGCGCAGGCGATGCCGACCAGCGCCATGGAAACCGGAACGGCCGGCCCGGCGTGCAGCGCGGCGGCCTGGCCGGTCAGCACGAAGATCCCCGCACCGATGACCGCGCCGATCCCCAGGGTCACCAGGTTGAACGGACCCAGCGTCCGTTTGAGTGATCGATCGCCCGCCGCCTCGGCTTCGGCGCGCAGCGCGGTGATGGACTTGGTGGCCCAGAGCGACATTGCAGGGATTCCTGGCGTGTGGTGGCGGGAATCTGCCAGGAGCGACGTCGCGAGTAACCGGTTGCGGGGCGGGCGGGAGGATTACGGGGCCGGGCGGGACCTTCGCAAAGCGGACGGTGTCTTCCCCGGGACAAGCCGTGCGGCCGTCACGCACAACAACATCGGGGACACGGTCCCCGTGAACATAGATGGAGGTGCATCATGTCTCGTCCCACCTGGCCCGCCATCCTCATCGCTCTCACAGGTGCTGTTGGTGCGGGCTGCGGGCCCGATCGTGTTGCGGCACCCGACTTCTCGAACACCACGCTGCCGACTTTCCCGTCCGACCCCAGCGGCTTCGTCGCCCGGATCGACAACCCGTACCTCGCGTTTGCGCCTGGGAGGGTGTTTCGGTACCAGAGCCAGACCGCAGAGGGGTTGGAAACGAACGTGGTCGAGGTGACCAACAAGACCAAGCGCATCCTCGGCATCGCGGCGACCGTGGTGCACGATCAGGCATATCTCGACGGTGTGCTGGTGGAGGACACGTTCGACTGGTACGCACAGGACACGCAGGGCAACGTCTGGTACCTGGGGGAAGACTCCAGGCAGATCCAGAACGGGGTCGTCGTCGGGACCGAAGGCTCCTGGGAAGCCGGCGTGAACGGAGCCTCGGCGGGGCTCATCATGCTCGCCAAGCCCAAGGTCGGAGCTCAGTATCAGCAGGAATTCGCCGCGGGCGTCGCGGAGGATATGGCCAAGGTATTGTCCCTGTCCGCGACGGCCGAAGTAGTGTATGGAGCCTTTACGGGATGTCTGAAGACCGAGGAATGGACGCCGCTGGAACCGGGAGCTCGTGAGGCGAAGTTCTACGCTCCGGGCGTCGGCCTGGTGCTGGAGCTGCAACCCAGGGGCGGCGGCGGCCGGAACGAGCTGACGGCGATCGAGAACTAGGTGGGCTCGTAGAGGCGGTCGCGGTAGCGCCGGCTCAAACGGAGCTTCGCGCCGCTCGTCAGGATCACCAGGCCGTCGCCGTGAAACCACGGCTGCAGCTCGCGGATCCCATCGAGCCGCACGATGTGCGACCGGCTGATGCGGCGGAAGGCGCGCCGGTCGAGACGGGCTTCGAGCCGGGCGAGCGGCAGGCGGACCCGGTGCGTGGCCCGTCCCACGTGCACCCGGACGTAGTTGCCCCCGGCCTCGAGCCAATCCACCTCGTCCACGCGGACGAAAAACGCCCGGCCGCGCTCGCGCACCAGCAGCCGGGTGAGCGGCGCGCCGTTCCCCGCCCGCTCCGGCCGGGCCAGCCGTCGCCGGGCACGCGCCAGCGCGGTCCGGAACCGCTCGGGGTCGATCGGTTTGAGGAGATAGTCGACCGCCTCGTGGCCGAACGCCGGGACCGCGTACCGGTCGAAGGCGGTCACGAAGATCACCGCGGGCCGCCGCGCGACGGGCAGCTCCTCGAGCAGGCTCAGCCCGTCCGCTCCGGGGAGCCGCACGTCGAGCAGCAGCAGGTCCGGGGCGAGCGTATCGATCGCCGTCCGTGCGGCCGGCACGTCCCCGCAGGTCCCCACCACCTTCACATCGGCCTCGTCACGCAGCAGCCGGCGCAGGCGCCGCAGGGCGAGCGGCTCGTCCTCCACCAGCAGGGTCCGGATCGTCATGCGACGCGCTCCGCCCTGAACGGCAGCGACACGCGCACCACGAGCCCGGTCGGCGTACCGTCCACCAGCTCGAAGCGGTGCGTCGTCCCATACAGCTGCGCCAGGCGCGCCTGCGTGTTCGCGAGGCCGATACCGCGCCGTGGCGCGCGCCGCGCCGACGGGTCCAGACCGGGCCCGTCGTCCCATACCTCGAGCCGCAAGGTGTCGGCCTCCCGCCGCGCCCGGATCCCCACCTCTCCCGGTCCGGGTCGGGTCGATACGCCGTGGCGCACGGCGTTTTCCACGAGCGGCAGCAGGATCATGGCCGGCACCTGCGCGGCCCGGGCATCGCTCGCCACTTCCCAGCGCACCTGGAGCCGGTCCTGGAACCGCACCGCCTGGATGTCGAGGTAGCGATCGACGAGCTCCAGCTCCATGGCGAGCGGCACCTCGGCCGAGCCGTCGGTCTCGAGCGTGCGGCGCAGCAGGTCGGCGAGCCGCCCCACCATGCGCTCAGCCGCGTCGGGATCTTCGTGGATCAGCTCGGCGATGGCGTTGAGCGTGTTGAAAAGAAAGTGCGGCCGCAGCTGCATGCTGAGGGCCTGGAGCCGGGCCCGGGTTACCCCGGTTTCCAGCTCCGCCGCACGCACGCGGTGCTCCTGGGCGTCCCGGGCATAGTCGCGGGCGTGCACCAGCGCCAGGATCGCCCAGTAGATGAGCAGGTTCCAGTGGTAGGAGGCGGCGAAGTTGTCGACCAGCCTGGGCAGGAAGGGATACGGCTCAGCCCCGCGCAACGCGGCCTGAATGGCCGTCGAGAGCGCCAGGTGCACGAAGGCGAGCGTGAGGCTCGAGCC
>DATICZ010000323.1:0-2320 GCA_035456525.1 Gemmatimonadales bacterium
GAAAGGAACGGCACCATCGGATGGAAGCTCCTGCAGGCGCTAGCGAAGCGGTTGCGCGCCGCCGACCCGAGCTAGCAGCGGACCCTCAGCCTCGTCGACGAAACGACCGGCAAGTGCGGATTTGGAGGATGTGATCATAGAGCTCGGTCGTGCGCGGGCTCTCGTGCGCTGTCATCATCTGGGCCTTCTCCACTAGGCCGAACTTTGCCCGGATTTCGACGAAGTGATTGAGGGCGCACGGAGATTTTTCTGGGCGCTGGCTACAGGGCGGGGCTGAGGCCGAGCAGCTCGAAGGCGCGGCGTTGGATCTCGGTCGGGGTGGCCAGCACCGAGAATGTTGCAGCCCGGCCGAAGCGGACGGTGTTGAGGGTGAGCGTGGCGAGGTCGGCAAGCAGCGATCTGAAGCTGTGCACCGGCAGGCCGTCGTCGGTGCGCTTGGTCTTGGCCTTGCGCCGGGCGGCCGGGGACGGCTGCGCTTTGGCCACCGGCGAGGCGCGCTGGGCGGCGCCGGCGGCCGGGTCGTGCTCGGCGAACAGGATCGGGGCAAGCGCCTGGCGCATGTGCCATTCGAGGTAGTAGGCGAGCATGCACAAGAGGACATGGGCGCGCACGCGCGGGCTGGTCCAGTGAAAGACCGGGCGCAGCTCGAGGTCGACCGTCTTGAGGCTGCGGAAAGCCCGCTCGATGCGAGCCAGGCTCTTGTAAGCGCGCACCGTGTCGGCGGTGCTCAGGCTGTCCGCCGGCACATTGGTGCGCAGCACGTAGACGCCATCGAGCGCGGCTTCCGCAGCGATCTGCGCCCGATCCCGCGCAAAGCTGAGGTCGTCGTCGGTGACGGCGATCCGGAAGTGCTTGGCGACCTTGCGCCGGCCGAGCACGGCGCCAACGGCTTGGCCGATCTTGTCGGCGCCCCGGAGCGGTTGACGGGCGCGCCGGACGCGGGCCTGGATGCGGCTCAGCGCCTGCTCGGTGGCGTCGAGCAGCTCGGCGCGCTTGCGCCCCCGCTCGGCGCCGAGCGCTGGGTTGCGGCACACGATCAGCCGCTCGCCGGGATAATCCGGGCTTTCGATCTCGGCGAGATCGCGCTGGTCGAACAACGAGAGCTGCAAGGGTCCGGCCTCGGCGGCAAGCCTCTGGATCGCCGGCGCCCGCAAGGCCGTGATCCAGTCCAGCCCGGCCGGTGTCAGATCTTCAGCGATGCGGGCGCTGGTGATCATGCCGCGGTCGCCGACCAGGACGATGCGCCTCGGCCCAAAGCGCCGCTTCAGCTTCTCGATCTGCGCGGCCAGCGTCGCCGGATCGCCGGTGTCGCCTTCGAACACCTCGACCGCGAGCGGACAGCCTTCGGCCGTGCACATCAGCCCGACGATGATCTGCAGCTTGTCGCGCCGGCCGTCCCGGCTGTAGCCATGCCGGGCGAGCGCGCAGCAGCGGCCCTCGAGGTACGTGGAGGTAACGTCGTAGAGCAGCAACGTGCCGGCGCTCAGATGCCGCCGCGCCAACGCCGCCTCGACCGCCTCTTGCGCCGCGCCCAGCCAGTCCAGCGTCGCGTACACCTCCTTCGCCGTCACCCGGCCCAGCCCCAGCGTCGCGCCGAGCGAGTGCGGTGCCGTCGTCGCGTCCAGCGCCCGCGCCGTCGCCAGCTTGGAAGCCGGATCGATCAGCCGTGCCACGATCAGCGCCAGGGCCAGCTGGGCGCGCCGCGCCGCGGCGCGCGGCAGCAACCGGTCGAGCTTGGTCCGCCGCGCCATGCCCAGCGCCGCCAGCACGTGGCCGTGCGGCAGCGCGCGCACGATCTCAAGCCCCACACCCGCCGGCACCAGCGGCTCGCCGCGTAGCACCGCCCGCAACAGCTCGACCTGGTCCGGCGGTAGCTTGCTCAGATTGGCGAGCGTGCGTTTGCGGATTCGGTTGCCCTCGCGGTAGCTCTCGCGCAGCAGCACCGCCGGCGGCGAGCCCCGGTTGGGCACGATGTCGATATACATGGTAAGATTGGATCACGATATACTGGCCACATCAAGCAAAATCTAGATCTATACATGGGCACACCCCCACCCCGCGCCTACCAATAACCCCGCCGTACCAGGGGCTTACAAGAAATCAGTGGGCAAAGTTCGGTCTAGGGGTGACCCCGCTCGGCGCTCTGAGGTGGATTGGGGCTGCGAGAGAACGAACCATGACCGGAATGCCTATTGCACCAACGCGGATCCTCGTGACCGGCGGTGCCGGCTTTCTTGGAAGCCATCTGTGTGCTCGGCTCATCGCCGCAGGCAGCGAAGTGGTCTGCGTTGACAACTATTTCACCGGAACGCGGAGCAAC